>NZ_JBFTKP010000005.1:0-316672 GCF_056396005.1 Allobosea sp. 05T439 | reverse complement strand
CCGGCTGCTCTCTTTCGACCCTTGGAGCTCGGCTCGAACACGCGCCGTCGTGCGGGCGCTGCCATGAAGAACGCTTCCCATAATGCATCCTCCTCCTGACGACTCAGGATCGATGATGCACCATCAGATTTCGGGACTACACATCTAGAGCGCCTCGCCTCTGAGCAGGCGCGGCGGGTCCCCTGCCAGTCCCGCCGCCTCGCGGATGAAGAAGCGCTTCAGCCCTGGCATCCGATCGACCAGCCCGAGCCCGAAATCGCGAGCCAGGCGGAATGGCGTTACGTCATTTGAAAACAGCCGATTGAGCCCGTCCGTCACCGCGCCCATCGCAACCGTGTCGAAACGCCGGGCGCTTTCATAACCTTCGAGAACGTCGGCGCTGCCTGGATCGAGCCCAAGCCGCGCGGCATCGACGATGGCCTCAGCCAGGGCCGCGACATCCTTCAGCCCGAGATTGAGCCCCTGGCCGGCAATCGGATGGATCAGGTGAGCGGCGTCACCAAGCAGCGCCAGCCTGTCGCCGACGAAGCGACGCGCCACGCCAAAGCCGAGCGGCATCGCCGTGACCTTGCTCTCCAGTGCAAGCTCCCCAAGCTCCAGTCCGAAGCGCCGCTCGATCTCGTCGAGCATATCGGCCTCGTCGAGCGAGAGCAGCGCCGCGACATTCTCCTCGCGCTCCGTCCAGACGATCGAAGAGCGGTGGCCGAGCCTGCCGCCGTCGCTGAGCGGGAGGATCGCAAAGGGCCCGGATGGCAGGAAATGTTCGACGGCCCGCCCGTCATGCGGCCGCTCATGGCTCAGCGTCGCAACCAGCCCGGACTGGTGGTAGGACCAGCCGACCCAACCGATGCCGGCGCGTTCGCGGAGCCGCGACCGCGCGCCATCCGCAGCCACGAGCAGCAACGCCCCAATGCGCTCGCCGCCCGCATAGGTGATCTCGATGGTATCGTCCTGCGCATCGAAACCGCGAACGCCTTCCGGCCGCATCTCGACATTCGCTTCACGGCAGGCGCTCAACAGCGCCGTCATCAGCGCCATGTTCTCGACCATATGGGCGAAGGATTGTCCGGGCTCGATCTCGCCGTCAAAGGTCAGGAAGACCGGACGCACCACGTCTGGATTGCGGCTGTCGGTCACCACCATTTCGGTCATCGCGGCAGAACTGCCTGCAACGGCCTCCCAGACGCCCAGCACCTCCAGCATGTTGCGTGCAGCCGCCGCCACGGCGTAGGCGCGGTTGTCCTGACGCGGCGGTGCCGCAAGCGCCGGGTCCGCCAGGACGATTGCATAAGCCTCGCCGAGCGCCCGTTTCAGCGCCAGCGCCAGCGAAAGCCCGGCGATGCCGCCACCCGCGATCACGATCCGCCTTCCGGAATGGCCGGTCTGCTGCCCCATCGTCCTGCTCCTGCGCCTCATGCCGACCACGCCTGGACCAGCGCTTGACGACGCCCGGTGCGTCGGTGCTGATGCGGAGGATACGGCGGAACCGTCTTCGGCTCAGCCGGCCCGCCCGTCAATCCGCCCGCCAGTCGAGCCTGAAGAACCATGTCCCAGATCAGCGACTCCCTGATGTCGATCCTCGACCTCGAGCGGCTCGAGCGCAATCTGTTCCGCGGTCGCAGCCCCAAGATCGGCTGGCAGCGGGTCTTCGGCGGGCAGGTCATCGGGCAGGCCCTCTACGCCGCCTGCCAGACAGTGGAAGGCCGCCAGCCGCACTCGCTGCACGCCTACTTCCTGCTGCCGGGCGACCCCGAGACTCCGATCATTTACGAGGTCGAAAGGCTCCGCGACGGCCGCTCGTTTACGACGCGGCGCGTGCTGGCGATCCAGCATGGCGAGGCGATCTTCTCGATGTCCGCCTCGTTCCAGGCTGAAGAACCCGGCTATGAGCATCAGATGCCGATGCCGGACGTGCCGATGCCGGAGGAACTGCCGAACCGGGAGGAGATGCAGCGCAGCGTGCTGCCGCATATGCCCGAAGCCGTGCGCGCCTATTACCAGCGCGAGCGGCCGATCGAGATTCGGCCCGTCGAGCTCCAGCGCTACGTCACAGGCGAGAAGATGGAGCCGAAGTTCAATGTCTGGATCCGCTCGATGCAGCCTTTGCCCGACGATCCGGCGGTTCATCAAAGCGTGCTTGCCTATGCTTCGGATCTGATGCTGCTCGATTCGAGCCTCATCGCGCATGGCAAGACCGTGTTCGACAAGCAGATCCAGGGCGCGAGCCTCGATCATGCGCTCTGGTTTCATCGCCCCTTCCGCGCCGATGACTGGCTGCTCTATGCTCAGGACAGCCCCTCGACCTCGGGCGCGCGCGGGTTCTCCCGCGGCCTTGTTTTCGATCGCCATGGCAAGCTCGTCGCGTCCGTGGCGCAGGAAGGCCTGATCCGGCCGCGTCCGGACCGCGAATGAGCGCTTTCTAAGCAGAAGCACAGCAACCAAGCATTTGCCTGTTTATTAGGCAATCACCCCGCACCGAGTGGTGCGACGGGGCGTTTTTCCTTGCGTCATCCCCTCATGATCCCCCTCCGGCAGTTGGCACGGGCCTTGAATTGACCGGCCGTGACGTGTGTCGGGCTCCCGGCGCGCGCGGAGCGCAACGCGATCGCCGGGGCTGACATCCGGGCGGCGGAAACGGGGAAACCCAAGCATGAAAATCGTGATGGCTGTCATCAAGCCGTTCAAGCTGGAGGAGGTGCGCGACGGGCTCACCGCCATCGGCGTGCATGGCCTGACCGTGACCGAGGTGAAGGGATATGGCCGGCAGAAGGGCCATACCGAGATTTATCGCGGTGCCGAATATGCCGTGAGCTTCCTGCCGAAGATCAAGATCGAAGTCGCCGTCTCGGACGAACTCGTCGGCAAGGTGATCGAGGCGATCACCGCCGCAGCCCGTACCGGCCAGATCGGCGACGGCAAGATCTTCGTATCGTCGATCGAGAAGGCCGTCCGCATCCGCACAGGCGAGACCGACGGCGACGCCCTCTGATCCTCTCGATCCTTCAGTCCAGGAGTTTCAACCGATGAATTTCAAGACCCCATTGCGGGCCGGGCTGGTCGGAGCGGTGCTCGCCGCGACCACGGCGGTCGCGCTGGCCCAGACAGCGGCGGCTCCCGCCGCGCCGGTGCCGAACAAGGGCGATACCGCCTTCATGATGAGCTCGACCGTGCTCGTGCTGCTGATGACGATTCCCGGCCTCGCCCTGTTCTATGGCGGCCTGGTGCGCAGCAAGAACATGCTCTCGGTGCTGACCCAGGTCTTCGCCATCGTCTGCATGGTCAGCCTGCTCTGGGTGATCTACGGCTACTCCCTCGCCTTCACCCACGGCGGCGGCCTGAACGATTTCGTCGGCGGCTTCTCGAAAGCCTTCCTGCGCGGCGTCGACGGCAACTCGGTCGCGGCGACCTTCTCGAACGGCGTCGTCATCCCCGAATACGTCTACATCTGCTTTCAGATGACCTTCGCCTGCATCACGCCGGCCCTGATCGTTGGCGCCTTCGCCGAGCGCATCAAGTTCTCGGCGCTGATGCTGTTCACCGCCCTCTGGGTGACCTTCATCTATTTCCCGATGGCCCATATGGTCTGGTACTGGGGCGGTCCCGATGCCGTCGGCAATGCGGCCAAGGCTGTCGCTGAGGCGGGCCCCGATGCCAAGGCGGCCGCAACCGCGGCGCTCGACGCGGTCAACGCCGATGCCGGCATGCTCTTCAAATGGGGTGCGCTCGACTTCGCCGGCGGCACCGTCGTCCACATCAACGCGGGCATCGCCGGCCTCGTCGGCTGCATGCTGCTCGGCAAGCGCGTCGGCTACGGTAAGGAATTGATGGCCCCGCACTCGCTGACCATGACGCTGATCGGCGCAGCCCTGCTCTGGGTCGGCTGGTTCGGCTTCAATGCCGGCTCGAATCTCGAGGCCAACGGCACCGCCGCGCTTGCCATGATGAACACCTTCGTCGCCACGGCGGCAGCCGCGCTCGGCTGGCTCTTCGTCGAATGGGCGGCCAAGGGCAAACCCTCGCTGCTCGGTATGGTCTCGGGCGCGGTTGCCGGTCTCGTCGCCGTCACGCCGGCCGCTGGCTTCGCAGGCCCGATGGGCTCGATCGTGCTCGGCCTCGTCGCTGGCGCCGTCTGCTTCGTCTTCTGCTCCACCGTCAAGAATGCGCTCGGCTACGACGATTCGCTCGACGTGTTCGGCATCCACTGCGTCGGCGGCATCATCGGCGCCCTGGCCACCGGCATCCTGGTCAATCAGGCGCTCGGCGGCGGCGGCATCCCGGACTATGTCTCCAAGCCGGGCGAGCTCGTCACCGCGGCCTATGAATTCGGGCCGGCATTCGTGGCTCAGGCCAAGGCCGTTCTGTTCACGCTCGTCTTCAGCGGCGTCGGCTCACTGATCCTCTACAAGATCGTCGACGTCGTCGTCGGTCTGCGCGTCACCACGGATCAGGAGCGCGAAGGCCTCGACATCGCCGAGCACGGCGAGCGCGCCTACAGCATGTAAGCGTCTCCGGCCGCTTCACGTGAAACAGGCCTCGGCGGTCTCCCGCCGGGGCCTTTCTCACGGTAACTCCGCCCGCAGAAGCAGGCCGATCGATCCGCCGGCGAGGCGCTCCCCTTCAAGGTTAAGCGGGTCTTAACCTGACCTTCATACCCTGATCGCTGGAGGCCGGTATGATGCGGCCTGTAGTCCTGTGGAAGGCGGCCCGGCCGGCATGCGAACAATCCGACGCTCCTCATCCCTGATCGATCGCCTGCCCGATCCCGCGCGGGAATTCCTGTCGCGACGGACGTCGGAGATGGTCGGGCTCGGGCTGCTGGCGCTGACAGCGGCCATCGCACTCGCGCTTGCGACCTGGGCCGCTGAAGACCCCAGCCTCAACAACGCCACCGGCGGCGCCGTCAACAACCTGCTCGGGCGCCCGGGTGCGATGATCGCCGATCTGACCATGCAGATGATCGGGCTCGGCGTCATCGCCATGCTCTTCCCGCCGCTGATCTGGGCGCTGCGCCTGATGCGCTTCCACCTGTTCGATCGCGGCGCGCTCAAGCTCGGTCTCTGGGTTGTCGGTATCGTCGCGACGGCGGCCGTCGCGAGCGCCCTTCCGGCGACGCCGCGCTGGCCCTTGCCCACCGGGATGGGCGGCGTGATCGGCGACGGCCTGCTGTTTGGGACGCGCAATCTCGTCGGCATCGCAGGCAGCGCCCTCGGCGGCCTTGTCGCTTTTCTCTATGCCGGTATAGCAATTCTCGCCGTGACCGCCGCCGCGGGCTTCGGCTTCGTCACCGACGAAGATCCGGTCAATGACAGCGACGACGAAGACGAGTCCTGGGCCGAGACCGAGGAGCGTCGCGACGACGAGCCCGGTTTCGCCGTCATCCTTGTCGGCTGGCTTGCCCATGGCGCAATGGCGCTCAAGGGCGCGATCCTGCGTCGCCTGCCGCACCCGCCGGAACCGGCCGTCAGCGCCACTGGCTCCGCTGGCAACCAGCCCGTCAGCCGCGTACGCCGCGAACCGCAGTTCAACGAAGCTGCGGCCCGCGCTGCCCCTCCAGTCTTCGCCCCCGAGCCGTTGCCCAGCCCGCGTCCGGCCAGTCGCGTMGTCGACTTTCCCGATGGCGATATCGACGATGATGATGAACCGCAGGACCTGCGCGATCTCAATGCTCCGCGCGTCACCGCCCGGCCCGCTGCTCCCAAGCCTGGCAAGCGTCTGTCGCGCGAGGCCCAGCCGTCCCTGCTCGATCGCGATCATTTCGAGCTGCCGCCGCTGACCTATCTTGCCGAACCGAAGAAGGTCCCCTCGACAGCCATCTCGACGGATGCGCTGGAGCAGAATGCGACCCTGCTCGAAGGGGTGCTCGAGGACTTTGGCGTGCGCGGCGAGATCAGCCAGGTTCGCCCGGGCCCTGTCGTGACGCTCTACGAGCTCGAGCCGGCGCCGGGGACCAAGTCGTCGCGGGTGATCTCGCTGGCCGACGACATCGCGCGCTCGATGAGCGCGATCTCGGCGCGTGTCGCCGTTGTCCAGGGCAAGAACGCGATCGGCATCGAACTGCCCAATGCCAAGCGCGAGACCGTCTTCCTGCGCGAGCTGCTCGCCAGCCAGGATTTCGAATCGACCAAGCACAAGCTGGCGCTYTGCCTCGGCAAGACCATCGGCGGCGAGCCGGTGATCGCCGATCTTGCCCGCATGCCGCATCTGCTCGTCGCCGGCACCACCGGCTCGGGCAAGTCGGTCGCGATCAACACCATGATCCTGTCGATCCTCTACCGGCTSAMSCCCGMRCAGTGCCGGCTGATCATGGTCGAYCCCAAGATGCTCGAGCTCTCCGTCTATGACGGCATCCCGCATCTGCTCACCCCCGTCGTCACCGACCCGAAGAAGGCGGTGGTCGCGCTGAAATGGGCGGTGCGCGAGATGGAGGAGCGCTACAAGAAGATGTCGARGCTCGGYGTGCGCAACATCGACGGCTTCAATGTCCGGGTCGGCGAGGCGCTGGCTGCCGGCGAGATCATCACRCGCACCGTGCAGACCGGCTTCGACAAGCATTCCGGCGAGGCGATCTACGAAGAAGAGGTGATGGATCTGGGGCCCCTGCCCTATATCGTCGTCATCGTCGACGAGATGGCCGACCTGATGATGGTCGCCGGCAAGGAAATCGAGGGCACGATCCAGCGCCTGGCGCAGATGGCGCGCGCCGCCGGCATCCATGTCGTGCTGGCGACCCAGCGGCCCTCGGTCGACGTCATCACCGGCACGATCAARGCCAATTTCCCGACCCGCATCTCGTTCCAGGTCACCTCGAAGATCGACAGCCGCACCATTCTCGGCGAGATGGGCGCCGAGCAGCTGCTCGGCCAGGGCGACATGCTCTACATGGCCGGYGGCGGCCGCATCACCCGCGTGCACGGGCCGTTCGTCTCGGATGCCGAGGTCGAGAAGGTCGTGGCGCATCTGAAGACGCAAGGCCGGCCGGACTATCTCGACGCGGTCACGCGGTCGCGGTCGTGCTGCGCGACAAGAAGGCCTCGACCTCGTATATCCAGCGCCGCCTGCAGATCGGCTACAACCGCGCCGCCTCGATCATGGAGCGCATGGAGAACGAGGGCATCGTCGGCCCCGCCAACCACGCCGGCAAGCGAGAGATCCTCGTCGAGGCCAGCCGCGCCAGGGAAGACGAGGATTGAGCGGACGGCAGAGAGACGGCAGGTCCTCAAATTGCCACGCTGAAGTGCAACTCATACGGTGGTTGATGCGTTTACCTGAGGCGGCGGGCCATTTCGCCCGCCTCCAGTCATTGCCCGCATCAGGCAATGACGCGAACATCCAGGCCGATATGGCCCCAGCATCGGAGCAGCTTTGCTCATGACACGCGTTTCGCCAATGCAGGCTTCGCTCGGCGCCTTTGTCGCGCTTGGGCTCGCCATTGCGTCTGGCCCGCTCGCGGCCCAGCCGCTTGATCTTCAGGCCAAACCCGCAGCGCCGGCCGCAAAGCCGGCAGCTCCCCGCGCGATCCCGCTGCCGCCCATGCGACCGCCGGGGCTTGGCCTGCCGCGGACCGCGGAGGCAACCTCCGCTCCGGTCATCACCACGGTCGCCGCCGAACAGCCCCGTCCGGCTGCCGTCCCGGTCAAGTCGACCACCAGCAAGCATTCAGCCCCGCTCACACAGCAGGAAGCTGTCGAGCGTCTCAATGCCTATTTCAATGGCTTTGCGACCTTGCAGGGCGACTTCATCCAGTTCGCCTCTGACGGCCGCCGCTTCGAAGGCAAGCTCTATATCCAGCGCCCAGGCAAGATGCGCTTCGAGTATCGGCCGCCCGTGACCATGGAAGTCATCGCCGACGGCACCTCGGTGGCGATCCGCGACAAGAAGCTCGCGACCCAGGATCTCTACTCGATCGGCCAGACGCCACTGAAGTTCCTGGTCAAGGAGCGCATGGACCTTGCCCGAGATTCGACCATCACCAAGGTCAGCACCAAGGGCGACATCCTGTCGGTCAGCGTCGAGGATCGTTCGACCCTTGGCGGCACGTCGAAGATCACCCTGAACTACGACATGGCGGCCAATGAACTCAGGCAGTGGGTGGTCATCGATCCCCAGGGCTACGAGACATCGGTCTCGCTCTACAACCTCGATACGCAGCGGCGTCCCGATCCGAAGAATTTCGTGATCAACTACGAGCGCATGCTCTGAGCACGCGCTGAAGGGGCCGCCCTCCAAGCGATTTCGAGCGCCGGGCTTGCTTGCGAGACGAGGCGGCGGCTGCAACGCCGTCAGGCTTCGGAGCGGCTTGCTTTTTCCGCTGCCAAGACCCAGTTTCCGGCTCCCTTTCGATCCGGAACCACTGCGTGAATCTGACCGTTACGAGCTGGAACATCAATTCGGTGCGCCTGCGCATCGGCATGGTGACGGAATTCCTGACCACCACCGCGCCGGACGTACTGTGCCTGCAGGAGACCAAGACTCCTGACGAGCAGTTTCCCGCCAAGGCCTTCGAGAAGATCGGCTATGTCCATCAGGCCTTCATCGGCCAGAAGGGCTATAACGGCGTCGCGATCGTCTCACGCCTGCCCTTCAGCGAGAAGGACGCCATGGCGATGTGCGGACGCAATGATGCCCGCCATATGACGGTCGTACTCGACAAGGGAGCTGGCGCTGCCGCGGGCGTCGCCATCCATAATTTCTACATTCCGGCCGGAGGCGACATCCCGGATCCGAACCTGAACGACAAGTTCGCCCACAAGCTCGCCTTTCTCGACGAACTCGGCGCCTGGGGAATCGCCAAACGACCAACCGACCGGCCAAGCATCCTGCTCGGCGACCTCAATATCGCGCCCTATGAGCACGATGTCTGGAGCCATAAGCAGCTTCTCGACGTGGTCAGCCATACACCCATCGAAACCACGACGCTCGAAACGCTGCGCACCGAGCTTGGCTGGAGCGATGCCGCGCGCACGCTGCGGCCCGAACCCGAGAAGCTCTATAGCTGGTGGAGTTACCGTGCCGCCGACTGGGCTGCCTCGAACAAGGGTCGCCGGCTCGACCATATCTGGCTCTCTGACGGATTGAAGCCGACCCTGCGCGACGTCACCTTCCTGCGTGAAGCACGCGGTTGGGAGCGGCCCTCGGACCACGTTCCCGTCACGGTGACATTGGAGCTCTGATCGAGCGCTCTAGCTTCGATCGATCGCGATCAGCGCATCGCGAACCTGTGACAATTCGCCCATGAAGCCATGCAGCCTCTCTCCGATCGCAGCCGCGATCGCCTGAGCCGATTGCGGGGATTCGCCGAGCACCCGGCGCATCACGCTGCGCGAGAGCTTCATCAGTTGCGTGGGCTCGCGCGCAACGGCCGTCACCGGCCGCTTGATCGAGGCGAACAGCGCCAGCTCCCCGATCAACCCGCCTGGACCCACCACCTCGTCGGCGGGTTGGCCGTCATCCCGGCTCATGAGCGCAATCGCACCCGAGACGACGAGATAGGCACCATCCGAACCGTCGTTGCGGCGGAAGAGCACATCACCGGCGCGCAGGATGCGGTTCTCGGCGGCAAAGGCCACGAGCCGCAAGGCGTCATGGTCCATGAGACCCAGCAGCGGCTGTTTGGCCAGGAATGCGATGTCGTCGTTAAGCGCCATGGAATCTCAAGGATTCAGGCGATAGCCGCCCGCATCCGTCACCAATAGTCGCGCATTGGCCGGATCGGGCTCGATCTTCTGGCGCAGACGATAGATATGGGTCTCCAGCGTGTGGGTGGTGACCTGTGAATTATAGCCCCAGACCTCCTGAAGCAGGATCTCGCGGGCAATCGGCTTGCGGCCGGCACGATAGAGAAAGCGCAGGATCGCGGTCTCTTTCTCGGTGAGCTTGGTCTTCGAGCCCTTCTCGCTGACAAGCAGCTTCGATCCTGGGTGAAAGGTATAGGGGCCGACCTGGAAGACGGCATCCTCGCTCGCTTCGTACTGCCGCAAATGGGCGCGGATACGCGCCAGCAGCACCGCGAACTTGAACGGCTTCACCACATAATCATTGGCGCCGGCTTCCAGTCCGAGCACGGTATCGGCGTCCGAGCCCTGCCCGGTCAGCATGATCACCGGGCTCTTGAAGCCGTTGCGGCGCATCACCTTCACCGCCTCGCGACCATCCATGTCGGGAAGCCCGACATCCATGACGGCGAGATCGACCCGTTCGGCCTGAACGGCCTTCACGCCGGCGGATGCCGTCGCAGCCGTCGAGATCCGGAACTCGTCATAAAGCGCGAGCTGCTCCGCGAGCGCGTCACGCAACGTCTGGTCGTCGTCAACCAGAAGAATATGATGGACGGCGGGCATGGCAATCATTTGAACGGTTTGCGATTCCGGCACCATGAGCCCGCTGAATCGCGACTGCAAGTCAGGTGGGGTGGAATATCCGTGAGAAAATGTGATCAAGCCGGCGGTGCCGGTCCAGGCGAGGTGCGGCGCGGCCTAACCCGGTTGCAAATCGTCCGCTCCGTGCATGATCGCCGCAAGGGTTTTCTGATCGCTGGCGGCGCCTGTTTTCCCTGTGCCCTTGGCCGCTCCGGCATCATTGTCGCCAAGCGGGAAGGCGATGGCGGCACTCCCCGCGCCACATTGCCGCTGCGGCGCATCTTCTATCGCGCCGACCGCTTGCCCCGCCCCCAGACCAGCTTGCCGTTGCGCAGGATCGCACCTCGCGATGCCTGGTGCGACGATAGGAGCGACCGGCGCTACAATCGACTGATCGACCGCCCGCCCGGCGAAGCCGAGGAGCGTCTTACACGCGAGGACCATCTCTACGACGTCATCGTCGAAATGGGCTGGAACGACGCCCCGGTGATTCGCGGCCGCGGAAGTGCGATTTTCTGGCACCTGGCCCGGCCTGGCTTCACTCCGACGGCGGGTTGCGTCGCTGTCGAGCGGCATGTTTTTGAGAAGCTGCTGCCGCGCCTCGCCCGGCGCTGCGTCATGGAAATCCGGTAGGATCCGCATTCAGCGCGATCAGTAGGCCTTGGGGTCGACTCGGCACTACCGCCGGGTCGACCCGCTGCCGGCGTGCAAACAGGGAGCTCCCTACGCCCTGGCCCCAAAGATCGCGCTACCGACACGAACATGGGTAGCACCGAGCTGGATCGCGGCCTCGTAGTCGGCGCTCATTCCCATCGAGAGTCCGCCAATCCCGTTGCGCAGAGCGATCTTGGCCAGCAGCGCGAAATGCGGCGAGGGCGGCTCCTCGGCTGGCGGAATGCACATCAACCCCTCGATCACTAAACCGTGATGCGTGCGGCAGAGCGCGATGAACGCGTCGGCCTCGCCCGGATTGATGCCTCCCTTCTGCGGTTCCTCGCCAGTATTCACCTGCACGAAGAGTTTCGGTGCCCGGCCGGCCCTCGCGATCTCGCGGGCAAGTTCCTTCGCCAGGCCCTCCCGGTCGAGCGTATGGATCGCATCGAACAGGGCGACCGCGTCCCGTGCCTTGTTCGACTGCAGCGGGCCGATCATGTGCAGTTCGACATCGGGAAAGCGCTCGCGCAGGCCCGGCCATTTCGCCTTGGCCTCCTGGACGTAGTTCTCGCCGAAGACGCGCTGTCCTGCTTCCAGGGCAGGAAGGATCGCCTCCTCCGGCATGGTCTTCGAAACGGCGATCAGCGTCACATCTGCTGGGCGGCGCTCGAAATCACGCGCGGCGCGTGCAATCGCCGCTTGCGTGGCGGCCAGCCGCGTAACCGTATCGTTCATCGTGAAACCCTTCCATCTCGCGCGCAACGTTGACCGCGTGCGTGCAATGGTGTCCTAGAACATGATGTGGAAAAGCCGGAACCGGTTTTCCGCCCGAATCCCGCTCTAACTGCGGAAACGGCCTTCTGTTTCCTCTGAAAGCGCCCAGCGATTTCCTAGGGAGCGGCCGGCAGGCTCCGCTTATCCAAGAATTGCCCGCGCATCATGGCCGTCGAACGTTACAATCCCAAGGAATCCGAGCCGAAATGGCGTCAGGTCTGGAATGAGCGCAAGCTCTTCGAGACACGCAATGACGATACGCGCCCGAGCTACTACGTGCTCGAGATGTTCCCCTATCCGTCGGGGCGCATCCATATGGGCCATGTTCGCAACTATGCGATGGGCGACGTCGTTGCGCGCTACAAGCGAGCCAAGGGCTTTTCCGTTCTCCACCCGATGGGCTGGGATGCGTTCGGCCTGCCGGCCGAGAACGCTGCCAAGGCCAACAAGATCCATCCGCGCGAATGGACCTACGCCAACATCGCGACGATGCGCACGCAGCTCCAGTCGATGGGGCTGTCGCTGGATTGGAGCCGCGAACTCGCTACCTGCGACCCGAGCTATTATCGCCACCAGCAGAAGATGTTCCTGGACTTCCTCAAGTCCGGGCTGGTCGATCGCAAGACCGCCAAGGTCAACTGGGATCCAGTCGACGAGACCGTGCTCGCCAATGAGCAGGTCATCGACGGCCGTGGCTGGCGCTCCGGCGCTCTCGTCGAGATTCGCGAGCTGACCCAGTGGTTCTTCAAGATCACCGATTACGGTCAGGAGCTGCATGACGCCCTGGAAGGGCTGACGCGCTGGCCGGAGAAGGTGCGGCTGATGCAGAAGAACTGGATCGGCCGCTCGGAAGGGCTGCTGATTCGTTTCGCACTCGAATCGAATGCCTTCGGCCAATCCGACTTGGAGATCTATACGACACGCCCGGACACGCTGTTCGGCGCGAAGTTCATGGCGATCGCGCCCGATCACCCGCTGGCCAAGGCCGCCGCAGCCAGGAACCCGGAACTGCAGGCCTTCATCGAGGAGTGCAAGCGCACCGGCACGGCGCAGGAAGCGATCGACAAGGCCGAGAAGCTCGGCTTCGATACCGGCCTGCGCGCGGTCCATCCCTTTGATCCATCATGGACTTTGCCGGTCTATGTCGCGAACTTCATCCTCATGGAATACGGCACCGGTGCCATTTTCGGCTGCCCGGCCCATGACCAGCGCGACCTCGACTTCGTCAACAAATACGGGCTCGGCAACACCCCGGTCGTCTGCCCCGAGGGTGTCGACCCCGAAAGCTTCGTCATCACGGACACGGCCTATGTCGAGGATGGCCGCATGATCAATTCGCGTTTCCTGGATGGCATGACCATTCCGGAAGCGAAAGAAGAGGTGGCCCGCCGGCTGGAGAGCGAGACACGCGGCAATCAGCCCGTTGGCACGCGCAAGGTGAATTTCCGTCTGCGCGATTGGGGCATCTCGCGCCAGCGCTACTGGGGCTGCCCGATCCCGATCATCCACTGTGCCGATTGCGGTACCGTGCCGGTCCCGGATGCCGACCTGCCGGTCAAGCTGCCGGATGACGTCTCCTTCGAGAAGCCCGGCAACCCGCTCGACCATCATCCGAGCTGGAAGCATGTCGCCTGCCCCAATTGCGGCAAGCCGGCCCGTCGTGAAACCGACACGATGGATACCTTCGTCGATTCCTCGTGGTATTTTGCCCGTTTCACCGATCCCTGGCGCACCGAGAGCCCGACCGATCGCAAGGTCGTCGACCGCTTCCTTCCCGTTGACCAGTATATCGGCGGCGTCGAGCATGCGATCCTGCACCTGCTCTATTCGCGCTTCTTCACCCGCGCGATGAAGGCAACCGGCCATGCCGGGTTGGACGAGCCTTTTGCTGGCCTCTTCACCCAGGGCATGGTGGTCCATGAGACCTACCGAGCCGAGGATGGAACCTGGGTCGAGCCCGGCGATGTCCGTATCGAGGCCAATGGCAGCGAGCGTCGTGGCTTCCATGTCGAGACCGGGGCGCCAATCGAGATCGGCTCCATCGAGAAGATGTCGAAGTCGAAGAAGAATGTGGTCGACCCCGACGACATCATCGCCTCCTACGGCGCCGACACCGCCCGCTGGTTCATGCTTTCGGACTCGCCACCGGATCGCGATGTGATCTGGACGGACGAAGGCGTTCAGGGCGCAGCCCGCTTCGTGCAGCGCCTATGGCGGCTGATCGGCGAGATCGCCGAGCGGACCGGCAATTCAGCGGGTGCTGCCGCGGAATTCGGTGAGGCGGCCCTCACCTTGCGCAAGGCCAGCCATCGTGCCCTGCACGCCGTCGGCGCCGATATCGAGCGCCTCGGCTTCAACCGGTGCGTCGCTCATATCTACACGCTGACAAACGCCATCGCGAAGGCGCTCGACGGAGCTGCCGAGGATCCCGCGCTTGCCAGCGATATGGCGTTTGCGCTGCACGAGGCGGCCGCCATCGTCACGCAGCTTGTCGCGCCGATGATGCCGCATCTTGCCGAGGAGTGCTGGCACGCGCTCGGCCAACCCGGCCTCGTTGGCGAAGCCTCCTGGCCGGTGGCTGACGCCGAACTGCTCCGTGACGACAGCGTCACGCTGCCGGTCCAGATCAACGGCAAGAAGCGCGCAGAGGTGACCGTGCCGGCCGATGCGGATACGGTCTCCGTCGAAGCCATCGTTCGGTCATCCCAGGCCGTCATCAAAGCCCTGGACGATCGCCCGATCCGGAAGATCATCGTGGTGCCGGGGAGAATTGTGAATGTCGTCGTCTGATTCGCACCGCTGCCGACCTGGTMGCGGTGTGCCTACCCGCCGCCTCATGCTGGCCGCCGCACTCGGCGCCGCCGCGCTTGCTGGTGGGTGCCTGCGCCCGCTCTATGCCGAGAATACCACCAGCACCGTCGGCGGCAGCGTCAAGGCGGCGCTCAGGAATATCGAGGTCCCCGAGATCAAGGGCCTGGTCGGGCATTACCTGCGGAACGAACTCGTCTTCGAACTCGACGGCGGCGGAGCCGGAGAGGCCACTGGTCCGAAGCGCCTGAAGCTCCAGGCCTCGATCCGGGAATCGATCGAAGTMGTCACCGTCGACTACGTCAGTGGCCGCGCCGACTCCGCCGTTCTCGTCGCGACAGCCACCTGGTCGCTCGTCCGGGAAGGTACAGGAGAGGTCGTATCCTCCGGCACGACCATAACGCGCGCGCCCTATGAACGCTCCCAGCAGCGTTTTTCCACGGTCCGCGCAGCACGAGATGCCCAGATTCGAGCCGGCAAGTCGCTGGCAACCCTGATCCAAGGGCAGATCGCCGCCGATCTCGTCGGCGGCTGAGCCGGACGACAGGCAATGGTCGCCATCAAGGCGCATGAGGCCGACCGGGCCCTGACCAAGCTGGACCCGGCCTGGCGCCTCATCCTGATCTATGGACCCGATTCCGGCCTTGTCTCCGAGCGGGCGACAGCGCTCGCACGCGCCAGCGTCGACGATATCAACGATGCCTTCCAGCTCATTCGCATGGATGGCGATGATGTCGCTGCCGATCCCCTCAAGCTGGTAGACGAAGCCAATACGATCGGCCTGTTCGGCGGCCGGCGTGCCATTCGCGTGTCACCGACATCGAAGCTGCTGCTCGCGGCGGTCGAGCCGCTGCTGTCAACGCCATCGCAGGACGCGATCGTCATCGTCGAAGCGGGTGATCTCCAACGCACCAATCCCCTGCGCCAGGCCTGTGAGAAGGCACGAACGGCCCTCGCCGTGCCCTGCTACGGCGATGCGGCGCGCGATCTTGGTAGTATCATCGATGAAATGGTCCGGGCTGCCGGCAAATCGATCGACCGCACCACGCGCGAACAGCTGTCCGGGCTATTGGGCGGCGATCGCCAGACATCGCGCCGCGAGATCGAAAAGCTTCTGCTCTATGTTGGCGCAGATCCAGCCGTCACCGAAGCGCATATCGAGGCGGTCGTCGGCGATACGGCACAACGCGAGCAGGCTGCGCTCGTCGATGCGGTCTTCGCCGGCCGTCTGGCCGTGCTCGATCTGGCGCTCGCGAAGCTGTCGAGCGAAGGCCTCGATTCCGGGGTGATGCTTGGCGGCTTGCTACGCCACGCCCTGACGCTGCTGAAAGCCCGTCAGAGCGTCGATGGCGGCCGCAGCGCCCGGGACGCGGTCTCCAGCATGCGGCTGCCCTTTCCCCGCATGGCGGCCGCTGAAGCGGCGTTGAACGTATGGTCCGTGCAGAAGCTCACCGAAGCGGTCGGCATTCTGGGAACCGCAACTCTTGCGGTCAGGCGCGATGGCGAACTCGCCCGTCCAACCGCTGCACGCACCCTTTGGACCCTCGCCCGGCTGGCACAGAGCGGCGGGCGCGGTTCCTAGCGAGTAAGCGCAAGGGGCCTGATCAGGCTTTCAGGCGCCGACACAGGGCATCGAGCTGATCGAGCGTCTTGTAGCCGATCTTCATGTCGCCTCCGCCGCTCGGACGGTGCTGGATCGACACTGATAGCCCGAGAACCTCCTCGAGCGCCTTTTCCAACGCGCGGGTGTCCGGATCCTTGTCGAGTTTCGGCTTGCCAGGGGAGCTCCTGCTCTCACCCCGCGCCTCTTCCTGCACCAACCGTTCGATGTCGCGGACGCTGAGGCCCTCATCGACGATCTTGCGCGCCATCAGCTCAGGATCCGCGACCGAGAGCAGCGCGCGCGCGTGGCCCGCCGAAACGGCGCCCTCAGCCACCATCCGCCGGACAGGCTCCGGCAGTTTTGAAAGGCGCAGCGTATTCGCGACATGGCTTCGGCTCTTGCCGATGACGCGGGCCAGATCGTTCTGGGTATAGCTGAATTCGGCAATCAGGCGCTCGTACCCGGCGGCCTCTTCGATCGCGTTCAGGTCGCTGCGCTGGACGTTCTCGACGATGGCGATTTCCAGCGCCTCGCGGTCGTCAGCCTCGACCTGGATGACGGGAACCTCATGCAGGCCGGCGCGCTGCGCGGCACGCCAACGCCGTTCGCCGGCGATGATCTCATAGGCGTMGGCCATGCCCTTGAGCGGGCGCACGATGATCGGCTGCAGGATCCCGCGCTCGCGCACGGAAGCCGTCAGATCCTCGAGCTCGTCATCCGCGAAACTGCGCCGCGGATTCCGCGCGCTCGGCCGCAGGAACTCGACTGGAACCCGACGCTGGCCTCTGGCACGCTCGAGCGCTCCGATCTCGTCGCCGACATCTCCAATCAGAGCGGCGAGACCCCGGCCAAGACGTGAACGTCCCTGTTCCTCGGCCATAATTCAACCTCTTGATACTAAATACGAAATGAGTTCAGGCAGCGGCGCGCAGCGCACGCTCCCGCCTGATGACTTCGGATGCCAGCCGCAAATAGGCCTGCGAGCCGGCACAGCGGAGATCGTAGAGCAGGGCGGGCTTGCCGTAGGACGGGGCTTCCGAAACCCGGACATTGCGCGGGATCACGGTCTCATAGACCTTGTCGCCCAAAAACTCGCGAACGTCGGCCATGACCTGACCGGAGAGATTGTTGCGCGGGTCGAACATGGTCAGGACCACGCCCTGAATGATCAGGCGCGGATTGAGCCCATTGCGAACCTGCTCGACCGTCTTGAGCAGCTGGCTGAGGCCCTCCAGCGCGAAGAACTCGCATTGCAGCGGCACAAGCACGGCGTCGGCTGCCGTCATCGCATTGATGGTGATCAGGCTGAGCGAAGGCGGGCAGTCGATCAGAATATAGGTCAGGTCCGCACAGCGCTGATCGTCGGAAATTTCGTCGATCGCCTTCTTGAGGCGCTGGGTGCGATCCTTGGCACTGGCGATCTCGAGCTCGACACCAAGCAGATCGAGCGTCGACGGCGCGATGAACAAACCAGGTACAGCGGTTTCCTGCAGCGCCTGACCAAGGCCGATATCGCCGCAGAGCACATCATAGGTCGAGGATTGCCGGCTCTTCCGGTCAACGCCGAGCCCGGTCGAGGCATTCCCCTGCGGATCGAGATCGACGATCATCACCTTCTCACCGATCGCGGCGAGCGCCGTGCCGAGATTGATGGCCGTCGTCGTCTTGCCGACGCCGCCCTTCTGATTGGCGAGCACCAGCACACGTGGCCGGCGGGGGGGAAGGGTAATGGGAGTCAGATCGGTCATGTATCAGCCCGCTGCTCGGCCTCGCGAATCAACAGAATGCGAGCTGCCGGATCTGTCACGGAGACAACTGTCGAGGCCTGAATCTTCCAATATTTAGACGCTTCGGTCAATTCAGCATCTAGATATTGTCCCTTGGGAAAGAGCCCAAGTGTCCCGGTTCTCAACAACTCCTTGCACCATCCTAGCAGAATCGGGAGCGGTGCGAGCGCCCGGGCCGTCACGACGTCGACTTTTTCTGTGAACTCCCCAACGATATCCTCGATCCGCGAGGCATGAACCGTCACAGGCGCACCGGTCACCCGGGCCGCGTGGCGCAAAAAGGCGCATTTGCGCGCATTGCTCTCGACCAGATGGATTCGGCCTTGCCCCTGTTCGGCAAGACAGATCCCGATCACAAGTCCGGGAAATCCACCGCCTGAGCCGAGATCGAGCCAGGTTCTGGCGTCAGGCGCCAATGCGAAGAGCTGGAGCGAATCAGCGACGTGCCGCGTCCAGACATCCGAAAGCGTCGTCGAAGAGACCAGGTTCTTCGCATTTTGCCACTTGACCAGCTCTGCGACCAGCAGCGCGAGCCGCTCCTGTGTTTCACGTGAAACAGGAGTCAAGCGCAGAGCGCGGGCGCGGTCATCATTGTCAACAGCCACGACTCAGGCCGCCGTTTGCGTCGCGCGCTTGCGATCCCGCCGCGCATGGGCCGCCAGTAAGGTCAGTGCAGCAGGAGTCATGCCTTCGATCCGTGATGCTTGCGCGAGATTGGCCGGGCGCTGCTGCGACAGCTTCGCTCTCAATTCATTCGAGAGCCCGGAAATACCATCAAGGTCGAGATCGGCCGGGACCTCCAGAGCTTGGTCACGCTGATAGGCCCCGATCTCGGCAGCCTGTCGGTCGAGATAGACAGCATAAGTCGCATCCGCAGTAACGCGCGACGCAACGGAGGCCGGGTGGGCGTTGAGCTCCGGCCAAATCGCTGCCAGCTGCTCGAAGCTGATGTCTGGATAAGAGAGGAGTTGATAAACGCTCCGACGCACGCCATCGCGGTTCAATTGCAGGCCGACCTGGTCGGCCTGTTGCGGTGTCAGCCGGAGGTTCTTCAATTGCACCCGCAAACCGTCGATTTGCGCGGCCTTGGCCTGAAACCGGCGTTCACGCTCGCCTCCGACCAAGCCGAGCTCGATACCCAACGGGGTCAGCCGCTCGTCGGCGTTATCGACACGCAATGACAGCCGGAACTCTGCACGCGACGTGAACATCCGATATGGCTCTGTCACCCCACGCGTCACGAGGTCATCAACCAGTACGCCGATATAGGAGGTCGTCCGATCCATCGCGATCGGCTCTGCACCACCGGCACGCCGCGCCGCATTGAGGCCCGCAAAGAGCCCCTGGGCAGCCGCCTCCTCATAACCGGTCGTTCCGTTGATCTGGCCCGCGAGAAACAGACCGGCGATCGCGCGCGTTTCGAGCGAGTTCTTCAAGGCGCGCGGATCGACGAAATCATACTCGATCGCATAGCCAGGACGCAGCATGGCTGCATCTTCAAGCCCAGGAATCGTCTTCAGCAAGCCGAGCTGCACATCTTCCGGCAAGGAGGTCGAGATACCGTTGGGATAGACGGTGGGATCATCGAGCCCCTCCGGCTCCAGAAAGATCTGGTGGCCGTCGCGATCCCCGAACCGGCCGACCTTATCCTCGATCGATGGGCAGTAGCGTGGTCCTCGGCCCTCGATCTGGCCCGAAAACATCGGCGCCCGATGGAGGTTGGCGCGGATCAGTTCGTGCGAAGCCAGCGTAGTGCGGGTAATGCCGCAGGAAATCTGAGGCGTCGTGATCGCATCGGTCAGCGCGGAGAACGGCTCCGGCGGCTCGTCGCCGGCTTGCATCTCCAGCGTGGACCAGGCGATCGTGCGCCCATCCAGCCGTGGTGGCGTACCCGTCTTGAGGCGACCAAGCGGAAGCGCGTGACGCTCCAGCGTGGCCGATAGACCAAGCGACGGGGCTTCCCCAACGCGTCCTGCCGGAATTGTCTTCTCGCCGATATGGATCAATCCACGCAGAAAGGTACCAGTCGTCAGGACAACCGTTCCGCAAGCGAATCGACGCCCGTCGGACAGAATGACGCCTTGAACCGCGCCATTCACTATATCGAGGTCAAAGGCCTCACCGACCACGATCTCGAGATGCTCAAGCTCGGCGAGCAAATCCTGAACCGCACTCCGATAGAGTTTCCGGTCTGCCTGCGCGCGCGGGCCGCGAACGGCCGGGCCCTTGCGGCGGTTCAGCATCCGGAACTGGATGCCAGCACGGTCAGCTGCGCGGGCCATGATACCGTCGAGCGCATCGATCTCACGCACCAGATGGCCCTTGCCCAATCCGCCGATCGCAGGATTGCAGGACATCACACCAATCGTCTCGCGCTGATGGGTCAACAGCGCCGTGCGCGCGCCAAGACGCGCAGCAGCGGCCGCCGCCTCGGCGCCGGCATGGCCGCCACCTACGACGATGACGTCATAGCGATCTGTGGCAATGGAATGGGACATGCGCATGTCGCTAGCCAACCCCGTGCCGAGGGTCAAGATTCTTGTGATCTCTCAGCTGAAGGTTTCACGTGAAACGCCGCGCAGCGGGTTCTCTACTTTCCGATGCAGAAGCCTGCAAACAGCCGGTCCAGCACATCCTCGACGTCGATCCGCCCCACGAGCCGTTCGAGCGCGCGCACGGCGATCCTGATGTCTTCAGCCAGCAGCTCGACCTGTCCGTGCCCGGAACCCGCTGCCCGCTGCAGAGCCGCCACCGCGTCCGTAACCGCTACGCGCTGTCGCTCGCGGGTCAGCAATGCGGGCTCTGGATTGGTCAGCGCACCGAGCCGCTCCGAAACGCTCCTCAACAGCGTATCGAGTCCGACACCGCTTTGCACGGAGACCGCCAGTTCACCGGCGCCAACTTGCCCGGGCAAGTCGCACTTGGTGGCAACCATCAGATCCTGCGGTTCAACGGACGCTCGGTTCGGAGACGAATCGACTGCACGAAGTCTCAGCACCAGATCCGCCTTCTCGGCCAGAGCCGTCGCCCGGCGGACACCCTCTGCCTCGATCGGATCGACACTCTCGCGCAAACCCGCCGTATCGATCAACGTCACCGGGAAACCGGCGAGATCAAGCCGGACCTCAATCATGTCGCGGGTCGTACCAGGTTGCGGCGAGACGATCGCCACGTCGCGGCGGGCGAGGGCGTTCAGCAGACTCGACTTTCCCGCATTGGGCGGTCCCGCCAGCACGACGACAAATCCCTCACGAACGCGCTCGCCCATCCGAAACGATCCAAGGGCATCGCGCAGGCTCGTCAGCACGTCCGTGACGGACACAATGGCGTTCTCCACAAGCGCTCCGGAAACATCGCCTTCATCCGAGAAATCGATCTCGGCCTCCAACAGCGACATGGCGCCGATCAACTGATCTCGCCACAGCCCGGCCGCATGACCAAGCGCTCCCTCCATCTGCCGGAGCGCCTGTCGACGCTGCCATTCCGTCTCCGAATCGATCAGGTCAGCCAGGCCCTCGACCGCTGCAAGATCCAGCTTTCCMGCCTCAAAGGCCCGCCGGGTGAATTCGCCGGCCTCCGCCAATCGAAGCCCTGGTAGCCCGGTCAATGCCGAGAGCAGGGCCGCCATCACCGCACGCGAACCATGGACATGGAACTCGGCGACATCCTCGCCGGTGAAGCTCGMTGGTCCCGGGAAGAACAGGACCAGAGCCGAATCGATCACCTCGTGGGAGACGGGGTGGCGCAGGTGTCGAAGCACCGCATGCCGCGGGTTGGGGATAACGCCCGAAATTGTTTCGAGGACGAATCGAACTTGCGGCCCGGACACCCGCAGGACAGCCACCCCGGCGCGGCCATTGGCCGACGATAGCGCCACAATCGTTGGGTAATCCTGTCCGGTCGTCATAGGCAGCACATCTTTCCGTTGCGACGCTGATCCGCCTGGGAGATCCGTCGATGAATCGTCTCGGGGCCGCCGCCAGCCCCTATCTCCTGCAGCACAAGGACAACCCCGTCCATTGGTGGGAATGGAGCGAGGAAGCCTTTGCCGAGGCAAAGTCAAGCGGTCGCCCGGTCCTGCTCTCGGTCGGCTATGCCGCCTGCCACTGGTGCCATGTCATGGCCCATGAGAGCTTTGAGGACTTGGCAACCGCGGCGCTGATGAACGCGCGCTTCGTCAACATCAAGGTCGACCGGGAGGAGCGACCCGATATCGATCAGGTCTACATGAACGCGCTGCACAGCCTGGGCGAACAGGGGGGCTGGCCGCTGACCATGTTCCTCACCGCCGACCGTCAGCCATTCTGGGGCGGCACCTATTTTCCGCCAACGGCGCGCTATGGACGGCCCTCCTTCAGCCAGGTGCTGCAGCAGATCGCGGCCGTCCACGCAAAAGAGCCCGAGCGGGTCGCGCGCAATGCCGCCGCGATCAAGGCTGCACTCGAGCAGAGTGAGGCTGCAGCAAGCCCGGAAGCCCGATACAAACCTGACCTCGACCAGATCGCCAGCGAGATCGCCCAATCCTTCGATCCGCAGCATGGCGGGCTGCGCGGCGCACCAAAATTCCCCAATCCTGGCCTGATCGAGCTGCTCTGGCGTCACGGCAGCCGCACTGGGAACGCGACCACACTCCTGCCGGCGACCCGCACCCTGGAACGCATGGCGCGTGGCGGCATTCACGATCACCTCGGCGGCGGCTTCGCCCGATACTCGGTCGACGAGCGCTGGCTCGTGCCGCATTTCGAGAAGATGCTTTATGACAATGCCCAGCTACTCGGGCTCTATGCGCTCGAGGCGAAGCGCAGCGGCAATCCACTGGCGCACAGCGCGGCCCAGGGCATCGTCACCTGGCTTGAGCGGGACATGCTGCTACAGGAGGGCGCTTTCGCCTCCAGCCTCGATGCCGATTCCGAGGGGGTCGAAGGCAAATTCTATGTCTGGACTGCATCGGAGCTGGCCAGCCATCTCACGCCAGCCGACGCAGAACTCTTCGCCCGGCACTATGACGTCACCGCCCATGGCAACTGGGAAGGCGTCACAATCCTCAACCGGCTCGACACGCCCGATCCGGATCCGGCATTCGAGCAGCAATTGGCCAACATCCGGCGGGATCTCCTGGCGTTGCGCGCTCGCCGGGTTCCTCCGGCCCGCGACGACAAAATCCTGGCCGACTGGAATGGGCTGATGATCGCGGCGCTCGTGCGAGCCTCCGGTCTACTCGCGGAGCCCGCCTGGCTGGCCCTTGCTCGGCGAGCCTACCATTTCGTCGCCGAATCAATGAAGCATGGCGACGGCCTCGCTCACTCCTACCGCGCGGGCCGGTTGATCACCCCGGGCTTTGCCCTCGATCACGCGGCGATGATCGAAGCGGCCCTGGCACTCCACGACGCCACATCGGAACGGCATTTCCTTGACCACGCCCTGCGCTGGTCCGCCCATCTCTGGCGGTACTACCGCCACGTCGATACGAGTCTACTTGGTATGACTCAACGCGATAGCGCCGTTCTTCCGGTCGTACCGAGGCCGACTCACGACGACGCAGTCCCGAACGCTAATGGCGTGCATGCAGGGAACCTGCTTCGTCTGGCGGCCAAGAGCGGAGCCCCGACCGATAGGGCCCAGGCCGAACGGTTTCTCGCAGCAGCATTGGCCGCTGCCGAGCGCGCGCCGGTCGCCCATGGCTCCGTACTCAATGCTTATCATCTGGCGCGGCACGGCATCGAGATCATCCTGGCTGGACCCGAACGCGAACGTCTTCGCGCGGCTGCGCTGGCATTGCCCTACACGACGACGATGATCGTCGACTGCCCCGATCCCAGCGCGCTACCATCGGACCACCCAGCCGCTTCCATGGCGCGTCTTGCAGGCAGCGGTGTCGCCTTCATCTGTTTCGCCGGGCGTTGCCTGCCTCCCGTAACGGATCCGAATCAATTGCAGGATGCCGTTTCTGCTGGCCGGTGACCCCGGATCCAAACAAGAAAGGCGGGTCGGCATGACTGCCGATCCGCCTCGCTGAAAGTATTGGATCTCCGACGCTGCAGCTTCGTGCGGCGTCGCGATTCCCGATCCGATCAGGTGTTCATCGAGTCGAAGAACTCGGAGTTCTGCTTGGTCTGCCGCAGCTTGTCGATCAGGAACTCGATCGCATCCTGCGGTCCCATTGGATTCAGGATGCGGCGCAGCACATAGGTCTTCTGCAGCACATCCTTCGGCGTGATCAGCTCTTCCTTGCGGGTGCCCGACTTCAGGATGTCGATCGCCGGGAAGATGCGCTTGTCGGCCACCTTGCGGTCAAGCACGATTTCCGAGTTACCGGTGCCCTTGAACTCTTCGAAGATGACTTCGTCCATGCGGCTGCCGGTATCGATCAACGCAGTCGCGACGATGGTCAGCGAGCCGCCTTCCTCGATATTGCGGGCCGCGCCGAAGAAGCGCTTCGGCCGCTGCAGCGCGTTGGCATCGACACCACCGGTCAGCACCTTGCCGGAAGAGGGGACCACGGTGTTGTAGGCACGGCCGAGGCGCGTAATCGAGTCGAGCAGGATCACGACATCGCGGCCATGCTCCACCAGGCGCTTGGCCTTCTCGATGACCATCTCCGCGACCTGGACGTGGCGCGTGGCCGGCTCGTCGAAGGTCGAGGACACAACCTCACCCTTCACCGAACGCTGCATGTCGGTGACTTCCTCGGGCCGCTCGTCGATCAGCAGCACGATCAGATAGCACTCGGGATGATTGTTGGTGATCGACTGCGCGATGTTCTGCAGCAGAACCGTCTTACCGGTGCGCGGCGGCGCCACGATCAGGGCGCGCTGGCCTTTGCCGATCGGAGCGACGATGTCGATGACGCGGGGCGAGAAGTCCTTCTTGGTCGGATCCTGAACTTCCAGCCGCAGACGCTCGTCCGGATACAGCGGCGTCAGGTTGTCGAAATGGATCTTGTGCCGGATCTTCTCCGGGTCCTCAAAATTGATCGTGTTGACCTTGAGCAGCGCAAAATAGCGCTCGCCATCCTTGGGTCCACGGATTGGCCCTTCAACCGTATCACCCGTGCGCAGGCCGAACTTGCGGATCTGCGACGGCGAAACGTAGATGTCGTCGGGACCCGGCAGATAGTTCGAGTCGGAGGAGCGCAGGAAGCCGAACCCGTCCTGCAGCACCTCGACCACGCCCTCGCCGAGAATCTCGGTTTCCTTGGCGGCCAACTGCTTGAGGATGGCGAACATCAGCTCCTGCTTGCGCATCGTGCTGGCGTTCTCGACCTCCATGCCTTCGGCGAAGGCAAGAAGCTCGGTCGGCGATTTGACCTTGAGTTCGTGAAGCTTGATTTCCCGCATGGGGCACCCGGATCGTAAACGCCCCCACACGAATGGCGGAGGTCAGGGACTCAGTGGAGGGCTCGACAGGGCCTGGAAGGACCAGTGCGCAGGGGATGCGCACCATGAGCGTCTGCACCGGCAGCCAGCTCACGAACCATCGACAACAGGGAGGACGCAAAAAGTCGCGTTGCGCTTGATAGCTGGTTTCCCGTGGACTCTCAAGCCGGAAACGTCGGCGTCGCTCAGAACGGTTTGACGACGACCAGGATCACGATTCCGACCATCAGCAGTGCCGGCACTTCGTTGATGATCCGGTAATAGCGCGCCGACTTGTCGTTGCGATCTTCGGCAAAGGCCCTGACCCGTCCGACCAGGATGCCATGGATGGCGGAGAGGATGACCACGAGCAGAATCTTGCCGTGCAGCCAGCCACCCTTGAAGCCATAGATCGCCCAGGCGAGGTACAGACCCAGCACCCAGGTCACGATCATCGCCGGATTGATGATGCCCTTGAGGAGCCGGCGTTCCATGATCTTGAAGGTTTCGGACTGCACCGAGCCGGTCTGCGCCTCCGCGTGATAAACCATCAGCCTGGGCAAATAGAGCATGCCGGCCATCCAGGAGATGACCGCCATCACGTGAAAAGCCTTGATCCAGTCGATCAGCATCACTGCATCCTCATCATGACCTGACGGCCGCAATCAAGCGTTCGACATGAGCGATCGGCGTATCCGGCAGGATGCCATGCCCGAGATTGAAGACGAAGGGACCGGCGCCGAAGGAGGTACGGATCGCGGCGACCTCCCGTTCCAGCTCGGTACCACCTGCCCGGAGAAGTTGCGGGTCAAGGTGACCCTGGATCGGCGCCAGCGACTGGATCTGCGTCCGCGCAAATTCGCGATCGATGTCCGTCTCGAGCCCGACAGCATCAACCCCGGTCGCTTTGACATAGCTCGGAATCAGGCGGCCGGCCCCCCGGGGAAAGCCGATGACCTTTGCCTTGGGATGACGCGCCCGCACTCCGTCGACGATCCGCTTGGTCGGCGCAATGCACCAACGCATGAAATCATCTTCGCCAAGCGAGCCAGCCCAGCTGTCGAAAATCTGCACCGCATCGACGCCGCCATCGAGCTGAGCGTTGAGATGAGCGATGGACGCCATCACGATCCGGTCGATCAGCCGGGCGAACAGCTCCGGGTCTCGTGTGAAGAGTTCCTTCGCGGGACCCTGATCCGGCGTGCCCCGCCCAGCCACCATGTAGGTCGCGACCGTCCAAGGCGCCCCGCAGAAGCCGATGAAGGCGGTGTTGCCTGGCAGGGCAGCCTTGACCTTGCCAACCGTTTCGTAGACCGGCGCCAGCACGTCCTGGTCGATCTCCTCGTKGATCTCGCCTAGCCTCTTCGCATCGCCCACGGGCTCCAACCGCGGACCTTCGCCCTGGACGAACCAGAGCTTCTGGCCAAGCGCATGCGGCACGACGAGGATGTCGCAGAACAGGATCGCTGCATCGAAACCGAAACGGCGGATTGGCTGAAGGGTCACTTCGGTAGCAAAGGCCGGATTGTAGCAGAGCTCGAGAAAGCCACCTGCCTTGGCCCGGACCTCGCGGTACTCCGGCAGATAGCGTCCGGCCTGGCGCATCAGCCAGATCGGCGGCCTTGCCATCACCTCGCCCGAAAGGCTCCGCAGGAAAACCGGATCTTCGTTCGCCATGCCCACTCCGGTCAGCCGTTCAGGTCTGAATCTTAAAAGAATCTTAGAGAGATATTCTTTTGTTTTGACTCTTGGTCAGGGGCAAATAGCCCGGCCCAACTTTGTCCACAACCGGTCCACAGGGCGAGCCGATGTCGCAGGGTGGAATCGCCCGGGGGGTGGGGCGTCTTAACTGATTAGTAAGAAATCAGAATCGCGGCCGGGGCTGCCGATCGTTAAAATGATTCACGTGAAACATCGCTCCACGTGTCCCCAGGGGCCAGCCTGTTGATGGAAAGAGGGAGTTATACAGTCGCGGTCCCGCGCTCCGCTCGGATGTACGGTTGTCCACAGCAGTCCCCATGACCAGCGTGACCCCTCATCGCGGTCAGCGCTGGGGGTCCCGGTCCAGGACGACAATTTGCATTGCCGATATGGCGCGCTAGAGGTTGCAACTTCGTTAAGCCCCGGGAGCCCACGTGGCGCGCAACTATTTTCATTTGCATCTGGTGTCCGATGCCACCGGCGAGACCCTGATTGCGGTCAGCCGGGCCGCCGCCGCCCAATATGAATCGGTCTCGGCCATCGAGCATGTCTATCCGCTGGTCCGCTCCGAGGCGCAGCTTGCCCGGGTCCTGGCGGAGATCGAATCCTCGCCCGGGGTCGTGCTCTACACGCTCGTCGAAGCGGAATGGGCCGAGCGGCTCGAGAAATTCTGCCAGGAGCTCGGCTGCCCCTGTCTGTCGGTGCTGAACCCGGTGCTGTCCCTGTTCCAGTCCTATCTCGGCCAGGCGGGGTCGCCGCGGCCGGGCGCGCAGCATGTCCTCAACGCCGAATATTTCCGCCGCATCGACGCGATGAACTACACGCTGATGCATGATGACGGGCAGCTTGGAGGCGATCTGGAAAGCGCGGATATCATCCTCGTCGGCATCAGCCGAACCTCGAAGACACCGACCAGCATCTATCTCGCCAATCGCGGTATCAAGACCGCCAACGTACCGCTGGTCCCCCATGTGCCTTTGCCGGTCGAACTTGAACGGCTGAGAAAGCCGTTGATCGTCGGGCTGGTCGCCAGCGCTGAGCGCATCGTCCAGATTCGACAGAACCGGTTGCTCTCGATGAAGGCGGATGATGAGACGCCCTATGTCGACCCTACAGCCGTGGCCGACGAGATCGCGCAGTCGCGCAAGCTTTGCGCCCGCAGGGGTTGGCCGGTGATCGATGTCACCCGGCGCTCGATCGAGGAGACGGCGGCAGCGATCCTCGACCTGCTGCGCGACCATCGCATGAAGTTCATCGCGACATGACGAAGAGGCCCTCTCTCTGGCGTGCAGCGGCGCCGCTGCTGCTTGCTTCCGGCAGTACGACCCGGGCTGGGATGCTGCGCGCAGCCGGGATCCCGGTGGACACCCTGAAGCCCGACATCGACGAGCGAGCCGCCGAGGCGCCGCTCCTCGCACAGGGTGTCGAAGGCGAGGCGATCGCGACCGCGCTTGCCTGCGCGAAGGCGCTGCATGTCTCCGTGATGAAGCCCGGCCGCTTCGTGCTCGGCGCCGACCAGACGTTGACCTGCGAGGGCCAGATCTTTCACAAGCCCGAGAATCTCCCTGGCGCCGCCGCGCAGATCGCGACATTGGCTGGGCGCACGCATGAGCTTCATTCCGCCTTTGTGCTGGCGCGCGACGGCGAGATCCTGGCTGAAGGCGGGCAGACCGCACGACTGACGATGCGGCGGCTCGAGCTCGATTTCATCGCGACCTATGTCGAACTTGCTGGCCCGGCGATCCTGACCAGCGTTGGCGGCTACCAGCTCGAGGGCCTTGGTTCCCAGCTCTTCGCTGCCGTCGAGGGCGACCATTTCACCATTCTCGGCCTCCCGCTCCTTGCCGTACTCGAGGCCCTGCGCGAGCAGGGCGCTCTCGTCGATTGATCCGGACATCTGAATTCCATGACCCGTCGCTGTTTCGTCATCGGTCACCCGATCGCCCATTCACGCTCGCCGCTCATTCACGGCAGCTGGATCGCCGAGCATGGGCTCGATGGATCCTATGAACGCATCGATGTCGCACCGGCTGCACTCTCGTCGTTCATGGCCCGGGTGCGGAGCGGCGAATTCGTGGGCGGCAACGTCACAGTTCCCCACAAGGAGGCGTCGCTGCTGCTGGTCGATGAACTCAGCCCCGTCGCCCGCGCGATGGGTGCGGTGAATACGATCTGGCGTGACGATGGTCGCCTGTTCGGCGACAACACCGATGCTGCCGGCTTCCTCGCCCATCTCGACGCCAGCGTTCCCGGCTGGAGCGAGCGGGTCGCAACGGCTCTCATTCTTGGCTCGGGCGGCGCGGCGCGGGCGATCGGTTTTGGACTGAAGGCGCGCGGCCTCGAGCGGATCATCCTCGTCAACCGCAGCGCGGACCGAGCCATGGAACTTGCCCGGGCACTTGGAGCTCCGGTCGAGGCGCGAGACTGGTCAAGGCGTCATGAGCTGGTCGAATCGGCCGATCTGATCGTCAACACGACGGCGCTTGGGATGAACGGCAAGCCGCCGCTCGATCTCGATCTCACCAGGCTCCGCCCCGGCACGATCGTTGACGACATCGTGTACGTGCCGTTGCGGACGCCCCTGCTCGAAGAGGCGGAACGTCGCGGCGGTGTTCCGGTCGATGGCCTCGGCATGCTGCTGCATCAGGCCGCCCCCGGTTTCGCGCGCTGGTTCGGTGTGACCCCGAAGGTCACGCCGGCGCTGCGGGCCCGGCTCGAAGCCGATATCCTGGGCGCCTGATTCGCTGGGTGCCGCATGACCTTCATCCTGGGACTGACCGGCTCGATCGGCATGGGAAAGTCGACCACCTCGGAGATGTTCCGGGCCCACGGCGTGCCTGTCCATGATGCCGATGCCACCGTCCATGCGCTCTACCGGGGCAGGGCGGTCGCACCGATCGCGGCAGCCTTTCCGGAGACTGTAGTAAATGGGGCCGTGGATCGTGCCCGACTCTCCTCGATGGTTGTGGGCAAGCCCGAAGCCCTGCGCGCGCTGGAGGCGATCATTCATCCTCTGGTGCGGGAGGAGGAGATCGCTTTCATCAAGAACTGCATTGCAGCGGGGAGCGATATCGGGGTCCTCGATGTGCCGCTCCTGCTTGAGGTTGGAGGAGGGTATCGCTGTGACGCCGTCGTCGTGATCACGGCATCAGCCGAAGTGCAGCGCGCCCGCGTTTTGGCGCGTCCGGAGATGACGGCGGAGAAGCTGGACGCGATCCTTGCGCGCCAGATGCCGGATGCCGAGAAGCGCCGGCACGCTCACTTCCTTGTGGACACCTCGCATGGCTTGCTGGTGGCACAGAGGCAGGTCCGCTCTATCCTCCAGGCATTGGCCGGCCGTCCTGGCCGGAGCCGGCAAGAAAAGGCGTCCAGGCATGCGTGAGATCGTTCTCGATACCGAGACGACCGGCGTCGAAGCCAATGGCGGCGATCGCGTCGTTGAAATCGGCTGCGTCGAACTGGTCAATCACTGCCCATCCGGCCGTACCTTCCATCAATACATCAACCCCGAGCGGGCGATGGCGGAAGGCGCCTTCAAGGTCCACGGACTGTCCGATGCCTTCCTGGCGGACAAGCCCGTCTTCGCGGCCATTGCCGAGGAGTTTGCAGCCTTCATCGATGGCGCGCGGCTCGTCATCCACAACGCGTCCTTCGACGTCGGCTTCCTGAACATGGAGATGAAGCGTGTCGGCCGTGGCCCGATCGATCCATCGCTGGTCGTCGATACGCTGGCGATGGCGCGACGCAAGCATCCCGGAGCCTCGAACAGTCTCGATGCGCTCTGCCAGCGCTACGGCATCGACAATACGAGGCGCACCCAGCACGGCGCGCTGCTCGATTCGGAGATTCTCGCCGAGGTCTATATCGAGCTGATCGGCGGCAAACAGGCCGATCTCGGACTTGGCGTGGTCAGCGCTTCCGGTCCCGGCAACGGTCTCGCCGATCTTTCCGAGCGGCCGCAGCGCCAGCGCCCGCTCGCCCCCTGCCTCGACGAGGCGGCAATGGCCGCTCATGAGAGCTTCATCCTGACCCTGAAGACACCGCTCTGGAGCGGCTATCTCGGTCTGGCCAAGGAAAGCTGAGCCGCTTGTGGCGGCTCAGCTTCGGGTCGGTCAGCCGCGGCTACGATCGGCGCGCCGGGACATCATGTTGAGACCCTCGATCAGCGCCGAGAAGGCCATGGCGGCGTAGATGTAGCCCTTCGGGATATGGGCGCCGAAACCCTCGCCGATCAGCGTGGCGCCGATCATCAGCAGGAAGCCGAGGGCCAGCATCACGATCGTCGGGTTCTTTTCGATGAACTTCGCCAGCGGGTCGGCGGCCAGCAGCATCACCAGCACGGCGACGATCACCGCAATCATCATCACCGGGACATGCTCGGTCATGCCGACGGCCGTGATGATGCTGTCGATCGAGAAGACCAGATCGAGCAGCAGGATCTGGAAGATCGCAGCGCCGAAGGTCACGGTTGCCGCACGGCCGCCGTCGAACACATCGGGCCCGTGATTGACGTCGACCTTGTGATGGATTTCGGTCGTCGCCTTCCAGACCAGAAAAAGGCCGCCGGCGATCAGGATGAAATCGCGCCAGGAGAAGGCCTTGCCGAAGAGCGAGACGATCGGCTCCGTCAATTGCACGATGAAGGCGACGGTACCGAGCAGCGCGAGCCGCATGAACAGGGCAAGCCCGATGCCGATCTTGCGGCCGAGCGAACGTTGCTCCTCAGGCAGCTTGTTGGTCAGGATCGAGATGAAGATCAGATTGTCGATGCCGAGGACAACCTCCATGGCGATCAGTGCCCCGAGAGCCGCCCATACGGCGGGGTCGGCAGCAAGCGTCATCAGATGGTCCATCGGGTCTCCACATAACAAAATGCGGACGCCGGATTGGCGCCCGCTTCAATGAATGTGGGAGATGGAGTTTGCCTTGCCGATGCGCAAGGCGTTGCGAAATGCGCGCGATTATTGATTGAAATGCAAGAAAGGGCCCGCGAGGGCCCTTTCGATATCGTCGGCTTGCGGAGGCGGCAGGCTCGCTCAGGCGTTAGGCGCCTGCGGCTGCTGGGCCTGAAGCTCCTGCATGCGCTGTTGATACAGCATCGCGAAATCGATCTGCGGAACATAGAAAGGCGGGAAGCCGCCGGTCTGGACCGCGTCCGCGATGATCTGGCGGGCGAACGGGAACAGCAGCCGCGCGCAGTCGATCACCAGAACGGGGTGAATATGCTCCTGCGGGATGTTCAGCAGCCGGAACACGCCAGCATAGCTGAGATCGAACGCAAACAGCGTCTCGTTGTTCAGGACGGCCTTGCCCTCGAGCTGGAGCACGGTCTCGTAATCGGTCTCCGACAGCGCGGTGGTCGAGACGTTGACCTGCAGGGACATCTGCGGGCCCTGCTCGTTCTGCTGGCCGAGGGCGCGGGGCGCCTTCGGATTCTCGAAGGAGAAGTCCTTGGTGTACTGGATCAGGGCATTCATGCTCGGCTGAGCGTTCGCCTCGCTCGCGCCGTTGCCGTTGGGGATGTCGTTGGCCATCGGTCCCATCATCGTCTGGCAGGCTTTAATCGGGAAATCCCACGCCTTGCCGGCGCCCGGGACTGCGCACCGCTCCCCGGTGCAATGCTTGCGTCGGCTATCATGGAGCTTCCTCAGGCACAAGAAGCCGCCTTCACAAGCTCGGGGGTGGATGTTACGAGCCTTGATCACCATATCGCATGCGGCGGCCGGCCGACCGCCGCCGTTGATGCGAGGCGGTCACTGGGGTTCCGGATCAGCGTTCGATGCAAAATTCCTTCGACATGACGACTTTGGTCTTCCTGGCTCTGGCCGTTTTCGTCGCCTGGAAGCTTCGCTCCGTGCTTGGCCAGAAGACCGGCAGCGAGCAGCCGCCAAAGGATCCCTTCGCGCGGCGTGAGACGCCGCCGATGCGACCTGATCAGGCCGGCGCTCCCGAGGCCAAGCGCGACAATGTCATTCGCCTGCCGGGCGCAGCCAATGATCCCGCTGCGACAGCCGTTCCTGCGGCCGAGCGCTGGAAGGACATTGCGCCTGCGGATTCGCCGATCCTTGCCGGCATCGAGGCCATCGTTCGCCAGGAGCAGGATTTCGACCCGAAGGGTTTCCTGCAGGGTGCGAAATCCGCTTACGAGACCATCGTCACCGCCTTCGCCCGCGGCGACCGCAAGGTCCTGAAGGGCCTCCTCGCCAAGGAAGTCTATGATGGCTTCGAGCAGGCGATTACCGACCGCGAGAAGCGCGGCGAGAAGGCGGAATCCTCCTTCGTCTCGATCGACAAGGCCGAGATCACCGCCGTCGACGTCAAGGGCAAGACCGCTCAGGTGACGATCGCATTCGTTTCGCAGCTGATCAGTGTTGTCCGTGATGCACAGGGCGTCGTGGTCGACGGCAGCGCCGAGGCGGTTTCGGAGGTCAACGATATCTGGACCTTCTCGCGTCAGCTCGGCAGCCGCGACCCGAATTGGCTTTTGGTCGCGACCGAAGCCGGCGCGTGACCCGTGGCCTCGGGCGCATTGCGCTGGTGGCCGCCATGTTGTCCGCTGCAATGACACAAGCGCCCGCCGGTCCGAGCTTGCCGCCCGGCGCCCGCGCAGAGGTCATCTCTCCCGGCGCAATAGCGGGATGGCCGGATGACGATCACCGCATTGCGCTGACGATTTTCGCAGCTGGCTGCGCTGCCAACCCCCCGCTTCGGCAAGGCGCCCCGATCCCCCCTGCGCTCACCGCTGTCTGCGCCGAAGCCGGCAGGCTGACGGCTCGCGGGCCGGTCGATCGGACGGCGGCGCGTCGCTTCTTCGAGGAGCGTTTCAGTTTCTGGCGCATCCGGCCGAGCGGCGCCGAGGGCGGCTTCATGACCGGCTATTTCGAGCCGGAGTTCGAAGGCTCGCTCACCCCCTCCGTCCAGTTCCCAACGCCGCTCTATGCCCGCCCTGCCGATCTGGTGACGCGCCTTGCAGGCGACGCTTGGCCAGGGCTGGAACCTGCCTTGTCCGCCGCCCGCCGCACTCCCCGGGGCCTAGAGCCCTATCCCGATCGGACGGCGATCGAGAGTGGCGCACTCGACGGGCAGGGCCTGGAAATCGCCTGGCTGCGCGATCCGGTCGACCGCTTCGTGTTGCAGGTGCAGGGCTCCGGCCGGGTTCGGTTGCAGGACGGCAGGGTCGTCCGGCTGGTCTATTCCGGCCGCAACGGCCACGCCTATACCTCACTCGGCCGGGTGCTCAGCGAGCGCGAGAACATCCCGCCGGCCGAGATGACTATGGACAAGCTGGTCGCTCGGTTGAAGGCCGATGCCGGTTTTGCCCGGGACCTGATCCGCCTGAACCGCTCCTTCGTCTTCTTCGCCCGCAAGGACGACTTGCCGGCCGAGTCGGGGCCGATCGGTGGTGCGGGTTTGCCCCTGACGCCGCTGCGTAGCATCGCCGTCGACCGCGCCATCTGGCCCTACGGACTGCCGGCCTGGATCGATGCGACAATTCCCACCGGCAGCGGCGACATGGAGCGGCTGTCGCGCTTGATGATTGCGCAGGATACGGGATCCGCCATCGTCGGACCGTCGCGGGTCGACCTGTTCGTCGGTTCCGGCCAGGCGGCGGGTCATCGCGCCGGGCTGGTCCGCCATTCCTTTGACTTCACGGTGCTCTGGCCGCGGGCGGAGGCGCGCTGAGGAATGCGCCGCCGTCGCGAGAAGACCCTGTCGGAGGCCGAGATTGCCCTGTGGCGGCAGGTTGCACGTTCGGTGACGCCACTGCGGGGGCGCGCCGCACCGCCGCCTGAGGAGCCTGCAGCGGCCCCGGCGCCACCTCCAACTGAGGCTGCCGCCCCTGTTCTGGTGGTTGCCGTCAAACCGGCCAGGATCACCCCGCCGCCGCTGGCGCCGCTCGAGCGCCGCCTGCGCACCCAGTTGCGTCGCGGAACCCAATCCGTCGAGGCGGTGATCGACCTGCACGGCCTGCGGCAGGATGCCGCTCATGCGGCGCTATGTGCCTTTCTGCGCCGCGAGCAGGCGCGCGGCACCAGGCTGGCGCTGGTCGTGACGGGCAAGGGCGCCGCGGGCGATGCGATTTTCGGCGAAGAGCGTGGCGTCCTGCGCCGCAGCGTGCCGCACTGGCTGCGGCTACCTGATCTGCGCCCTTTCGTCGTCGGCTTCGAGGAGGCCGAGCAGCGCCATGGCGGCGCCGGCGCGCTCTATATCCGTCTGCGCCGGCACCGTGAGAGCGGCGCGTGACACCCTTTGGCCAGCGCGTTCGGGAGCTGCGCGCAGCTCGCGGCGTGACGCTGGCCGGAATGGCCGCGGCGCTGGGCGTCACGCCGGCCTATCTCTCGGCCCTTGAGCATGGCAAGCGCGGCCAGCCGACCTTTGCGCTGATCCAGGGCGTGATCCATTTGCTCGGCGTGATCTGGGACGAGGCTGACGAACTCGTTCGTCTCGCCGAGCTCTCCCACCCCCGCATCACGGTCGATACTGCGGGACTGGCACCGGAGGCGACGCTGGTCGCCAACCGGCTTGCCCTTGAGATCGCCGAACTCGGCCCCGACGAACTCGCCGCGCTGCGCGCCGTGCTTGACCAGGCCAGTCGCCGGCGCGGCCGTGCTTGACCGCATCGGGTCCTGATGCGAAACGCCCATCATTCGTCCCATCCTCGCCAACCCACGGAACTCCTTCATGAAAAATGCCCGTTATGATGTCCTGGCGCTCGGCAACGCCATCGTCGATGTCATCGCTCGCGCGGAAGAGGATTTTCTGGTCGCGCATGAGCTGACCAAGGGCGCGATGATGCTGATCGACGAGCCCCGTGCCGAGACGCTCTACGCGGCGATGGGCCCGGCCAAGGTCATCTCGGGTGGTTCCGCCGCCAACACCATCGCGGGCCTTGCCTCCTTTGGCGGCAAGGGCGCCTTCATCGGCAAGGTGAAGCAGGACGAGCTCGGCAAGCTCTACCGGCATGACCTGACCTCGCAGGGCGTCAGCTTCGATACGGCTTTCGCGGCCGATGGTCCGGCGACCGCCCGTTCCTTCATCTTCGTCACGCCTGATGGCGAGCGCACGATGAACACCTATCTCGGCGCCTGCCAGGGCCTCACTGTCGCGGATGTCGACAAGGATACGGTCCAGAACGCCGACATCATCTATCTCGAGGGCTATCTCTGGGATCCGCCGGCGGCCAAGGAAGCCTTCCGCAAGGCCTCGGAGTTTGCCCATGCAGCTGGCGGCCGTGTCGCGATCACCCTGTCGGATTCCTTCTGCGTGGATCGTTATCGCGACGAGTTCCTCGGGCTGATCCGCAACCGGCTGGTCGATATCGTCTTCGCCAATGAGCACGAGCTGAAGAGCCTCTACCAGACCGGCGATTTCGACAGCGCGCTCGCTGCGTTGCGCGCGGAGAATATCATTGCGGCGGTGACGCGCTCGGAGAAGGGCGCTCTGGCGGTGACGCCTGACGGCATCGTCGCCGAACCGGTCTTCCCGGTGGAGCGCATCGTCGATTCAACCGGCGCGGGCGACCTCTTCGCCGCGGGCTTCCTCTTCGGCCTGACCTCGGGCCGCGAGGTGCGGGACTCGCTGCGGCTCGGCGCGCTGGCCGCCGCCGAGATCATCAGCCATGTCGGTGCAAGGCCGGATGTGAACCTGAAGGTGCTGGCGGGCGATAACGGCTTGCTGTGACCTGATCGGGTTTCAGGTTCGGCGTGTCATGGTCGGGCGGGTCTCGATCATGGCACGCCTTTTCACGAGCCGCGTCGCAAGACGCGGCGGCCCGGCAGTGCAGCCGCGCACGACGATTCAGTACAGCGTCGCCTTCACGCGCTCCGGCAGCGCCTTGTCATAGGCAGCACCGTCAAAGGTCTCGATCGCCTCGTTCCGCGCAGTGATGTCACGCAGGATCTGTCCGGCGCTTGGCAACTCACGCCTGTCGGCATGTTTGGCCGGGTTCCAAAGGTCGGCCCGGACCACGGCGCGCGAGCACTGGAAGTAGACTTGTTCCACATCGACCACGATCACGCAGGCCGGCAGCTTTCCCGCCATCTCGAAGCGCGCGCAGAGCTCGGGGTCGGTCGAAAGCGTCGCTGTGCCGTTCACCCGCAGGGTTTCGCTGTATCCGGGGACCAGGAAGAGCATTCCGATTCTCGGATCGAACAGAATATTTCTTAATGAATCCAGACGGTTATTGCCTTTTCTGTCTGGAATCAGGAGCGTTTTCGCGTCCCGGACCGTGACAAAGCCCGGCAGATCCCCGCGCGGCGAACAATCCAGGCCCTCCGGACCGTTGGTCGCGAGCACCATGAAGGGCGAGGCGGCGATCAGCGCAGCATAGTTCTCGTCGACATGGTCGATCTCCTTGGCGACCGAGGCGGGCGCGACGGGGTTCGGATACCGGGCGGCGAGCGTCTCGAGCGAAGTGATGCTGTGGTCGGTCATGCCGATCTCCAAGAACCAATAAGTCTAGACTATTGGGAGACAGGCGTGAGCGCCAGCCCCTTCGCACCGCAAAAAAGAAAACGCCCCGCATCGTGAGATGCGGGGCGCCTGTGGTCTGGCGATGAAGCCGGAGCTTACTCGCTGGCGGGCTGCTTCTCGCGGGCCTTCTCGGCGTCGCGGGCAGCCTTGAGCTTCTCGGTCAGATCCTCGCCCGTCTCCTGGTCGACGACCTTCATCGAGAGGCGGATCTTGCCCCGCTCATCCTGGCCGAGGAACTTGACCTTGACCTTGTCGCCTTCCTTGACGACGTCCGAGACCTTCTGGACACGCTGGGCGGCCAGTTCGGAAATGTGAACGAGGCCGTCCTTGGCGCCGAAGAAGTTCACGAAGGCGCCGAACTCCATGATCTTCACCACGGTGCCGTCATAGATCATGCCCGGCTCGGCTTCCGAGACGATCGACTTGATCCACTTGATCGCGGCTTCGATCGACTTGCCGTCGGCCGAGGCGATCTTGATGGTGCCGTCGTCCTCGATGTTCACCTTGGCGCCGGTCTTCTCGACGATCTCGCGGATGACCTTGCCGCCCGAACCGATGACTTCGCGGATCTTGTCGACCGGGATCTTCATCGTCTCGATGCGCGGGGCATATTCGCCGAGCTGGGCGCGCGAGGTGGAGAGCGCCTTGGACATCTCGCCGAGGATGTGGTCACGACCGCCCTTGGCCTGGCCAAGCGCGACCTGCATGATCTCCTCGGTGATGCCGGCGATCTTGATGTCCATCTGCAGCGAGGTGATGCCCGCAGCGGTACCGGCCACTTTGAAGTCCATGTCGCCGAGATGATCCTCGTCGCCGAGGATGTCGGAGAGCACCGCGAAGCGCTCACCTTCCAGGATCAGGCCCATGGCGATGCCCGCAACCGGAGCCTTCAGCGGCACGCCGGCATCCATCAGCGCCAGCGAGGTGCCGCAGACGGTGGCCATCGAGGAGGAGCCGTTCGACTCGGTGATCTCCGAGACGACGCGGATCGTGTAGGGGAACTMGCCCTTGGCCGGCAGCATCGGACGGATCGCGCGCCAGGCGAGCTTGCCATGGCCGATCTCGCGGCGGCCGGGCGAACCCATCCGGCCGGTCTCGCCGACGGAGTAGGGAGGGAAGTTGTAGTGCAGCAGGAAGGTTTCCTTGTAGGTGCCTTCCAGCGAGTCGATGAACTGCTCGTCGTCGCCGGTGCCGAGCGTGGTCACGACCAGCGCCTGGGTTTCGCCGCGGGTGAACAGCGACGAGCCGTGGGTGCGCGGCAGGATGCCAGCTTCCGCCACGATCTTGCGGACCGTCTTGACGTCGCGACCGTCGATGCGGATGCCGTCGTCGAGGATGTTCCAGCGCACGATCTTGGCCTGGGCTTCCTTGAACTGGCCGGCGACCTGTTCCTTGGTGAAGGTCTTCACGCCATCCGGCTCGGCCGAGACCAGCGCCTCGACGACCTTCGCCTTGACGGCGTCGACAGCCTTATAGCGCTCGGCCTTGGCGGTGATCTTGTAGGCGACGCGGAGCTCGGCTTCGCCAACCTTGAGCACGGCGTCGAGGATCGCCGACTGGTCGGCCGGCTGGTAGTCGCGCGGCTCCTTGGCGGCCTTTTCAGCCAGACGGATGATGGCGTCGATCACCGGCTGGAAATGCTTGTGGCCGAACATCACGGCGCCGAGCATGATCTCTTCGGAGAGTTCCTTGGCTTCCGACTCGACCATCAGGACGGCGTCCTGGGTACCGGCGACGACGAGGTCGAGGCCCGATTCCTTGATCTCGTCGACCAGCGGGTTGAGCTTGTAGGCACCGTCGAAATAACCGACGCGGGCGGCGCCGACCGGGCCCATGAAGGGCACGCCGGACAGGGTCAGTGCGGCCGAAGCTGCGACCATCGCAACGATGTCGGGGTCGTTCTCCAGGTCATGCTGGAGCACGGTGCAGACCACCTGGGTGTCGTTCTTGTAGCCGTCGGCGAAAAGCGGGCGGATCGGCCGGTCGATCAGGCGGGAGACCAGGGTCTCCTTCTCGCTCGGGCGGCCTTCGCGCTTGAAGTAGCCGCCCGGGATGCGGCCGGCCGCGAAGGTCTTTTCCTGGTAGTTCACGGTCAGCGGGAAGAAGTCGAAGCCCGGCTTCGGCTCCTTGGCCGAGACGACGGTGGCGAGCACGACGGTCTCACCATAGGTGGCGAGCACGGCGCCGTCGGCCTGGCGGGCGACCTTGCCGGTTTCGAGCACGAGCTTGCGCCCGCCCCAGATCAGCTCTTCGGTTTGGATGTCGAACATGGTTCTCTTTCGGATCGGATGTGGCACACGTCCGGACGTCTCAAGCCCATGGGCAAGACGGCGGAAAGCTCGGGAGACGGTGAGCATTGCGCCCGAGCGCTCGGCGATCCTGCCATGGACGTCGGGGCGTCCGGCGGAGGCCTGCGGCTAAGCCACCCATGCGGCCGCCGCGTTGGAGTCAGGGCGCCGCACCATTGCGGCCAGACCCTGGAGTAGGAGCATCATGTCGCCCGAAAGATGGTTCCCACCTTTCGGCATCATGCTCTGGAAAAACCGCCCGGAACCGATCGGTGCCGGGCGGGAAGCTCTTGCGATCGATCAGCGGCGGATGCCGAGCTTCTCGATCAGCGTCCTGTAGCGCGCTTCGCTCTTGCCCTTGAGATAGTCGAGCAACGAACGGCGCTGCGAAACCAGCTTCAGCAGGCCGCGACGCGAATGGTTGTCCTTGACATGCGACTTGAAGTGACCGGTCAGGTTGTTGATGCGCTCCGTCAGGATCGCGACCTGGACCTCCGGCGAACCGGTGTCATTCGGCTTGGTGGCATGTTCCTTCACGAGCGCGGTCTTGCGCTCCGGCGTAATCGACATCGTGTGATCCTTCAGTTGAATGTTGATCTGGCGGGCCAGGCCGGGATGTCGTCCAGCAAGGTCCGGAACCCGCAATCCACCTCATCACGGAGGAGATGCGCAGCCAGCCGCAAGGCCGGTTGGCGCGGGATATACACGAATCTGGGTAAAACGCTAGCGCGGCGACGAGGCAGGCCGGGGCAGACCGTGGTCGTAGCGCCTCTGCGCTTCCTCGACCTCGCCGATATGGGTCTCGGCCCAGCGCGTCAATCCGTGCACGGTTGCTGCAAGCGTGCGGCCGAGTTCGGTCAGCGAATACTCGACAGTTACGGGCACGGTGGGGAACGCCTCGCGGCTGATCAACCCATCGCGCTCCAGGCTCCGCAATGTCTGCGACAGCATCTTCTGCGAGATGTTGTCGATGCGTCGGCGCAGCTCGTTGAAGCGCAACGTCCCCTCTCCGAGCAGAATCAGGATCAGCACCGCCCATTTATCGCCGATGCGGTCGAGGACCTGGCGGGTCGGGCATTGGGCGTTGAAGGCGTCCGGGCGTTGCAGCATCGTGGTTTCCCTCAGGTGACCATGTCGCGTGAAAGTGCCTTCTTTACGAGGCTCCACGCTGCCTCCATCTAGTATCGCACAGGATGTTGGTTCCTGAAAGATACTAGCCAAAGGCAGATCTCATGAAAATCGCTCTCATCGGCGCTACCGGCTTCATCGGCTCGCGCCTGCTGGCCGAGCTGTCCGCCCGCGAACACGCGGTTTCGGCGATCACCCGCAACCCCGGAAAGGTCGCAGCGGCGACTGGTGTGACGCCGTTGAAAGGCGACGTCTTCGATCGCGACGGGCTGGCCAGCGTGCTCGCTGGCCATGACGCGGTGATCAGTGCCGTGCATTTCACCGCGAGCGACCCGGCGGTTCTGCTGGCCGCCGTCAAGCAATCCGGCGTGAAGCGCTATCTCGTCGTCGGTGGCGCGGGCAGTCTCGAGGTCGCGCCAGGCAAGCAGCTGTTCGACACGCCGGAGTTCCCGGCGATCTATCTGGCAGAGGCGAAGAAGGGCGGCGCCTTCCTCGAGCTGCTCAAGGGTGAGAGCCAACTGGACTGGACGTTCCTGTCACCCTCGGCGCTGATCCAGCCCGGCCAGCGCACCGGCAAGTTCCGCCTCGGCAGGGATCAGCTTCTGGTCGATGCGCAGGGCAAGAGCGCGATTTCGGCCGAGGACTACGCGATCGCATTGGTCGACGAACTGGAGAAGCCTGCCCACTCGCGCCAGCGCTTCACGGTCGGTTACTGAACCATCGCGAGCAATTCAGGCTTTCTGGTAGTGGCGGCGGCCTGCATCTCGGCCGCCGCCTGGCTCCGGCATGATGCCGGACCCGGCTAGGCCGGAGTTGTTCGATGCCGCCTCGGCGGGCTTCAGGGCGGGCTTCAGGGCGGGCTATGAAAGCCCGTCGCAGTTCAGCTGGAAGTACAAGTCGCCTGTTCGGAGCACCGCCCCTGCGTGACGCTGCACGCTTGCGCGCCACGCAGTTCAGTCTCGTCCCGGCCTGAAGCATCGGCCCGAAAAGTGGATTGCGGCTTTCGGAAAGGCCGACGCAAACCCAGGGGGTTGAATCATGGGATTGGATACGGGATCCGACCGCATGGATTAGAGATTGAAGACCCGGTGCGGCACCAGCTCGCCATTGCTGATCGAGCCAGTGGCGATGAGCACGCCGCCGCTGGTCGCATAGACAGCCTCGGCTTCGATCGGCGCATCGCGACCGCGCAATAGTGCGCTCTGGCCACGCTTCAGCCGCAGGGCCGCATCGCGATGGACCACGATCTCCGGAATGAGCTCAAGCGCTGCTGCGACCGGCCGGAGTGCGCCCTCGGCCTCTTCCTGGCTGCTGCGCAACGTCTCGACGGTCGTCGCCTCGGTCACCGTGAAGGGGCCGACGCGGGTGCGCCTGAGATGGGCGACATGCCCGAGGCAGCCGAGCGCAACGCCGAGATCGCGGGCGATGGCGCGTACATAGGTGCCCTTGCCACATTCGGCCTCGAACGTCGTCGTCGCGCCGTCATGGCTGACGATCGACAGCGCATCGATCTCGACCGGGCGGGGCTGCAGCACCACCTCTTCGCCATCCCGGGCGAGGTCATAGGCGCGCTCGCCGGCGATCTTGATGGCTGAGTATTTGGGGGGCGTTTGCAGGATCGTGCCCGTGAAGCGCGGCAGCAGGGCCGCGATGGCGTATTCCTGCGGGCGTAGCTCCGAGGTCGCAATCACACGGCCTTCGGTATCGTCGGTCTCGGTCTGCGAGCCCCAGGCGACGGTAAACTGATAGGCCTTCCGGCCATCCATGACGAAGGGGACTGTCTTGGTCGCCTCGCCCAGCGCGATCGGCAGCAGGCCTGAAGCGAGGGGGTCGAGCGTGCCGGCATGGCCGGCCTTCTTGGCGCTGAAGGCGCGCTTCACCACGCTGACCGCATGGGTCGAGGTCATGCCGACGGGCTTGTCGAGCACCACCCAACCATGCACGTCGCGCTTCTTCGGGCGGGGCTGCTGCGCGTGCGGAGGCGCCACTGTCTCGCTATTCGTCGTCATGATGGTCGTCTTGGTCGATCTTCAGGGGCTGGCGCAGCGTGTCGCGGCGCACCGAATCGGAATCGAGCAGCGCATCGATGCGTTCGGCCTCCGAGAAGCTCTCATCCTGGCGGAAGCGGATATCGGGCGCGTATTTCAGGTTCACCCGATGGGCGATCTCGCCCCGGATATAGCGCTTGTGGCCATCGAGCGCCTTCAGGACCGGCGCGATGTCATTGCCGCCGAGCGGCATGATGTAGGCCGTCGCGAGCTTGAGATCGGGCGAGAGGCGCACCTCCGGCACGGTGATGACATGCTTCGCCAGCACGTCGTCGTGAATGTCGCCGCGGGCGAGCATCTCGGCCAGTGCGTGACGGATGAGTTCGCCGACGCGCAATTGTCGCTGCGAGGGGCCGCTGGGTTTTGCTGGTCTTGCCATGGTTCTCGATCTCCGGACTCGGACCGGATGAGCGTGGATCGTAGAAACGTCATGGCCGGGCTTGGCCCGGCCATGACGTCAAGGTTCTGCGAAGGAGCGGGCGCTCGTGATCGTCAGGCGGTCGGGACAAGCCCGGCCGCGACGGATCACAGCGTCCGCTTGATCTCCTCGACGCGATAGCACTCGATCACGTCGCCAGCGCGCATGTCCTGATAATTCTCGAAGGACATGCCGCATTCCTGGCCGGCAACCACTTCCTTGGCGTCGTCCTTGAAGCGCTTGAGCTGCGAGAGCTTGCCCTCGTGGACCACGACATTGTCGCGGATCAGGCGGACATTGGCGCCGCGTTCGATCGTGCCGTCGGTGACGCGGCAGCCGGCGATCTTGCCGACCTTCGAGACGTTGAAGATCTCGAGGATCTGGGCATTGCCGAGCATCGTCTCGCGCAGGGTCGGAGCCAGCAGGCCCGACATCGCCGCCTTCACGTCATCCACGAGGTTGTAGATGATGTTGTAGTAGCGGATTTCGACGCCGGCCCGTTCGGCCGCCTCGCGCGCTTCCTTGTGGGCACGCACGTTGAAGCCGATCACAGCCGCGCCGGAAGCCTGGGCGAGCGTGATATCGGATTCGGTGATGCCGCCGACACCCGACTGCAGCACGCGTGCGCGCACCTCGTCGTTGCCGACCTTCTCGAGCGTGCCGACGATGGCCTCGACCGAACCCTGCACGTCGCCCTTGACGACGAGCGGGAATTCCTTGCGGCCAGCGCCTTCCTTGAGGTCGCGCATCATCTCCGCGAGCGAGCGGCCCGCTGCCGATCCACCGCCACGAGCTGCGATCCGGTCGCGCTTCTGACGCTCACGGTAATCGGTGACCTCGCGGGCACGCGCTTCGGATTCGACAACCGCGACGCGGTCGCCGGCCTCAGGCGTGCCGTTGAATCCGAGAACCTCGACCGGCAGCGACGGGGGCGCCTCCTTGATCTGGGCACCGGTGTCGCCGATCAGGGCGCGCACCCGGCCCCATTCCGAGCCCGCCACGACGATGTCGCCGGTGCGCAGCGTGCCGCGCTGGACGAGCACGGTCGCGACCGGGCCGCGGCCGCGATCGAGCTTCGCCTCGATCACGGTGCCTTCGGCAGCGCGATCGGGATTGGCCTTGAGATCGAGCAGTTCTGCCTGCAGGGAGATAGCCTCGAGAAGCTTGTCGAGGTTCTGGCCGGTCTTGGCCGAAACCTCGATTTCCAGCGTCTCGCCGCCCAGCGTCTCGACCTGGATCTCGTATTGCAGCAGCTCGGACCGCACGCGGTCCGGGTTGGCGTCGGGCTTGTCGATCTTGTTGATCGCCACGATCAGCGGGACCTTGGCCGCCTTGGCGTGGTTGATGGCCTCGACCGTCTGCGGCATCACGCCGTCGTCGGCTGCCACCACGAGAACGACGATATCCGTCACCTTGGCACCACGGGCACGCATCGCCGTGAAGGCGGCGTGGCCCGGGGTATCGATGAAGGTCACCTTCGAGCCGGTCGGCGTCGTCACCTGATAGGCGCCGATATGCTGGGTGATGCCACCGGCCTCGCCGGTCACGACATGGGTCTGGCGGATCGCATCGAGCAGCGAGGTCTTGCCGTGGTCGACATGGCCCATGATGGTCACGACCGGGGGACGCTGGATCAGCATCTCATCGGTGTCGGRCGTATCGAACAGGCCTTCTTCGACGTCGGATTCGGCGACGCGCTTGACGGTGTGGCCCATTTCCTCGGCCACGAGCTGAGCAGTGTCGGCGTCGATCACGTCGGTGATCTTGTGCATCGCGCCCTGCTTCATCAGCAGGCGGATGACGTCGACGCCACGCTCGGTCATGCGGTTGGCGAGTTCCTGGATGGTGATCGTCTCGGGGATGATCACCTCGCGCATCACGCGTTCCTTGGCGACGTCCGAGGCACGGTGCCCGGTCATGCGCTGGACGCGACGGCGGAAGGCTGCAACCGACCGTGTCCGCTCGTCATCACCGCCGGTAGCGGTCGAGAGCGTCAGGCGGCCACGCGGCTTCTCACCGGCCTTGGGCGTCTTCGGGGCGGGAGTCGGCGCGCCGCGATTGGCAGCGCCGGGAGCGCCGCCGGGGCGACGGAACGCGGGCCTGGCCTCACCATCATCGGGGCGGCTGCGCGGGGCGCCGGCCGAAGGGGCCTGACGGGCCGGGCGGACGACGGCCGGCTCTGCGGGAGCGCTCGGATCACCGGCACGGGGGGGACGCGGTGCGTCGACCCGGGCAGGACGCGAGTCGAGCCGCGGCGGACGTGCACCGACGTCGCGCATCTGCGGACGTGCGCCACCGAACTCGCGCGGACCGGATGCGGGCCGTGCGGCGGGAGCATAGGTTGAAGGCTGGGACGGCTGCGCCTGCTGCTGCGGCGGAGCGGATGGAGCCGGGGCCGAGACCTGCTCACGCGGCTGCTGGGGGGCTGCCGGACGGGCGGCCTGGGCATCATCGCGCTGACGAGCGGCGACTTCGGCGCGACGCTTCTGCTCGTCTTCTTGACGACGGCGCTCTTCTTCCTCGCGCTGGCGAGCAAGAGCTGCCTCGCGCTCGGCCCGTTCGCGTTCTGCAACAAGCGCACGCTGGCGGGCTTCCTCTTCGGCCTGACGGCGCTCGTCGAGCTCACGGGCTCGCGAGTCGGACAGGGCGCGCTGACGCGCATCCTTCTCGTCGTCCGAGAGGGTGCGCAGCAGCATGCCGCCTGGCTTCGGAGCTGCGGGAGCCGGCTGGGGTACGACCGGACGCGGGGCAGCGGGCTGCACCGCGGGCTGCGGCGCACGAGCCACCGGCGCTTCCTTGACTTCGGGCCCACCGACGCGGCGCTTGACCTCGACGACGACCTGCTTCGAGCGCCCATGCGAGAAGCTTTGCCGAACCGTGCTCTGCTCGATCGGCCGCTTCAGCGTTAGGGTCTTCGGAGGGCTGACCGTCAAAGTCTTGTCGCCCGGGTTTTTGGTATCGCTCATTCCGCTTTCGGTCCTGCCGGTTCGGTCGTGTGTTCGTCTGTCTCGTCGAAATCCGTCGGGCTTTCCGGGCCCAACGCACCGGCATCGCCCATCCGGTAACGGACGAGCCGACGCCAGCGGGAGAGGAAACCCTCGGCCGCCGGTCCCGGAGCAAGGGCCGCATGTATCACATGTGACCGCCCCAACGCCAATTCCAAATCAGCCGCCGCGAATTCCGCGACGACAGGTGTGTTTCGGACCTTCAGCCCATCCTCGGCTCGCGCTGCCGCAACCCGCTTGAGAGCCTGTCCTATCTTGCGTCGGCCATCCTCGGCGCCATCGCTGGCTTCGATCACCGCGGCGAGACGCCCCGATCCGATAGAAGCCTCGACCTTGGCAAAGCCGGACGAAACCAGTCCCGCCTTGTTGGCCATGGCCAGCGCCTGGACTGCATCGCGATGCATCAAGCCATCGATCATAGCCGCAAGATCAGGCGGTATCATGACCTTGGTCTTGAGCGAGCGCTCGAAGGCCTTGCGCTTGATCGCCTCGGCGACCGTGGCCGCGCTGAGGCTCGTCCAGACGCCGCGGCCCGGAAGCTTGCGGCGCAAATCCGGCGTGAGAACCCCGTCGGGGCTGACCACGAACCGGATCAGATCCTCCGGCGCCTTGACCATGCGGGTCACGACGCAGCTGCGCTCAGGGCCGTCCTTGTGCGCGGGCCGCGCCGATTCCGGCCTTTTCATCACGCGCGCCTGACTCAGGCCTCGGCCGCTTCGCTGTCGGCCTCGGGCTCCTCAGCGGGAGCTTCGACCCAGCCCGCCTTGATGCGCGCGGCCATGATGATGGCCTCTGCATCCTGGCGCGACAGGTCGAACCCGTCGAGATAGCCGGAATGGCGTGTGCTCTCGCCATCCTTGCGTTCGGTCCAGCCGACGAGATCGTCAGTCGCGCAGCCCGCCAGATCCTCGACGGACTTCACATCGTTCTCGCCGAGCGCGACCATCATCGATGTGGTGATGCCCTCGACTTCGCGCAATGCGTCCTCGACACCCAGAGCACGACGCTTGTCGTCGAGCTCGGCTTCGACCGTCGCTAGGTATTCCTGAGCGCGCGACTGGATCTCGCCCGCCGTTTCCTCGTCGAAGCCTTCGATCGTGGCCAGTTCGGCGAGGTCGACGTAAGCGACCTCCTCGACCGAACGGAAGCCTTCCGAGGCCAGCAGCTGGCCGACGGTCTCGTCGACATTCAGCGCGTTCATGAAGGTCTCGGTGCGCTGCAGGAATTCCTTCTGGCGGCGCTCCGATTCCTCGGCCTCGGTCAGGATGTCGATATCCCAGCCGGTCAGCTGCGAGGCGAGGCGAACATTCTGACCGCGGCGGCCGATGGCGAGCGAGAGCTGCTCGTCGGGAACCACGACCTCGATCTTGTCGGCCTCTTCGTCGAGCACGACCTTCGCGACTTCAGCCGGCTGCAGTGCATTGACGACAAATGTCGCGACATCCGGCGACCACGGAATGATGTCGATCTTCTCGCCCTGCAGCTCGCCGACGACGGCCTGCACGCGCGAGCCCCTCATGCCGACGCAGGCGCCGACGGGATCGATCGAGGAATCGCGGCTKATCACGGCGATCTTGGCACGCGAGCCTGGGTCGCGGGCGACAGCCTTCACCTCGACGATGCCGTCATAGATCTCCGGCACTTCCTGGCCGAACAGCTTGGCCATGAACTGCGGATGCGTGCGCGACAGGAAGATCTGCGGGCCACGCGGCTCGCGGCGCACGTCGTAGACATAGGCGCGTGCGCGGTCGCCGACCTTGAAGGTCTCGCGCGGGATCATCTCGTCGCGACGGATGATGGCTTCACCGCGGCCGAGATCGACGAAGACATTGCCGTACTCGACGCGCTTCACTGCGCCGTTGACGATCTCGCCGATGCGATCCTTGTACTCGTCATACTGGCGATCGCGCTCGGCCTCGCGCACCTTCTGCACGATGACCTGCTTGGCCGATTGAGCGGCGATGCGGCCGAAATCGAAGGGCGGCAGCGGATCGGAGATGACGTCGCCGACCTGGGCTGCCGGATTGTGGCGCTTGGCTTCGGCGAGCGTGATCTCGGTCGAGGTGTTCTCGACCTGCTCAACGACCTGCAGGTGGCGCGCCAGGCGAAGTTCGCCCGACTTGGTGTTGATCTCGGCATGAACGTCGGTCTCGGCGCCGTAGCGCGAGCGAGCGGCCTTGGCGATGGCGTCCTGCATCGCGTCGACGACGATCTGCCGATCGATCGATTTCTCGCGGGCGACGGCATCCGCGATCTGCAGCAGTTCGAGCCTGTTGGCGCTAACAGCCATGACGCTCACTCCTCTTCGTTGTCGTTCTGCGGAGCCGGCTTGGGCTGTGTGCCCGGGCGCGGTCCCAGTGATTTGCCCCTGCCCTTCTTCGGGCTGGCGATCTCGTCCGCCGGCGGCATCTCGGGCGGCAGGCCAGACTTGCCCCGCCGCAGTGATTCGGTGACCAGGGCGTCGGTCAGAACAAGCCGCGCTTCGCCAATGGCGTTCATCGGAATCGCGACGTCGCGCTCTTCCTCGGTCTTCGCATCGTCGCGCGAGAGCAGGGCCGTATCGCCCTCGACGCCGCGCAGGATGCCGCGGAAGCGCTTGCGGCCGCCGACCAGCTCGTGCGTGTCGATCTTGGCAAGGTGACCGGACCAGCGCGCAAAATCGCTCGGGCGCACCAGCGGCCGGTCGATCCCCGGCGACGACACCTCGAGATGATACGCGGCCTGGATGGGATCGTCGACGTCGAGCGCCGGCGAAACCGCCTGGCTCACCGCCTCGCAACCCTCGACGGTCATCGTGCCGTCCGGGAGTTCGGCCATGATCTGCACGGTGCAACCGTTCTGGCCGGAGACGCGCACGCGCACCAGCCTGTAGCCGAGATCGATGATCGCCGGCTCGATGATGGCAGCGACACGCGCGGCCACACCGCTTTCGGTCACTACGCGCCTGTCCTGATCTGCTGCTGTCGGCTCGTTCATGTTCGGACTGCCTGCCTTCGCTCCGGCAGGGCTTGCGGCCAACAAAAAAGAGCGGGCCGGCCGGCCCGCTCTTGATCATCGGCTTACACCGAAACCAGAGCTGTTGCGTCGCTATTTAGTCCGCAACGGCCGGGCATGCAAGATCAAAGCTGCCCTGGCAGGGAGCAGGGTGTCGAAAGGAACGCCATGTAACGGCAATGGTGCTTCCATTCCGCGCCCGGCTTTATGCAATTGCGCTAACCGGCTGGTCATTCTTCTCGTCTAGCGTCGGCCAATGGTGCGTAAAGAGGTTGCGTAATGAGTTCGGTCAGCGCGCTGTTGCGTGATCTTGAAGCGACGATGTCGCGAGGCTCGGGCGATGAGCGCGTCCAGATCCTGATGCGTCTGACCGATCTCTTCGTCAGCACGGCCGCGACGATGGGCGATGACCAGATCAGCGTCTTCGACGTGGTGATCGGCAGGCTTGCCCGCGCCATTGAAACCCGCGCGCGGGTCGAATTGTCCGAGCGGCTGTCCATCGTGCCGAATGCGCCAGGCGGCGTGGTGCGCCAGCTTGCGCTCGACGAGATCGCGGTTGCGCGGCCGGTTCTGGTGGGCTCACCCGTGCTGTCCGATCAGGATCTGGTTGCGATCTCCGCCGCAAAGGGGCGCGACCATATGCTCGCGATCACCGAGCGTCCGTATCTCGCCGAGCCGGTGACTGATTTCCTGATCCTGCGGGGCGGTCGTGTCGTGACCCACGCGGTTGCGGCCAACCAATCCGCCCGCTTCTCGCGGCATGGCATGGGCGTGCTGGTGATGCGTGCGGTCCAGGATGACGGCTTGCAGGCGACGCTGGGAACCCGGAGCGACATCCCGGCAGAGCTGGTCGAGCAATTGACGTTGGCTGCGAAGAATTCGGCGCGTCGCAGGCTCGCTGCGACGTTCGAGCCGGCAATGGGCGGAGCCGTCGACCGCGCGGTGGAGCGCAGCGCCGATGCGGTCGCCGCACAAGACCAGCTTCAGGACGATCTCGGCAAGTTCAGCGCTGCGCTGGCCGATATCAAGGCCTTCCATGATGAGGGCAGACTCGACGAGGCCAAGGTCGCCGAGCTCGCCGCTTCGGGCGCAATCGAACACGCCATCTGCGGCGTCGCCATCCTGGCGAGGCTCGGCCTGCAGGCGACGGAGCAGATCATCCTCGGCCCGGATCGCGACGCGGTGCTGCTCGTCGGCCGGGGGCTTGGCTGGTCCTGGGAGACTACTCGCGCCCTGATCACCCTGCGCAAGGGCGATGGCAAATCGGCACCTGCGGTCGAGCGGGCCCGCCAGAACTTCCGCAACCTGACGCCGGTGACGGCGCAGCGGGTGCTCGGCTTCCTCAGGATGCGCGACGGCGTGCAGTGAGATAGCTCGGTACGCGCCCGGCAGCGATGGCCTTGGCCTCGTAACGCGTGCGGATCCAGCCCGGATAGGGTTGGCGCCAGTCGTCGGCGCGCTCATCGGCCCAGTCGAAATCCGGTGAGTGCAGCAGCCGCGACAAGGTCCAGCCGACATAGTCGTCGATATCGCTGGCGAAGCGGAAACGCCCACCCTTCCTCAGCGCCCGCGCGAACAGGGCGAGCGTCCGCTCCGAGACGAAACGGCGCTTGCGTTGCCTGCGCTTCGGCCAGGGATCGGGATAGAGCAGGTCGATCGCATCGAGGCCGCCTTCCGGCAGGCGCGGCAGCATCAGCGCGGCATCGCCATCCCAGAGCCGGACGTTGGTGAGGCCTTCCCGCTCGATCACCGCCAGGAACTTCGCCATGCCATTGACGAAGGGCTCGCAGCCGATGAAGCCGATCTCCGGACTCTCTCGCATGCGGGAGAGCAGATGCTCGCCGCCGCCAAAGCCGATCTCCAGCCGCACCGCCTCGACCGGCTTGGGAAACAATGCCTTCAGATCCAGGATCGCGCCTTCGGGCAGGCGCAGCCGTGGCAGGGTGCCCTCGATCAGCACGCTCTGACCTTCGCGTAGAGGCTTGCCCTTGCGCCGGCCGAAGAAGGCTCGTTCGAGATCTCTCTCCAGGTCTCGTTCTTCGCTCATGATCCCAAAACCCCGTCGTCACCGGCGAAAGCAAAAGGCCGGAGCGAGATCGCTCCGGCCTCTCCGGGATCCGGTAGACCGAACCCCGTCATAACATCCGCGCTGGATCAGGCTACGGCCTTCTTCAGCGTGTCGATCAGGTCGGTCTTCTCCCAGGAGAAGCTGCCGTCGCGACCGGCCTTCCGGCCGAAATGGCCATAGGAGGCAGACTTCGCGTAGATCGGCTTGTTGAGGTTGAGATGGGTCCGGATGCCGCGCGGGCTGAGATCCATCACCTCGCCCAGAGCCTTTTCGAGCTTGGCCTCGTCGACCTTGCCAGTGCCATGCAGGTCGACATAGATCGAGAGCGGCTTGGCAACGCCGATGGCGTAGGAGAGCTGGATCGTGCAGCGCTCGGCGAGCTTGGCGGCAACCACGTTCTTGGCGAGGTAGCGCGCAGCATAGGCAGCCGAACGATCGACCTTGGTCGGGTCCTTGCCGGAGAACGCGCCGCCGCCATGCGGGGCAGCGCCGCCATAGGTGTCGACGATGATCTTGCGGCCGGTCAGGCCGGCATCGCCATCAGGACCGCCGATCACGAACTTGCCGGTCGGATTGACGTGCCAGACGGTGTCCTTCGAGATCCAGCCCTCAGGCAGCGTCTCGCGGATATGCGGCTCGACGATCTTGCGGACATCCGCAGAGCTCAGCGAGTCGTCGAGATGCTGGGTCGAGAGCACGATCTGCGTGACGCCGACCGGCTTGCCGTTCTCGTATTTGACGGTGACCTGGCTCTTGGCATCGGGGCCGAGCTTGGCGGCCGGTCCTTCACCCGCATGGCGGGCCTTGGCCAGGACTTCGAGGATCTTGTGGGCGTAGTAGATCGGCGCCGGCATCAGCTCGGGCGTCTCGCGGCAGGCGTAGCCGAACATGATGCCCTGATCGCCCGCGCCTTCTTCCTTGTTGCCGGCGGCGTCGACGCCCTGGGCAATGTCGGCCGATTGCGAGTGCAGCAGCACGTCGATCTTGCACTTCTTCCAGTGGAAGCCGTCCTGCTCGTAGCCGATCGCGCGGATCGCCTTGCGGGCCGCCGACTTGACCTTGCTCTTCAGCGCCTTCTCGTCGAGCGAGGTGCGGACCTCACCGGCGATGACGACGCGGTTCGTCGTGGCCAGGGTCTCGCAAGCGACGCGCACCTGGGCCGGATCCATCCCTGCCTTGACGGCCTCCTTGAAGAACAGATCGACGACCTCGTCGGAAATCCGGTCGCAAACCTTGTCAGGATGACCTTCGGAAACGGACTCGCTGGTGAAGAGATAGTTCTGGCGTGACACGGACGAAGGATCCTTCATGCACGGACAAGCTGGTGGCCGCCAGCACGGACCCTGCCGGTGCGGGGCGCAGCGTTCTTGCAGCGAACGTGTTCGCCGTCAAGCGCTCAAATCCGTTTATCGGGAGAAACGTTCGTCAAGACGAACGCCGAGACGCTTCAATCAGGGCTTTTCAGCGTGTTCCTCGGCAATGGCCTCAACCAGATCGATAACCCGGCGTCGAACCTGCCCATTTTTAATGCGCACGAAGGCCTTGGTGAGTTGCACGCCTTCGCTGGTCGCCAGGAAATCCGAAATATAGGTCGTGGAGGCGGCGTCCGAGAAGCCTCCCGACGGCATGTCGCCGGACGGGGCGCCCTCGAAGAAAAAGGAGACCGGCACATCCAGCATCTTGGCGATTTGCTGCAAGCGGCTGGCGCTGATGCGGTTTGCGCCCTTCTCGTATTTCTGAACCTGCTGGAAGGTCAGCCCAAGTGCTTCACCAAGCTTTTCCTGGCTGACGCCGGCAAGCATGCGGCGCATCCGGACGCGGCTGCCAACATGGCGATCGATCGGATTGGGGATTTTCTTCAGCATGGATCGACGGGCCTCGGATCAGGGGCATTCTGCCGAAGCCGCAATCCGGCAGTGTCCTATGGTCAAACACAATACACTAGTTTCAACTAAATTGCTTCTTAAACGACATCTTCTGCGCTGGGAATAGTTCCAGTTGGAATTATTTTGAAAGTCGCAACCGCGAGATGAGCAAGAATATTACAACAAGGCCTGCAAAAATGACATCCCCGAGCTGCGCGTAAGGCGTAACAGAGGCGTGACTGGGCAGGGCCGAGTCGAGCACCCCCTCGCTCCCCAGCGGCAGGCTGCCGGTGATCCGGCCATAGGCGTCGATCACGGCGGATATGCCGGTATTGGCGACGCGCACCAGGGGCAATCCCTGCTCGACGGCCCGCAACCGGGCCTGGGCGAGATGCTGGTAAGGACCGCTCGTCTGACCGAACCAGCCGTCATTCGTGAGATTGAGCATGAAGCCGGGTCTGGGGCCCTGCGGCATCACCTCGCCGGGAAACACGGCCTCATAGCAGATCAGCGATGCGACCGGCGGCAAGCCGCGCACGGTGAGCGGTGTCCGGCGTGCGCCGGCCGTGAAACCGCCGGGAACGGCGACGAATTCGGACAGTCCGACACTGCGGATCAGCGTCTCGAGGAACGCGGGCAAGTACTCCCCGAACGGCACGAGATGGACCTTGTCATAGCTCGCGACGATCACGCCCTGATCGTCGACAACCTGGACCGAATTGAAGATCGGCGGCCGACTTTCGCCCGGCAGCGTTTCGCCGGCGCGGGCTGCGCCGGTGATCAAGGTTGTGTTCGGCGGCAGCAGGGCCGCGATCCGCGACAGCGCGCCCGGGGTTCGTCCGAGCAGGAAAGGGAAGGCCGATTCCGGCCAGATCAGATGGGTGACGTCCTGGACGCCCAGAGTCGTGGGACTTGTCGCCCGGTCGCTGAGCGCAAGATAGCGGTTGAGGATCGCTTCGCCGTTGCGCGGATTGAACTTGGCGTCCTGCGGCAGATTGGGCTGCATCAGGCGAAGTTTCACGCCGGGGACGGTGGGCGATGGCGCGGCGGGAATGCGCCAAGCACCAAAGCCGAGCAGCCCGCACAGGACCGCGAGCGCCAGAACTGGCGCCTGCCAGCGCTCCGGGCCCGGCTTGCCGGTGCCGAGCATCGCCGGCGCTGCGCCGAGCGCGACCGCCACCAAGGTCAGGCCGTAAAGGCCGGCGACTGAGGCGAACTGCGCAATCCATGGTTGACCGGCCAGCATCATGCCGTAGACGTTCCAGGGAAAGCCCGTCAGCACATGCCCGCGCAGCCACTCGCTCAAGGCGAGCGCGACAGCAAGGATGAGGATGCGGCCGCCGCCATGTGGCCAGACCAGGCGGGCGGCACCGAAGGCCAGGGCGGGAAAGACGGCGAGGAAGGCGGGCAGGGCAATGACGCCGAGCGGCATGGCCCAGGCGAATTTGTCGGCCTCGACAAGAAAGGCAGCACCAAGCCACCACAGTCCTGCGAGAAAGAAGCCAAAACCCCACCACCAGCCGGCAGCCATGGCGGCGCGGAAGCGCGCCCCGCGACTTGTGCCGACTGCGCCGTCGATCAGCCAGACCGCAATGGTCATCGGCACGACGATCAGTGGCCAGAGATCGAGGGGCGGCAGGGCGAGGGCGCCGCTGGCGCCGGCGACGAGCGCGATCAGGCGCTTCGGCCAGCCCCAGGCGAGGATGACCCTGTCGGCCAGGGCGGCAAGGCGCATCAGCCGGGATCCGTCGTCGCAGGAGCCTCGGAGACGGTGGGAACATTCCGATGGATGCGCAGCCGCTTGATGCGGCGCGGGTCGGCGTCGAGAATCTCGAAGGCCAGCCCCTCGGGCCCCTGGATCAGCTCGCCCCGTGCCGGGACGTGCCCGGCGAGCGTGACGATGAGCCCGCCGAGCGTGTCGACGTCCTCGGCGACGTCAGTCTCGGAAAGGTCGATCCCGGTTGCGTCCTTCAGGTCTTCGAGTGTCGCGCGGGCATCGGCGGTGAAACGGTTCTCGCCAGCCACCGCGATCGTCGGCGCGGTGTCGAGATCATGCTCGTCCTCGATATCGCCGACCACGATCTCGACCAGGTCCTCGATCGAGACCAGGCCATCGGTGCCGCCATATTCATCGATGACGAGGGCGATATGTGTGCGGGTGGCCTGCATCCTGACCAGCAGATCGACGGCAGGCATCGACGGCGGCACATAGAGCACGGGCCGCAGGATCTTGGCCGAAGCCAGAGTGACGGAAAGATCGATCGCGCCGAGATTGGGGCCGGCCGTTCCGGGCTGCGCGCCGCGGCGACCGGGTTTGGCCCGGGCTGCGATGAAATCGAGAAAATCGCGGATATGGACCATGCCGCGGGGGTCATCGAGCGTCTCGCCATAGACCGGGAGGCGCGAATGGCCGGCGGTGCGGAACAGGGCCAGCAATTCGCCGAGTGTTGCCTCGGACTGGACCGCGATGATGTCGGCGCGCGGGACCATGACATCGGCGATGCGGCGCTCGCGCAGGCTCAGAACATTGGAGAGCATGGCCCGCTCCTGCGGGCTCAGATCGGCGAGCTGCCCGCTCCCCTGGGCGAGCGCTTCGGTGATGTCCTCGCGAATCGTTGCCCCGTTCCGCAGGCCCAGCCGGTCGAGGAAATGGCTCAGCCATTGTGCCAGGCCGCGACTGGGAGGTTCACTTGGGGAGGGTCTACTGTCGTCGCTCATGGTACGGGGTGATCTGCCTTGGTCTGTGCCGCTGGAGCGGCTTCTGGTTCGGTGCCGGCATAGGGATTGGCGATGCCGAGGCTCGCGAGCGCGGCGATCTCGAGCCCTTCCATCCGCGTCGCTTCGGCTTCGGTCTCGTGATCCTCGCCCAGCACGTGCAGGAGGCCGTGGATGACGAGATGGCTGAGATGGTCGCCCATGCTCTTGCCTTCGCTCTCGGCTTCGCGCGCAACGGTTTCATAGGCCAGCACGATATCGCCGAGGACGGGGCTCGAGCCTATGCGCTCCGGCGTGGCGGCTGGAAAGGAGAGCACATTCGTCGCCTTGTCGAAGCCACGCCAGTCGCGATTGACGATGCGGATGCGCTTGTCGTCGGTGAAGAGAAGGCTCAGCTCTGCTTCGGCCAGCGGCTTGATGGCGGCGACGGTGAGCGCCGCTTCCGTTGCCCGGGCGACGCGCTCGCGCAGATCCGCGAGCTCGCGCCAGCGGCGCGACTGCAGGCGGATGTCGATCGCGAGGCTTTGCGTTCGCGGCGCTGCGCGCCGCGAACGAGGTCGATCGTTCATCGCGGCCTCTCCCGCGACAATGTGCGCCGCAGACCCTCGCTGTGGTCTTCAGGCGCCGCCTCGGCGACGACGGACCGGGCACGCTCCTCGCGCTCATCCCGCTCTCGGCGGGAAGCATCCTCGTAAGCCATCACGATGCGGCGCACGAGATCGTGCCGGACCACGTCGCCTTCCTCGAAGCGGGCATGGCCGACGCCCTCCACATCGGCCAAGAGCCTCACGGCCTCGACCAATCCCGAGCGCTGTCCCGACGGCAGATCGATCTGGCTCGGATCGCCCGTGATGATCATGCGCGAGCCCTCGCCGAGCCGGGTGAGGAACATCTTCATCTGCACGGAGGTCGCATTCTGAGCCTCGTCGAGCAGCACGACCGCATTGGTCAGGGTCCGTCCGCGCATGAAAGCGAGCGGAGCGATCTCGATCATGCCGGTCTGCAGGGCGCGCTCGACATGCCGCGCCTCCATGAAGTCGTTCAGCGCGTCATAGATCGGGCGCAGATAGGGATCGACCTTCTCGCGCATGTCGCCGGGCAGGAAGCCGAGGCGTTCGCCAGCCTCGACGGCCGGACGTGACAGCACCATGCGCTCGACCACGCCCTGCTCGATCAGCGAGACGGCATGCCCGACCGCGAGCCAGGTCTTGCCGGTGCCGGCCGGCCCCTCCGCGAGCACGAGCTCGTGGCGCTTGAGCTGGCGCAGATATGCATCCTGCGCCGCATTCCGGGCCCGCACCGGCCCACGCTTGCGGGTGACGATCGCCTCGAACGAGGCCTTGCCGGTATTTTCCGCCGGGAACAGCGAACGCTGGATGTTGCTTTCCTCGATGGCTCCGTCGACCTCGCCGAGATTGAGCGGAGCGCCCGCCTTGGCGCGGGTATAGAGCGTCTTCAGCACGCGCCCGGCCTGCTCGGCCGTCTCGCGCGGGCCCTTGACGGTGACATGGTTGCCGTTCGGGCTGATCACGACACCGAGCCGGCGCTCAAGATGAGCCAGATTCTGGTCGTATTGACCGAAGACCAGACTGGCCAGCCGGTTATCCTCGAAGGACAACACGACTTCCGTGGCGGGGACCCCGTCGCGTGTCAGGCTCTCGACACGTGGCGATGCGCCCTCGCGGCGCGGCTCTCGATCGGATCTCGGGGTCACCTGGTCAGTCTGTGCCAATAGAGTCGTCTCCCTGGCGCGCGTGCCCGGCCGAACAGGGGCGTGAGGCCGGGTAGTCCTTCGGCATATCCGGACGCGTCGATCTCATCCTGATGACAGGCATTGAGAGCTGGCTCGAAAGCTGGACCTGGTGATCTGGCGGTCACGCGGCGAGCCCCTCTGGCCCGGCCTCGCGGCCGAACAGCGAATTGGAGCCAGCCCGTTCGATCAGCACCTTCACCATGTCGCCAATCTGATTCGCCTTGGTGTCGATCTGCACAGCCTGAAGGTATGGCGATTTCCCTGCAAGCTGTCCGGGGTGACGTCCGGCACGTTCCAACAGGACATCGACGGTGCGGCCGACCATGGCGTGGTTGAAGGCCTGCCGGTGATGCTCGACGCGCTCCTGCAGGCGCTGCAGCCGTTCGCTCATCTCTTCCGGGGCGATCTGGTGCTCCAGCTCGGCCGCGGGCGTGCCCGGACGGGGCGAGTATTTGAAGGTGTAGCTCGAAGCGAAGCCGATATCCTCGACCAGCCGCAGCGTCTCGGAGAAATCCGCCTCGGTCTCGCCGGGGAAGCCGACGATGAAGTCGGAGGACAACGCGATATCGGGCCGCGCCTTGCGCACGCGCTCGATCAACAGGCGATACTCGTCCGCCGTGTGCTTGCGATTCATGGCTGCCAGGATGCGGTCCGAGCCCGCCTGCACCGGCAGGTGCAGGAACGGCATGACCTGCGGCAGGTCGCGATGGGCGGCGATCAAATCGTCGTCCATGTCGCGCGGGTGGCTCGTCGTATAGCGAATGCGGGCAATGCCAGCGATCTCGGCGACGCGGTGCATCAGCCGCGCCAGGCCCCAGATCTGCCCGTCGGGGCCTTCGCCATGATAGGCATTGACGTTCTGGCCGATCAGCGTGACGTCGCGCACGCCGGCATCCGCCAGTCGCTCGATCTCACTGACGAGTGCCGTGACCGGCCGCGAGAATTCGGCGCCCCGCGTATAGGGGACGACGCAGAAGGCGCAGAACTTGTCGCAGCCTTCCTGGATGGTGACGAAAGCCGAGATGCCGCGGCCCCGGATGGCCGCAGGTTTCGGCGCTGGCAGAAAGCCAAACTTGTCGTCGATCGGCAGGTCCGTGTCGACGACGCGCTTGCGCTTCGCCTCCGCCAGCAGCTCCGGCAGCCGGTGATAGGCTTGCGGGCCGACGACGAGGTCCACGGCAGGCTGCCGGCGCTGGATTTCCGCGCCTTCAGCCTGGGCAACGCAGCCGGCGACGACGATTCTCGTCTCCTGGCCGGCCGCGTTCTGGCCGTTCTTCAGGTCGCGCAGCTTGCCGAGCTCGGTATAGACCTTCTGCACCGCGCGGTCGCGGATATGACAGGTGTTGAGCAGGATGAGGTCCGCGCCTTCCGGCGCCGCCGTCTCCTCGTAGCCTTGCGCGGCAAGGATGTCGGCCATGCGCTGCCCGTCATAGACGTTCATCTGGCAGCCGAAGGACTTGATGTGGACTTTCTTCATCGTTTCGGATCGGGTCTCCAAACCGTCTCCTTACTCTGGATCGCGCGCCGTGAAAATGACCTCGCGCTATGCGTCCTTCACAAAGCAACATCCGCGCCAATACGCGCAATGACCTTCACGAGACCGGCCGTCCTGTCACCGCCTCGCGACGAGCGCGGCGGATCGCCTGCTCCGCCCGCCGGGTCGCGACCTTCCGCGAGGTCTCGTGGCCCATGCGGATCGGCTCGCCCCATGCGAGCTCAACGTCGATCGCACCGGAGTTGAGCATCGCTTTAAGATGGGGTGCGAGCTCCGTATCGCCATACCACGCCAGCGACGAACGCTCGACGCGTCCGCCCGCCATCCCGTGAAAGCCGGTATAGGTGATCGAGAGCGGATAGACGGTGATGTCGCCGTTATTGTCATTGCGGCCGAGCGCTTCGTGAACGGCGCCGAGCAGGGAAGACCGCAGCGGCAATGTTCTCGTGCCGTCGCCCGTGGTGCCTTCGGCAAAGAGCACCACGGCCTGCCCGTCGGAAATTCGCTTGCCCATCTCGGCGGTGATGCCGGCGGTTGCGGTCTTGCGCGTTCGGTCGATGAACAGCGTGCGCTGCACTGCGGCCAGGAAGCCGATCACCGGCCAGGTCGCAACCTCGGCCTTGGCAACAAAGGAAAGCGGCTGCGCGGCGCCGATCACCGGAATGTCGAGCCAGGAGACATGGTTAGCGACGATCAGTCCGCCTGCGCCCTTCGGCGGCGGGGTGCCGCGGACATGACGCCGGACACCGAGGCAGGTGCAGGCCAGCCGATGAAACCACAGCGGCACGGTCCAGCCATGGCGTGGCCCAAGGCGCAATGCGACGAGCTGCACCGGGACAAGCGCGGCAGTGCCGAGACCGAGCAGGACGAGCCGCAGGATCGCGCCGGGGCGTAGACCATTCATGCGGGGCGTGGCTCCCGTCGCGCGGATCGCGAAAGTGTGAAGGACAGAAATCCGGTGCGCTTCATGGACGACGTGGCTGCCGCTGTCACGCGAGATCGAGCCGCATGGTGACGGCGGTGGCACGCGTGCCGTCGGCCTTGGGATAGTAGCCCTTGCGCCGCCCGACCTCGCGAAAGCCGAAATGCCGGTAGAGCCGGTCGGCAGCGGCGTTGCCGTCTTCCACCTCGAGATAGACATGGGCGACGCCCATGCCAGCGAGTTGGCTGAGATGGGCCGAGAGCAATGCACGACCAAGTCCGCTGCCGCGTTGGCGGGGCGAGACGACGATGCTCAGGATCTCGGCCTCGTCCACGGCCCGTCGAGACATCACGAAGCCGGCGGGGTTAGGCTCGTTGCCGGCGAACACGCCGTCGGCGACGACGGCGCTGTCCACCAGAAGCCCCGCGCATTCTCCGGGCTCCCAGCCGCGGGCGAAGCCGCCGAGATGATGAAGTGCCGCAACATGGCGTGCATGCCGCACGTCGAGGCGCGCTGTTCGCGCCGGCGCAGCGTGAGGGTGCAGAAGTTTACGCAGCCAATCCATGCCGCTTGATCGCATGTTCCCGGGAGCCGGCAAAACGTCGAAATGGACGCCGTCAGCGCCGCGGCAAGCGGGCGCGATCCTGCGGTGTCGTCTCCGGCTCCTTGAGGTAGAGCGGGCGCGGCGGCGCGGTGGCAGGATCGGCGAGAAGGCCTAGTCGTGCGACCCAGGTCACATCCGGAGCCTTGGCATCGTCGATGACCAGTGCATCGAGCCCGATCGCCCAGGCCTCATTCGCAACGGCGAGCGCCGAGGAGCCGACAAGGCTGACCGGACCGGCACCGATCGCGCGCGCAGCATCCCGATAATTGACCTGCCGAATCGAAACGAGCTGCTTGCCCTGCGAGCTCAGCGCCTGGAACCAGACCTGGCCATGCTTGGCGTCCAGCGCGGCGGCGACGACGCGGCCCGACTCCCTGCCAATGAGGGGCGCGGCGGTTGCCGCCAGCGTCGTCACGCCGACGGCGGGGATTCCCGCAGCCAGCGCGATGGCGCGTGCGGCACTGATTCCGACGCGCAGGCCGGTGTAGCTGCCCGGCCCGATGGTCACGGCGACGCGGTCTAGCGAGGCGAACCCGCCGTCGACGGTGTTCATCACCCGTTCGATCAGCGGCATCAACGCCTCGGCATGTCCGCGATCCATCGCAATCTGTTCGCGTGCGAGGGGCGTGGTTTCGCCCATGTCGAGGACACAGGCGGAACAGGCGCCAAGCGCGGTGTCGATGGCGAGAATGCGCATCAGGTCACGATCCTGAGGAATGCAGAACGGCGTTCGGACAAGATCATGCCCAGGCGAATAATATCAGACGGCCTCGACTTCGCGCACATCCGGAAGGAAGTGGCGCAGCAGATTCTGGATGCCGTGCTTCAGCGTCGCAGTCGAGGACGGGCAGCCCGAGCAGGATCCCTTCATCGCGAGATAGACGACGCCATCCTTGAACCCGCGGAAGGTGATGTCTCCGCCATCGCCGGCGACCGCAGGGCGGATGCGTGTCTCCAGCAGATCCTTGATCGTCTCGACGGTGGCGGCGTCCTCCGGCGCGAAGAATTCGCCTTCGTCGGTGACATCGGCCTTCGAGCCGTCCGAGAGGACCGGCGCGCCCGACATGAAGTGCTCCATGATGGCACCGAGGATCGCGGGCTTGAGATGCGGCCATTCGCCGCCCGACTTGGTGACCGTGATGAAGTCGGAACCGAGGAAGACGCCGGAGACGCCGGTGACGGCGAAGAGACGCAAGGCCAGCGGCGAACGGTCGGCCTGCTCGGCGTCGCGCAGCTCGAGGGTGCCGTCCGGCATGACGGTGCGCCCGGGCAGGAATTTCAATGTCGCCGGGTTCGGCGTGGCTTCAGTCTGGATGAACATGGTGGCCTCCGGTGCCGGCGGGTCAAGGCCGCCGTTCCTGAGCCCGATATAGGCGCGTTGCTGGAATCATTCCAGCGCCAACCCGGCCTTGCGGGTCAGGCCAGCGCGTCGATCTCCTCGTCCTCGAGATGGCCGGGCACGATTGCGACCGGGATCGGGAAGGTGCCGGCCGATTTGCCGGCAAGAGCGCTGACCAGTGGGCCTGGACCGTCGCGCCCGGTGCCGGCGGCGAGCACCAGCAGCGAGATGTCCTCGTCGGCCTCGATCAGTTTGACGAGTTCGTCCGACTTCACGCCGGTGCGGACAACCTTCTCGGGCTCGAGCCCGGCGAGCGCGCGCACGGTTGCCGCCGCATCGTCCAGTAGCCGTTCGGCTTCCGCTTCCGCCTCGGCCTGCATCACCTCACCGACACCGAGCCAGGTCTCGTGCTCGGGCGGAGTGATGACGCCGAGCAGCACGATCGAGGCGCCGATACGCGCGCACCGCCGCGCGGCGAAGCGCACGGCCTTGGCGCATTCTTCGCTATCGTCGACCACCGCGAGGAATTTCGGGCGATGGCCCGTTTCATAGGACCGCCGTCGCGTCACCATCGATTCAAACCTGCCGCCGCTTCGGGAGAGCCCATGGTGGCCTGCGCCGCAACGTCAGCGCAAGCCCACCTGCGTCACCGGCCGCGGACGAAGCCGACCACGTCCTTGACGTCGCGCATGATCGGAGCGGCAATCTCTGCTGCGCGCTCGGCGCCTTGCCCGAGAATACCATCGATATGGGAGGGATCAGCGAGCAGGTGGCGCATCTCGCCAGCGATCGGCGCCAGCTTCGTCACGGCGAGATCGACGAGCGCGGCCTTGAAGGCCGAGAACTGTCCGCCGCCAAACTGTCCGAGCACCTTTGCCCTGCTTTCGCCGCTCAGGCCGGCATAGATGCCGACGAGATTTTCGGCCTCGGGCCGGCCCTCAAGGCCCTTCTCCTCGGATGGCAAGGCCTCGGGATCGGTCTTCGCCTTACGCACCTTCTGCGCGATGGTTTCGGCGTCATCGGTCAGATTGATTCGGGAATAGTCGGATGCGTCCGACTTGGACATCTTCTTGGTGCCGTCGCGCAGGCTCATCACACGCGGCGCCGGGCCCTGGATCATCGGCTCGGGCAGCGGGAAGAAGCCGAGCTCGCCGGTGCCGAGGCCGCGAGCGGCGATCTGCTCGGCGAAGTCATTGTTGAACTTCTGCGCGATATCGCGCGCCAGTTCGAGATGCTGCTTCTGGTCCTCGCCGACCGGCACATGTGTTGCCTTGTAGAGCAGGATGTCGGCCGCCATCAGATTCGGATAGGCGTAGAGTCCGACCGAGGCGTTCTCGCGGTCCTTGCCGGCCTTTTCCTTGAACTGGGTCATGCGATTGAGCCATCCGAGGCGGGCAACGCAGTTGAACACCCAGGCAAGTTCGGCGTGCTGCGCGACCTGGCTCTGGTTGAAGATGATGCTCTTCTTCGGGTCGACGCCGGCGGCGAGATAGGCCGCTGTGACCTCGCGGATGGCACGCGTCAGCTCGGCAGGGTCCTGCCAGACGGTGATAGCGTGCATGTCGACCACGCAATACACGCAGTCATAGCTCTCCTGCATCGCGACCCAGTTCGTGAGCGCGCCGAGATAATTGCCGAGGTGAAGCGTCGAGGTCGGCTGCATGCCGGAAAAGACGCGTTGGGGAAATTCGGCCATCAGGCGCTCCATTGTCGCGAGCGGGTATCAGGAACGCGGCGTTCTGGCGGAAGCGCGGGCAAGGCGCAAGTGCGGGAGGCCGAAAGCGCCGAAGAGGGCGCCAGCAAGGCCATAGGCCGCGAGGCCGCCGAGACAGAGCGCGGCCAGGGACGCAATCCGCAACAGCAGGGGCTCGCCCGGGGCGAGCGAGGTCGTCAGCGCCGGCAGAAGCAGGAGGAGCGCGCCCAGCATGATGGCGCTGGCGCCCAGTATGGCGATGATCGGCCGCAGGCTTGCAAGGCTCGGCCGCCACAGGCCCTGGCGCCGCAGATGGAGCGACAGCAGAACGGCCTGGGCAACAAAGGCGAGGCTTGCTGCGAGGGCGGCGACGGTCGCGGCATCCTTGCCGGGCGCAGCGCCATAGCCGGAGAAAACGGCCACCAGGACGGCGGCTAGTCCAGCAAGCAGCGGGATACGTGGCATGCGCCGGACGAAATAGACCTGACCGAAGACCTTTGCCATCACCGCGAAGGGAAGACCGAGCGCGAAAGCTGCCAGGGCTCCTGCTGTGCGCACCCGATCTTCAGGGCCGAAACGGCCATGCTCGAACAGCACCGATACGATCGGCTCGGCCAGCGCGGCCAACGCGACGGCCGCCGGCACGGCAAGCGCCAATCCGAGCGCCAGCGCACGACCGAGCATGGCATCGTCCCGCGCACTCTCATGGCTCGCCATTTCGGAAAGCACGACGGTGCCCATCGCGACGCCGACGAAGCCGAGCGGCAGCTGGAAGATGCGGTCGGCGTAATAGAGCGCCGCGACCGCTCCGCCTTCTGTCGAGGCGATCTGCATCGCAACCAGCAGGACGAGTTGTGCGCTCGATGCCGCGAGCAGGGTCGCGCCGCCGGTGCGCATGAGGCGGCTCATGTCAGGCGACCAGCGCAGACTGAGGCGCGGCAGCCCGATCCTGTGCAATCGAAGCAGGATCAGGCCGAGATGGGCGAACCCGGTCAGGCTGACGAAGATGGCGAGCAGACTGGCGCTCACCATGGCCTCTGCGCCCCGCGAGAGCTGGACCAGCAGCACGCCGAGCAGGATGGCGTTCATCAATGCCGGCGCGAGAGCCGCCGTCGTGAACCGGCGCTCGGCGTTGAGCAGCGCAGCCAGCAACGCGGCGAGCGTCGTCAGCAGCAGGAAAGGCAGCATCAACCGGGTAAAATGGCTGGCCAGCGCAAGCGTTTCGGGCTCGTTCGCAAAGCCGCCGGCCAGCCCCAGCACCAGCCAGGGCGTGAACATTTCGCCGAATGCGATCAGCACCAGCAGCAGCAGACCGAGATGCGCCGTGGCTTCTCCGGCGAAGCCACGAGCCGCCGCTTCGCCGCGCGAAGCCTTGATGTCGAGATAGAGCGGTACGAAGGGCGCATTCAGTCCGCCTTCGCCGAGCACGCGCCGGACCAGATTGGGCAGGCGCAGGGCTGCCAGGAAGGCATCCGCGACCGGGCCGGCACCGAGCAGGCGCGCGATCAGCACATCTCTGGCGAAGCCGAGCAGGCGCGACAGCACCGTGGCAGCGCCGACCACCGCCGAATCGCGCGCAAGGCGCGACCCGGTAGGACTCGGCTCCGCCGGTGGCTGCATCACAGGATGAACCGGCTCAGATCCGCATTTTTGGCGAGGTCGCCGATCCGCACTTCGACATAGGGCGCGTCGATCGTGACGGTTTCGCCCGAGCGGTCTGTGGCCGTGAATGAAATCTCGTCGAGAATCCGTTCGATCACGGTCTGGAGCCGCCGCGCGCCAATATTCTCGACGGTGGAGTTTACCGCGACGGCGATGCGGGCAATGGCGTCGATCGCGTCCGGGGTGAAGTCGACCGTGACCTCCTCGGTCGCCATCAGTGCGACCGTCTGCTTGATCAGGCTCGCCTCGGTCTCGGTCAGGATGCGCTTGAAATCCTCGACATCGAGCGGCTGCAATTCGACGCGGATCGGCAGGCGTCCCTGCAACTCGGGCAGCAGGTCGGACGGGCGCGACACATGGAAGGCCCCCGACGCGATGAACAGGACGTGGTCGCTCTTCACCGGCCCGTGCTTGGTGGCAACCGTGGTGCCCTCGATCAGCGGCAGCAGGTCACGCTGTACGCCCTCACGCGAGACGTCTGCGCCGCCTCGGCCCTCGCGCGCGCAGATCTTGTCGATCTCGTCGAGGAAGACGATGCCGTTATTCTCGACCTCGCGGATGGCATCCTGGACGATCGCGTCCTGGTCGATCAGCTTGTCGCTCTCCTCGGCGATCAGCGGGCCATAGGCATCCTTGACGAGGATGCGCCGCGGCTTGCCCTTCTGGCCGAAAGCCTTGCCGAACATGTCGCCGAGCGAGATCGCGCCGATCGAGGCACCGGGCATGCCGGGCAATTCGAACATCGGGGTCGAGCTCGCGCCAGAGGCGATCTCGACCTCGATCTCCTTTTCGTCGAGTTCGTTTGCGCGCAGCTTGCGACGGAAGGAATCGCGCGTCGCCGGGCTGGCCGTCGACCCCACCAGCGCGTCGAGCACGCGCTCCTCGGCTGCAAGATGTGCCTTGGCCTGGACATCCTTGCGCCGGGCCTCGCGGACGAGGCTGATGCCGATCTCGAGGAGATCGCGAATGATCGATTCGACGTCGCGACCGACATAGCCGACCTCGGTGAACTTGGTCGCCTCGACCTTGAGGAAGGGCGCATTGGCGAGGCGCGCCAGCCGGCGCGCGATCTCGGTCTTGCCGCAGCCGGTCGGCCCGATCATCAGGATGTTCTTGGGAGCGACCTCTTCGCGCAGCGGCCCTTCGAGCTGCTGACGGCGCCAGCGGTTGCGCAGCGCGATGGCGACGGCACGCTTGGCATCCTTCTGGCCGACGATGAAGCGGTCGAGCTCGGAGACGATCTCACGGGGGGAAAAAGAGGTCATGGATACTTCCGATTGGGCGTCAGCGGACATCAGGCGATGTCGAGGCTCTCGATGACGAGGCTGTGGTTGGTGTAGACGCAGATGTCGCCGGCGATCTTCATCGCCTTGCGCACGATCGTCTCGGCGTCGGGCTCGACATCGACCAGCGCGCGCGCCGCTGCCAGGGCGAAGTTGCCGCCGGAGCCGATGGCCATCACCGAGCCATGTTCGCCCGCTTCCGGCTCCAGCACGTCGCCCGTGCCGGAGATCAGCAGGCTGACCTCCCTGTCGGCGACCAGCAGCATTGCTTCCAGCCGGCGCAGATAGCGGTCGGTGCGCCAATCCTTGGCGAGCTCGACGCAGGCGCGCAGCAATTGCGTCGGGTATTGCTCGAGCTTGGTCTCCAGCCGTTCGAACAGGGTGAAGGCATCGGCTGTTGCGCCCGCGAAGCCGGCGATCACCGCACCCTTGGCGAGGCGGCGCACCTTCTTGGCGTTACCCTTCATGATGGTCGGGCCGAGCGAGACCTGCCCGTCGCCGCCGATCACCACGCGCCCGCCCTTGCGCACCATCAGGATGGTGGTGGCGTGCATCACGGGGGCCTTGTTGTCGTTATCCATCAGAGCGTCTTCCAGTGTTTCCGGCCGTTCGCCAGATGTAGGGCTTTTCAGGCGCTGCACAATCGGCCGGGTGGCGTGAGCGTCAACGCGCTGCTAGAGCATGTCCCGCAAAAGTGGGATGCACTTTTGCGACGAGAACATGCTTCAGCAGCCACTTTGGCGCGAATTCTTGTCGCTCGGCTGATTTCAGTCGAGCGGAAAGCGCGCTAAAGCACCGGCCAGCAAGGTCACAAGGGCTTTTCAAATGCGTTCGGGCGAAGTGAAGCGCCGCACCAATGAAACCGATATCTCGGTCAAGCTCTCGCTCGACGGCACGGGCAAGGCCGAGATCGCGACAGGCGTCGGCTTCTTCGACCATATGCTCGATCTCTTTGCCCGCCATTCGCTGATCGATCTTGCGGTCACGGTGAAAGGCGACACCCATATCGATGATCACCACTCGGTCGAGGATGCGGGCATCGCGCTCGGCGAGGCGGTAAAGCAGGCGCTCGGCGACAAGAAGGGCATCCGCCGCTACGCCKACGTGCATCTGCCGATGGACGAGACGCTGACCCGCGTCGCCGTCGACGTCTCCGGCCGGCCCTTTCTGGTGTTCCGCACGAGCTTCAAGGCCGAGAAGATCGGCACGTTCGATACCGAGTTGGTGCGCGAGTTCTTCCAGGCCTTCGCGATCAATGCGGGCCTGACCCTGCATGTCGAGACACTCTACGGCGACAATGCCCATCATATCGCCGAGAGCTGCTTCAAGGGGTTGGCGCGGGCGTTGCGTCACGCGCTCGAGGTCGATCCGCGCGAAGGCGGCCGCGTGCCGTCCACCAAGGGCGCGCTATAAGGGGCCATGACATGGCGTTCTATACGGTCCTGATTCCGCCGCCCGGTTCCGGCAGCGAGCGCGACGATATCGAGCAGGCGCGGCTCCTGCCCGAGACATTCTCCTGGGCAGCCTTCCTCTTCACGGGCTTCTGGCTGCTGGCGAAGCGGCTCTGGCTGGCGACGCTCGTCTTCGCGCTGGTCTGGGCTGCCGTGTATTACGCGCAGAGCGATCTCGGGCTCGCGAGCGGTGCGGCGCTGCTGGCGCAATTCGTCATCGGGCTCTTCCTCGGGCTCGAAGGCCGGAACCTGATCGCGCGCAAGCTGCTGCGGAAAGGCTGGCGGCTTGCCGATGTGATCGAGGCTCCCGATCTCGCGAGCGCCGAACGACGCTATTTCGAGCGGGCTCTCGAAAGCCGGCCCGCGCCGGCTCCGCGCGAAGCCGCGCCGGTTCCTGCGCGTTTCCAGTCTTCAAGCGCAGTCCCGGTGATCGGACTCTTTCCTGAGGCGCAAGGCCGATGACCCAGTCCGTCGCCATCATCGATTACGGATCCGGCAATCTGCACTCTGCCGCCAAGGCCTTTGAGCGTGCGGCGGCCGAGTCCGGCATTGCCTCCACTATTCGCGTCACCAGTGATCCGGCGGTCGTGCGTGCGGCCGATCGCATCGTCCTGCCGGGCGTCGGCGCTTTCGCCGATTGTCGCCGCGGGCTCGATGCTGTCTCCGGCATGGTCGAGGTTCTGGAGGACGTCGTCCGCGGCAAGCAGCGCCCCTTTCTCGGCATCTGCGTCGGTATGCAGCTCCTCGCAAGCCGTGGGCTCGAATACACGGTGACGGACGGCCTCGGCTGGATTCCGGGCGATGTCGCCCTGATCAGGCCGACCGACGAGAGCCTCAAGATCCCGCATATGGGCTGGAACAATCTGCATGCGCAGGACGAGCATCCGTTGCTCGCCGGCATCGAGACCGGTCCGGGCGGCCTGCATGCCTATTTCGTGCATTCCTACGCGCTGACGCCGKAGCGGGCCGAGGATGTGCTGGCGCTGACCGAGTATGGCGGGCCCGTCACCGCCATGGTGGTGCGCGGCAACATCGCCGGCACGCAGTTCCACCCCGAGAAAAGCCAGAAGCTCGGACTGAAGCTGATTGCCAATTTCTTGGGATGGACACCGTGATTCTGTTCCCCGCCATCGATCTCAAGGACGGTCGCTGCGTTCGCCTGAAGCAAGGCGACATGGCCCAGGCGACCGTCTTCAATGATGATCCGGCTGCGCAAGCCGCGGAATTCGAGGCGCAGGGTTTCGAATGGCTCCATGTCGTCGATCTCGACGGCGCCTTTGCCGGTAAGCCGATGAATGCTGCAGCTGTCGAGGCCATCCTCGGCCGGGTCGCGTTTCCGGTGCAGCTCGGCGGCGGCATTCGCGACATCGCGACCGTCGAGGGCTGGCTCACCAAGGGCGTGCGCCGCGTCATCATCGGCACGGCCGCGGTGCGGGATCCGGCTTTCGTGCGCGAAGCGGCGAAGGCCTTTCCGGGCCAGGTCGCCGTCGGCATCGATGCGCGCGACGGCTTCGTCGCGGTCGAAGGCTGGGCCGAAACCTCTTCGCTTGCCGCGGTTGATCTTGGCCGCCGCTTCGAGGACGCGGGCGTCGCGGCGATCATCTACACCGACATCGCGCGCGACGGCATGCTCCAGGGCATCAACTGGGACGGCACGATCGCGCTCGCCGGGGCGCTGAGCATTCCGGTGATCGCGTCGGGCGGGCTCGCCTCGATGGCCGATATCGAGCGCCTCTGTGCCCCCGACGCCGCTATCCTGGAAGGCGCGATCACGGGCCGCGCGCTCTATGATGGGCGCATCGATCCGGCCGCAGCGCTGGCGCGGATCGCTCAGGCGGACAAGGGGAAGGCGGCATGAGCCTGAAGACCCGCATCATTCCCTGCCTCGACGTCAAGGACGGCCGTGTCGTCAAGGGCGTGAAATTCGTCGATCTCGTCGATGCCGGTGATCCGGTCGAGGCCGCCAAGGCCTATGACGCAGCCGGCGCGGACGAACTCTGCTTCCTCGACATCACGGCGAGCCATGAGGATCGCGGCATCCTGTTCGATGTGGTGACGCGCACCGCAGAGGCCTGCTTCATGCCGCTCACCGTGGGCGGCGGCGTCCGCACGGTCGACGATATCCGCAAGCTGCTCTTGGCCKGGGCCGACAAGGTCGCGATCATGACGGCGGCCGTGCAGCGGCGTGCCTTCGTCAAGGAAGCGGMGGAAAAGTTCGGCGATCAGTGCATCGTCGTCGCGATCGACGCCAAGAAGGTGGCGCCGGAGCGCTGGGAGATCTTCACCCATGGCGGCCGCAATGCGACCGGGCTCGATGCCGTCGCCTATGCCCGCGAGGTGGTCTCGCTCGGCGCCGGCGAGCTGCTGCTGACCTCGATGGACCGCGACGGCACCGGGGCAGGCTTCGATCTTGACCTGACCAGCCGGATTGCCGATGCGGTTTCCGTGCCCGTCATCGCGTCCGGCGGTGTCGGCACGCTCGACCATCTCGTCGACGGCGTGCGGGAGGGCCATGCCAGTGCCGTGCTGGCGGCCTCGATCTTCCACTTCGGGACTTTCACCATCCCCCAGGCCAAAGCCCATATGGCGGCGGCAGGGCTGGCGATGCGGCTGGATTGAGCGATGAGCGGCTTTACACTGTCCGATCTCGAAAAGATCGTCGCCGAGCGGGGAAGGGCCTCCCCCGAAGAGTCCTGGACCGCCAAGCTCCTGGCTGGCGGGCCGGAGCGCGCCGCCAAGAAGCTCGGCGAAGAGGCTGTCGAAACCGTGATTGCAGCTGTGCAAGGCGACAAGCAGGCTTTGATCGCCGAAAGTGCCGATTTGCTCTATCATCTGTTGGTCGTGCTTTCGTCGCGCGATGTTGCATTGCAAGATGTGTTGAGCCAGCTTGAGGCCCGTACCGCCCGGTCCGGTCTGGCTGAGAAGGCGGCGAGGAAACCCTGAGCCATGTTGCCGAAGGCCGGATCCGGCTTTCGAAAAGGCGGCGTGCTCAGAGTCCAGTCGAGGATATCCGAGCCTTGAATCTCGAAGTCTGGAATGCGGATCGCGGCAGCATGGACCAACGTCTGATCCCGGCCGCGGCCGATCCCGATCTGGTTTCACCCTATCGGACCTTCACGCGGGACGAGTGGGCGCATCTGCGCGCCGATACGCCGCTGACGCTCTCGGTCGACGACCTGACCAAGCTGCAATCGATCAATGATCCGATCTCGCTGGACGAGATCGTCGCGATCTACCTGCCGCTGTCGCGGCTGCTGTCGCTCTACGTTGCGGCCACGCAAGGCCTGTTCAAGGCGACGCAGCGTTTTCTGCTGGCAGAAGCCGAGGTCAAGGTTCCCTATATCATCGGCGTCGCCGGCTCGGTCGCAGTCGGCAAGTCGACCACGGCACGCGTATTGAAGGCGCTGCTCTCGCGCTGGCCGAATACGCCCAAGGTCGAACTCGTCACCACGGACGGCTTCCTGCTGCCCAATGCCGAACTCGAGCGGCGCGGGTTGATGCAGCGCAAGGGCTTTCCGGAAAGCTATGACAGTTCCGCGATCCTGCGTTTCCTCTCCGATGTGAAAGCCGGCAGGCCTGCGGTCTTGGCGCCGGTCTATTCGCATCTTGTCTACGATGTCGTTCCTGGTGAGCAGGTCACTGTCGAGCGGCCGGATATTCTGATCCTCGAAGGCCTCAACGTTCTGCAGCCGAGCCGGATGCCGAAGGACGGCAAGGTCATCCCCTTCGTCTCCGACTATTTCGATTTCTCGGTCTATCTCGACGCGCATGAGGACGATCTGCACCGCTGGTACGTCAACCGCTTCATGACGTTGCGCCAGACCGCCTTCCGCGATCCTCGCTCCTTCTTCCGCAAATATGCCGAGATCGGTGAGGAGGAGGCCCTGTCGATCGCCGAGAATCTATGGACCGGGATCAACATGCCGAACCTGCAGGAGAACATCCTGCCGACGCGCCAGCGCGCCAGCCTGATCCTGACCAAGGGCGCGAGTCATCGCATCCAGCAGGTCGCGCTGCGCCGCCTCTGAGAAACCGGCATGGAGGCTTTGTCCGCGCTCGCGGTGATGGCGGGCGCCGCCTTCGTTGCGGCCTCGATCCTTCCGGCGCAGTCGGAAGCCGTCTTTGTCGGCCTGCTCGCGGCAGGGAGTGCCGAACCGCTGACGCTGTTCCTGGTCGCGAGCCTCGCGAACACCGCGGGTTCGGTCCTCAACTGGTGGATCGGTCGATTGATCACGCAAGGCGGGCTGGAGAGATTGCCGGCCAGGCTGCGCCCGGACCCTGCGAAACTCGGCCGCGCCCAGGCCTGGTTCGGTCGTTTTGGCTGGCCGTCCTTGCTTCTTGCCTGGCTGCCGATTGTCGGCGACCCGCTGACGGTCGTCGCCGGCACTTTGAATTACCCACTCGGCCGCTTCACGCTACTCGTCTTCATCGGCAAGGCTGCACGCTACGCTGCGCTCTGGGCCGGCTGGGTCGCAGCGTCATAGCCTTGGGCTCAAGCAAGACGCGTATCGGTTTTATGTGCGAGCGCTGCCTCACCTTTTTGGATTTTGAGATTTGCGTGTGCGGATGTCTCGGGCTACCAGCAAGCCCCTTACTTCAGGAGATCTGATCATGAGCATCCAGCGCATCGGTATCGGCCCCCGCATGTCCAAGGCCGTCGTGCATGGCAACACCGTCTACCTCGCCGGCCAGGTCGCCGATAAGGCTGCCGGCAAGAGCGTTGCCGAGCAGACCGCCGACATCCTCGGCATCATTGACGGCCTCCTGGCCGAAGCCGGCACCGACAAGACCAAGCTGCTGATGGTCAATATCTGGCTCTCCGACATGTCGACCTTCGCCGAGATGAACGGCGTCTGGGACAAGTGGGTCGTCGCCGGCCAGACTCCCGGTCGCGCCACCGTCGAAGCCAAGCTTGCCGCGCCGCAGTTCACGGTCGAGATCGCGGTCATCGCCGCGAAGTGAGACGCCAGTGCTGATCTGGAACGGGAGGATGCCATCAGCGGGTCGGAGGAGATCGCGCCGCTCCTAGTGCGCGTCACCGTGCGCTACGGCCTGCCGGCAGTGGCGCTGCCGGCCATGGTCGCCGATTGGCTGCGCCGACCCGGCGCAGCGCTTCCCGTGGAAGCGCTGCTTGACCGCAAGGCGCAGGATTTCCTCGCAGTAGCAGGTCGACTCGGCGATCCACTTGGCGACGAGGCCACCCGGCATCTGCGAAGCGAGGCGGCGGCAGCGCTTGCCGCCGGCCGCTTCGCCGATGCGGACAAGGCGCTGGCTCAGGCCGAGCTCCAAGTGATCGGCGGCTCGACCGATCTCTCGGCGCTGACGGTCGCCCAGCGGCTCACGGCCGGCGGGAACCGCACCGACCGGGCGGCGATCAGCTTTCTGCGCATGACGTCGGAGGCCTATCGCGAGGCCGCTGCCCGCTATGGCGAAGCGTCTGCGCTCATCGGTCTGGCCGATCTCGATCGCAGTCGGGACCTGGCTCTCGCCCAGGCGAAAGCGCTGGCGCGGATCAGCGAGGATTTCGGTGGGCKAGACGGCTATGACGCGGCCATTGGCTTGCTGCGCCGTTTGCTCGAGGGCTTCGACAGCCTCGAGGATACGGTCGCCTTTGCCGGGGCCCAGGACGCTTTCGCTGCCGTGCTCGAGAGCCTTGCGGAGATGTCCGGCGATGGCAAACTACGCGTCGAGGCGCTCGGCCGTTGCCGGGCGGCATTAGAAGACCTCCGCCGGGATGAAGCGCCGGCCCTCTGGCATGGATTGAAGGTCCGCTTTGGCCGACTTGCCTCGATGCTGGGTGAGGCCAGCGCGGACGATGATCTGCTGGAGGAAGCGGTTGCAGCGTTCGCCGATGTCCTTGCTCGCTGGGATCGAAGTCGTGACGAGGCGCGTTGGCTCGAGGCCGAGCACTTGATTTCTCGCGCGCGCGCCGATCTCGGTTCGCGCCGGAAGGACCTCGCCCTGCTCGAGCGGGCTTTCAACGGCTTCAACAGGGTTGCCAAGACCGTCGACAGGGCGCGGGAGCCTCTGCGCTGGGCCGAGTTGCAGCATCAGATGGGTGGGGTGCTAGCGGCCATGGGCGAGCGCTATAGCGAGCCCGTCGTGCTCGAAGAGGCCCTCGCCTTGTTCTCTGCCGCGCTTGAGGAGCGCCGGCGCGAGACCGTACCCTCCCTTTGGGCGGCAACCACGGCCAGTCACGGACAGGCTTCCCTGCATCTCGCCGAACGCCGCCGTGATCGGGGCCTGGCCGAGCAGGCCCTCGCTCAGATCATGTCCGCGATCGAAGCCTTGCGGGCCAGTGGACACGCCGCGAATGCCAAGCGCCTCGAGGCGCCGTTGATCAAGGCCGGCAGGCTGGTCGAGACACTACGCAAGAGCTGAGAGCGGGGCTTCCGCGGCTCAGGCCGCTTTCCTCCAGTCCGCGAGCCGCTCAAGTGCCGCATCGAGCGTCGCGTCATGCTTGGCAAAGCAGAAGCGCACCACCGTCTTGACGGCGCCCTCCGCATAGAAGGCGCTGACCGGGATCGCGGCGACACCGTTCTCCGTGACAAGTCTCTGACAGAACGCGATGTCGTCGGTCTCGCCGAGCGGCGCGATGTCGACATTGAGGAAGTAGGTGCCGACGCTTGGCAGCACGCTGAAACCGAGACCCTGCAACCCGCTGGCGAAACGATCACGCGAGCGCTGGAAATCGGCGCGCATCCCGTCGAAATAGGAATCATCCTTGCCGAGCCCATAGGCGACTGCAACCTGCAGGTTCGGCGGGGTGGTAAACGTGATGTATTGATGCGCCTTGGCGAGCACGCGCATCAGATTGGGCGCCGCCATCACCATCCCGACCTTCCACCCGGTMAGCGAGAAGATCTTCCCAGCCGACGAGATCTTCACCGTGCGCTCGCGCATGCCCGGCCGCGCCATCAGCGGTACATGCCTGCGGCCGTCGAAGACGACATGCTCCCAGACCTCGTCGCAGATCGCGACGGCGTCATGCCGGATGCAGAAATCGGCGAGCAGATCGAGATCGGCAGCACTGAAGATCGTCGCGGTCGGATTCAGCGGGTTGTTGAACAGCACGACCCGGGTCTTTGGTGAAAAGGCCTTGGCCAGCGCCTCTTCGCTCAGGCCGAAAGCCGGCGGGGTTAGGGTCACGAATTTCGGGATGCCGCCGGCCCGGCGCACCAGCGGCACATAGGCGTCGTACATCGGCTCGAACAGCACGACCTCGTCACCGGGCGTGATCAACGCCATCAGGGCGCCGGCGATCGCCTCGGTTGCCCCCGAGGTGATCATCACCTCGCTGTCCGGATCGAGATCAAGGCCCTGCCAGTGCTTGTAATGCGTGGCGCAGGCCTGACGCAGCTCCGGCAGGCCCATCATCGGCGGGTACTGGTTCCAGCCGTTCATCACCGCCTCGGCGGCCTTTCGCCGCACATCCTCGGGCCCCGGGTCGTCGGGAAAGCCCTGGCCGAGATTCACGGCGCCGGTCTCGCGCGCGAGCCGCGACATCACTTCGAAGACGCTGGTCTGAAGGGCGGAGAAGATCGGGTTCATCGCAATCTTGTCGAGTTTGGGTGCGAGAGAGCTTGGGCCTCTACCATGTCCCGCTGCCCTGTGCACCGGCTCAAGCAAGCCCTCATGCTCCTGACAGAATATGGAATGATGAATGTTGACATTCATCAGCGGTCAATGCTTATCTCCGTTTCGCCGGTTCACGACGGGCGCCCGCGGTTTCTTCGCCCCTTTGGAGCTGCGGGATATTGGCGTGAACCGGTGACCCTCCCTCTCCATCGCCGCCTGCTTGCCCGCGCCCTGAGCGCCGCCTAAGCAAGCGCCATGGCCGCGCCCAAACCCACCCCCGCCCTGATGATTCTCGGCACCGGCTCGAATGTCGGAAAGTCGCTGCTCGTCGCTGGATTATGTCGGCTCTTTGCCGATCGCGGCCTCAGGGTGCGGCCGTTCAAGCCACAGAACATGTCGAACAATGCCGCAGCGACCGCTTCAGGCGAGATCGGTCGCGCCCAGGCTCTTCAGGCCCGCGCTGCCCGCGTGCCGCCGCATGTCGACATGAACCCGGTGCTGCTCAAGCCGGAGAGCGACACAGGCAGCCAGATCGTGCTGCAGGGCCGCGTCGCAGGCCACCTCGCGTCGGGCGATTTTGCGCGGCGCGGCGATTTCCTGCCGAAAGTGCTGGAGAGTTTTGAGCGGCTGAGCGCCGGGGCCGATCTCGTTCTCGTCGAGGGAGCCGGTTCACCGGCCGAGACCAATCTGCGCGCGCGAGATATCGCCAATCTCGGCTTTGCCCGCGCGGCCGGCGTTCCGGCGCTGCTGATCGGCGACATTGATCGCGGCGGCGTGATCGCCAGTCTCGTCGGCACCCATGCCGTGCTCGATGCCGCCGATCGCGAGATGATTAGGGCCTTTGCCATCAACCGCTTTCGTGGCGACGCAGCACTCTTCAAGGACGGCATCTCCACGATTTCGCAGGCGACTGGCTGGCCTTGCCTCGGTATTGTGCCCTGGTTCGCCGAAGCGTCCCGCCTGCCGGCCGAGGACGGGCTCGATCTGACCTCCGGCGTGCGCACGGCCGGCGCCGTGCTCAAGGTCGCGGTACCCGTACTGCCGGGAATCGCCAATTTTGACGATCTCGACCCGCTGAAACTGGAGGCCGCCGTCGAACTGGTCATGGTGACCCGTGGCGCGCCGCTGCCGGGCGACGCCGATCTCGTCATCCTGCCCGGCTCAAAGACGACGCTCCGCGATCTCGCGGCTTTGCGCGCCGAGGGCTGGGATATCGATCTCGCTGCCCACCGCCGACGCGGAGGTCATGTCATCGGCCTCTGCGGTGGCTACCAGATGCTCGGGCGTACCGTGCAGGATACTCATGGTCTGGAGGGACCGGCAGGTGAGGCTCCAGGCCTCGGCATGCTCGAGGTCGAGACGGTGCTGGAGCCTGGCAAGACCGTGCGTGAGGTCGATTTCACCCATGCGCCCAGCGCATCGTCAGGTCGGGCCTACGAGATTCATCTTGGCCGCACCGAGGGGGCCGACACGCAACGCGCGCCCTTCCGGGTTGGTGAGCGGCGGGAGGGAGCAGCCTCGACCGATGGGCGCGTGATCGGCACCTACCTGCATGGCGCCTTTGCCTCAGATGCCGTCCGTGCCGCCATTCTTGCGGGCATCGCGGGCCGAACGCTGTCTTCGACGCTGAATTACGAGGATGAGGTCGAATTGGCGCTCGACCGTCTGGCCGGACATCTGGCCCGGCATCTCGACATCGATGCGATCTGGACCCTCGCTCAGGAGCGGGTGCAATCCGGCTGATCGAGTTGCGCCGCCTCGGCGCGGCCTAGCCTGCGACACTTTCACCGCACCCCGGTCTACCCGCCCGGGGACGGATTGACAAACTGGTCAGTTTTGCCGTCTACCGGTCAGAGAGGCTAGGAAGATTTGGCTAAAGTCTTTATTCGTCATGGAGTTGACGAATGACGAAATTCATCATAATGAACAATTCCCACCCGAAATCGCTGAGCAACTGAACGAGAAACCGAGTTGAGTCATCTTGAGCGGGATACGAGGCAGTGCATCGTCGATACGGCGGAGCGCTTCTTTCGTGACATCGGCTACCAGAAGACCACGGTGGCGGACATCGCCAAGGCACTGCGGATGAGTCCCGCCAATGTCTATCGGTTCTTCGACTCCAAGAAATCCATCAATGAGGCCGTCGCCGAGCGCTACATGGGCGAGATGGAGGCGGCCGTTACGGCGATCGCGCGGGAAAAGCGTTCCGCTGCCGAGCGGCTTCGGGATATCCTGATCACCAACAACCGCATCAACTCGCTGCGTTATCTCGACCACCACAAGGTGCACGAGATGGTCGCCGCTGCGATGGAGGAGAGCTGGGAGGTCGTCCAGGCTCATATCGGGCGCTATGACGGCATCCTGCGCGGTGTCGTGGCGGAAGGCATCGCTTCGGGCGAATTCCGACCGATGGACCCGCAAGTCGCCACCGCCTGCGTGCGCTTTGCAATGACGCCCTTCTGCCATCCGATGCTGATCTCGCAATGCCTGAGCCTGCCGGGGCCGAGCATCGAGGAGATGGTCGATTTCATTCTCGCCGGTCTCGGCTATTCGCGCGCCAAGGTCTCGCACGCGGAGGCTTGATTTCGCGCGCAGCGCGCTCTTTGCCTGCCGCTTCGCGTTGACAAGGCGGCACGGGAGCGGGATACCCCGCCGGCCATGGCCCTATTCACCAAGCAGAATACCAAGAAGCTCGCCGTCATCGTCCATGATCTCGTGGTCACGGCGCTGGCAATCGTTTCCGTTTTCGTGGTGCGGTTCGAGGGCGGGCAGCTCGATGAGCATCTGCGCTATCTGCCGAGCTTCCTGCCGTTTTTCGTCGCCTATGCTGGCGCGGTCTACTGGTTTTTCTCGCTTTATCGCTCGAAATGGCGCTTCGCCTCGCTTCCGGACCTGTCGAACATCGTCAAGGCGGTCACCGTCCTGTCGCTGTCGCTGCTGGTGATTGACTATCTCCTGTTGTCACCGAGCCTCTACGGCGCCTTCTATTTCGGCAAGATCACCATCGCACTCTATTGGCTTGTGCAGAACGCGCTGCTCGGCGGCCCGCGCCTCGCCTATCGCTACCTCAAATATTCCCGTTCCAAACAGCATGCCGAGCGCGACGCGGCGCTCCCCGCGCTGCTGCTCGGCCGCGGCGTCGAGGTCGAGATGGTCATTCGCGCCATGGAAGCCGGGACCATGCGCAAATTGAAGCCTGCTGGCATTCTGTCACCGCGCGCCGATGATCTCGGCCAGTCGATCCGCGGCGTTCCCGTGCTTGGTCTGCTGTCTCAGATCGAGACGGTCGCTGGCGACGCGGCCGAACGCGGTGAGCCGTTCCGCCGTATCGTCGCCACTTCGAGCGCCTTGGCACCGGAAGCCGAGCCGGACAAATGGCTCGCCCGGACGCGCAGGCTCGCCTTGCCGATCTCGCGGCTCGATTCCTTCGGCGAAGGCGGGACCGAGACTGAGCTGGCACCGCTGGAGATCGAGGACCTGCTCGTCCGCCCTTCGGTCAAGATCGATCGCGATCGGTTGGGGTCCTTCCTGAAAGGCAAGCGCGTCATCGTCACCGGCGGAGGTGGCTCGATCGGCTCGGAGATCTGCCTGCGCTGCGCGGCCTTCGGTGCTTCGGAGCTCCTGGTGGTCGAGAGCTCGGAGCCGGCGCTGTTCCAGATCACCGAGGAACTCGCGGCTCATCGGCTGGAGACAAGGATCTCGGGAGCGCTTGCCGATGTGCGCGACCGCGCCCGGATCACGCCGCTCTTCACGGCGTTTGCCCCCGACATCGTGATCCACGCCGCAGCGCTGAAACATGTGCCTTATCTCGAGGCCGACTGGGCAGAGGGCATCAAGACCAATGTCTTCGGCTCGATGCATGTCATCGATGCCGCGATCGCTGCTGATGCCAAGATCTTCGTGATGATCTCGACCGACAAGGCGATCGAGCCCGTCTCGATGCTGGGAGCGACCAAGCGTTTCGCCGAGATGTATGCCCAGTCGCGCGATGCCGAGTTTGTCGCAGCAGCCTCCGGCATGCGCCTCGTTGCCGTGCGCTTCGGCAACGTGCTGGGCTCGGTCGGCTCGGTGGTTCCTAAGTTCAAGGCGCAGATCAAGCGCGGCGGCCCGCTGACCGTGACCAGCCCGGAGATGATCCGCTACTTCATGACGATCCGCGAAGCCTGCGATCTCGTCCTGACCGCCGCGTCGCATGCCCGCGCCGCAGGGCCAGAGACTGAGCGCGCGGCCGTCTATGTGCTCAAGATGGGCCAGCCGGTCAGGATCATGGATCTGGCCGAGCGCATGATTCGGCTCGCTGGCTACGAGCCGGGCGTCGATATCGAAATCGCGATCACCGGCGTCCGCCCTGGCGAGCGTCTGAACGAGATTCTCTTCGCGCACGATGAGCCGATGGCCGAGACCGGGCTCGACGGCGTCATGGCCGCGAAGCCGAGCTTCGCGGCGCGCGCCCGCATGCAGGGCTGGTTCTCGCGCCTGGAAGCCGCCATCAAGGCTGAGGATCGCCTTGCGGCTGAAGCGGTGCTGGAGGAGGCGATTCCGGATTTCAAGCTGCGTCAGCAGCCGCGGCCAGCTGCGCCAGTGCCGGAAGCGTCGCTGCCGGTGGCCGCCAACCGGCCCTGATCAGCCCCTCGGGGCGCGCGACGAGCCCGCCACTGAGCTTGGCGAAGGCCTGTTTCTTCCCGGACAGCCGCGCCGCCTGCCTCAGGAGGGCCGCTGGAATGGCCAGGAGGCCKGGCTTGCGCCCGAGGCCGGAGCGCATCGCCGCGATCATCTCGGCCACGCTGACGGGCTCGGGGTCGGCAACCGTATAGCTACGCCGTGCCGGACAGGCGGATGTCAGCGCGAAGAGGATCGCGTCGACGAGATTCTCGATGGCGAGCAGCGAGCGCGGGGCATCGAGACCGCCGAGGGGCAAGGGTATCGGCAAACGCGCCAGCTTCAGGAGCGACGCCATATTCGCTTTGACGCCGGGCCCATAGACCAAAACCGGCCTTAGCGAGATCCAGTCGAGACCGAGCGCGGCGAGTCCCTGCTCCGCTGCAAGCTTGGAGCGGCCATAGGCATCGTCCGGTGCTGGCGCGTCGCTCTCGCGAAAATGGCCGTCAAAGGCTCCCGTGAGAGCCTTGATTGAGGAGACATAGACAAATCGCGCAGCGCCTGCTTGCAGAGCAGCTTCCGCCAGCGCGAGCGTCGCCTCGGTGTTGATGCGCCGGTAGAGCGATTCATCGAGACCAGGCCCGGCATGGGCGAGGCCGGCGAGATGAACGACATGGCGGATGCCAGCGACAGCCGGGCGCCAATCCACCGGCTCGGAGAGATCGCCGATCACCACGCGCTCGATGCCCTCATCCGCGGGGCTCTCGCGCCGCTGGGCTACCCGGACGCCATATCCCCTCGCACGAAGGCCGGCGACGACATGCGGGCCGATGAAGCCGCTCGCTCCTGTAACGAGAACACGTTCGCTCACGGCCGGATCCGCTTGCTGGCGAAGCGCCGCAGCAGCAGCCCGGTCAGCATCGCTGCAAGGGCAAGACAGATGAGCTGTTGCCAAAGCGCGGGAACGGCGACGCTGAGTCCGGCAAGCGCGATCAGGGCAAGGTTGAGCAGCGCGACCTGCATCACGACCTCTCGAACGCTGAAGCCGTTGACGGTGGCCTGCTGGTAGAAATGGCTGCGATGCGCCTCCCAGACTTTCTCGCCGCGCGCCAGCCGCCTGAACAAAGTGATCGTCGAATCCGCGACATGGTAGAGCGGCAGGATCAGCGCGGCGGTCAGTGCGCCGGTTCCCGCCAGGCGGTAAAGCAGATAGGCGCTGAGCAGACCGAGCGGCAGCGAGCCGACATCGCCGAGAAAGAGCCGCGCCACGGGCTTGTTGAACGGCGCGAAGCCGATGATCCCGCCGAACAAGGCGGCGGCGAGCAGGCCACTGGCGGGATCGAGCACCCCGCTGGCGCCCGCCAGGGCAAGCGCACCGGCGAGCGGTGCGATGCCGGCCACGGTGATCCAGTCGATGCCGTCCATGAAATTGGCGAGATTGACGAACCAGAGCCCGGCGATGAGCGCGAGACCGCGCTCGAGCCCGAGCGGCATGAGGTCCGGGAACAGTCTGAGTTCGGGAGCGGCGCAGAACAGCACGATCCCGACGCAAAGCGCCTGCAGGACGAGCCGTGTCGCGGCCGGAAGCGGGCGGATGTCATCCCAGGMTCCGACGACCGCCAGTGCCGTTGCCGCCGCCATGACCCAGACCAGATCAGCGCGCGCCGCCGTTGGAAGGGGAAGGAGCAGCAGAGCCAGGATCAGCGCGAGAAAGGCCCCGGCAAGAACTGCGATGCCGCCGCCCTGTGGCGTCGGCTGCGTATGGCTGGAGCGGGCATTCGGYCGCGCCAACGCATAGCGGACCAGCAGGGGCCGCAACAGCACGCAGAGCGCCGCCGATGCCGCGGCAGCCGGAATGATGATCAGCAGGAGAGCAAGATGGGAGTTCAAAGCGCCGGGACCATAGCCGGACGGCGCGGGCCTGCAAGCGTCTTCAGCTTGCGTTGAGGCGCACAAAGAGTGAACATGTGGGTATGTTGCTTCCCGATTCCGTGCTCAACCCGCCGCCTGCCCGCCCAGACATCACCCGTGCCGTCTGCCGCGGCGCGGCCAGGCATCTGCGTGAGCGCGGCTATGCCATCGTCAAGGAAATGACCTTCGCCAATGGCCGTCGGGGCGATATCGTCGCCTTGTCTCCGACCGGCGAACTCCTGGTCATCGAGGTCAAGTCGGGCATCGAGGACTATCGCGTCGATGGCAAATGGCCGGATTATCGCGACTATTGCGATGGTTTTCTCTTCGCGGTCGCGCCGGAATTCCCGCGCGAAATCCTGCCCGACGATGTCGGGCTGATCATCGCCGATAGCTATGGCGGCGAACTCCTGCGCGATGCGCCGCGCCATCCGCTCGTGGCTGCACGACGCAAGGCGCTCACGATCGCCTTCGCCAGGCTGTCTGCCCAGCGCCTTGCCTTGATCGAGGACCCGCCGCTCTAGATCAGTGGGCCGGATATCCGGCCCGATAATCTGACCTTCAGCGCTTGCATAGGCTTTCCCGAAAACCGCAATCCACTTTTCGGGCCGATGCTTCAGCGCGGGGCGCGCTTTGCCAGGATGCGCTGCAGGGTGCGCCGGTGCATGCCGAGCCGCCGCGCCGTCTCAGAGACATTGCGGCTGCACAGCTCGTAGACACGTTGGATATGTTCCCAGCGGACCCTATCGGCCGACATCGGGTTTTCCGGCGGCATCGGCCGCGAATCGCGCGCGGCTGCCAGGGCCGAATGGATTTCGTCGGCGTCAGCGGGTTTTGCCAGGAAATCGAAGGCACCGAGCTTCACGGCACTGACGGCGGTCGCGATGTTGCCGTAGCCGGTCAGCACGATGCCGCGCGCGTCGGGGCGGCGCTCCTTCAGGCGGGCGATGACATCGAGCCCGTTGCCATCAGCAAGGCGCAGATCGATGACAGCAAAGGCCGGGGCCTCTTCTTCGACAGCAGCAAGACCAGCCGAGACACTTTCGGCGATGCGTACGGAGTAACCCCGCCCTTCCATGGCCCGCGCGAGTCGGGTCAGGAACGGCTTGTCGTCGTCGACGAGCAGCAGGGTCATGTCCGATTGGGCGGCGTCGTTCAGCGCCTGTTGCATCTCAACTCTCCTGCCACCGGTTCGGGCCGGCGAAATTGTAACGCGATCATGGGTTTCGCGCATCAGGACGGCGAGAAGGGGCCGTCACCCTCAGGTAGTGGCATTTCCCCCCGTTTTGAAGACCCGGAAGGTTTTGCGTCGGCCTCGAACACCGCCCTCGGCCAGACCATGCGGACGGACGCGCCGCTCGCCGGGGATGGCAGATTCGAAAATTCGAGCGCTGCACCGCCGCGTTCCAGCAGCGTTTTTGCAATGAAAAGTCCCAGGCCCAAACCGCCGCCGGCGCGACTTTCTGCCGCTGCGCGCGAGAGATAGGGCTCGCCGGCGCGCATCAGGACGTCGGGAGGAAACCCGGGGCCATCATCGGCGATGGTCAGCATGACATGTATATCGGTCCATTGTGCGATGATCGCCACTTCGGACCGGGCGAAGTCGACGGCATTGTCGACGATATTGCCGAGGCCGTAGATCATGCCCGGGTTGCGTCGGCAGACGGGTTCCGGCTTGTCTCCGATCATATCGATGCGGAACGGCACGCCGAATGGCCGCTGCGGGCCGGCCGTCTCTTCGATCAGCAGGCGCAGCGAGAGTTGGTCGAGCGGGCCGGCATCGTCGTCCTGAAGCGAGGTGAGCTTGCCGAGGATGCCGCGGCAGCGCTCGACCTGCTCGCGCAGCAGCGTGATATCCTCCGCCATCTCGCCTTCCGGAGGGGCCAGCCGCGACAATTCACGTGCCACCAGGGCGATCGTGGCGAGCGGCGTGCCGAGTTCATGGGCTGCTGCTGCGGCGAGGCCGTCGAGCTGCGAAAGGTGCTGTTCGCGTGCCAGGACCAACTCCGTCGCAGCGAGAGCCTCCGAGAGGTCGCGCGCTTCCTTGGCGACGCGCCAGGCATAAATGCCGGTGAAGCCGAGCCCGAGCACGAGCGCGATCCAGTTCCCGGCCTGGTAGAATGGCGGCAGGACCGGCCGGTTGGGCCCGGCCCAGGGCAGGGGCAGATGCGCGAAGTTCAGCACGCTCGCCAGCACGACGGCCAGTAGCCCGAGCAGCATGGTGCGCTGCGGCGGCAAGGCTGTCGCCGAAATCATCACCGGCGCGAGGAACAGAATTGCGAAGGGATTTTGCAGGCCGCCGGTCAGGTAGAGCAGGGCTGCGAGCTGGATGATGTCGAAGGCCAACAGCGCGGTCGCCGCATCCTCGCGCAGCCTGTGGCTGAGCGGAAAGCGAATGCGCAGCGCAATGTTCAGCCAGGCGGAGATTGCGATGGCGAGGAAACACCAGCCGAAGGGCAGGGTGAAGCCGAGGCCAAAATGCACGCCAGCGACTGCGAGGCTCTGGCCGGCGATAGCAAGCCAGCGCAACCGCACGAGGGTGTCGAGGCGCAAATGACGGCTGGATCGTGCCAGCGGCGGGAGATCCGCATCAGGGACCGTCATGACGCCCATGCATCCGATGACGGACCGGGGTTTTGCAGTGCAAAACTGTGGCATTTTGGCATTGAAGGAAAATCTTAGCCTTTTGCCGGATTGAATGAGAGCAGAAACAATCTAGGCTGCGCTGTTTGTTGCGGCGCATCATCAGGTGCATCCGGCACCCGGGAGACGTCGCTGCATGTATGGAGCTGCCATGTCGTTCGCTTATCACGCCTACGAAGCGGTTCATACGATGGTCGCGCCCGTTCGTGGCATGTCGGATGCGCTGCAGCTGGCGTTCAAGAACCCAGCCAATCCGCTGACCTACACGCCGCTCGGCCGCACGGTCGCTGCGTCCTGTGAACTGTTCGAACGGATGACGCGCCGCTATGGCAAGCCCGCCTTCGACCTGAACGAGACCACGATTGGCGGCGTCAAGGTCGCCGTCGAGGAACGCGTCGTCTGGGAGCGGCCCTTCTGCAAGCTGGTCTATTTCGACCGCAAAATCGCCGGGCGTCGCAAGCCGCAGCCGAAGGTGCTGCTGGTTGCGCCGATGTCGGGCCATTACGCCACTCTGCTAAGAGGCACGGTCGAGGCCTTCCTGCCTGGCCATGAGGTCTACATCACCGACTGGACGGATGCCCGCCTGGTGCCGCTCGCCGCCGGTCGCTTCGATCTCGACGATTATATCGACTACGTCGTCGGCATGCTCCAGACGCTCGGCCCCGACACCCATGTCATGGCCGTCTGCCAGCCTGCGGTTCCGGTGATTGCCGCGATCGCGCGGATGGAAGCGGAGAATGATCCCAATGCGCCGCGGTCGATGACCCTGATGGGTGGTCCGATCGATACCCGCCGCTCGCCGACCGCGGTCAACCAGCTAGCCATGGAGCGCGGTACCGAATGGTTCCGCCGCAATTGCATCACCATGGTGCCGTTCCCGCATATGGGCGCTTTCCGGGAGGTTTATCCCGGCTTCATGCAGCTATCGGGCTTCATGGCCATGAATATCGACCGGCATGTCTCGGCTCACTACGAGATGTACAAGCACCTCATCGCCGGGGATGGCGATTCGGCCGAGAAGCACCGCGATTTCTATGACGAGTATCTCGCGGTCATGGACCTGACGGCGGAGTTCTATCTCCAGACGGTCGATACCGTATTCGTTCAGCATGCCCTGCCCAAGGGCACGATGATGCATCGCGACAAGCTGGTTGATCTGAAGGCCATTCGTCGTGTTGCGCTGATGACGGTCGAGGGCGAGAACGACGATATCTCGGGCGTCGGCCAGACCCAGGCCGCCCATGATCTCTGCGCCAATATCCCGGCCGACAAGCGCGTGCATTACCTTCAGAAGGGCGTCGGCCATTACGGCGTCTTCAACGGTTCGCGCTTCCGCGCCGAAATCGCGCCCCGCATTTCCGACTTCATGGTCAGCCTCGACATGGAGGCAGCCAAGGTGCGCCGGGACGACAGCGCGGCCGTCGCGCGCAAGGCCTTGAAGATCGCGAACTGAAGCCCTTCCGCATCGCCCGCGAATCCAGCACAATTGCGGGCGATGCGGCTCTCCCTGTTCAAGCGCCAGCCTGATCCGGATCGGATCGAGGTCGCTCACGGCGGCACGCTGTTCTCCGTTGCGGTGAAGCGGCGCGCTGCCGCTCGGCGGATGACGCTGCGTGTCTCGCAGGCGACCGGCGAGATCACGCTGACGCTGCCGGAACGCGCAGACTTCCTCACCGGCAAGATCTTCGCCGAGAATCATGGTGGCTGGATCGCGGCAAAGCTCGCCAAACGTCCGCTTTCGGTGCCCTTTGAGCCGGGACAGGTCGTGCCCTTTCGCGGCGCACCCCACCGGATCGTGCATTGGTCGAAGGTGCGCGGCATCACCCACGCTACAATCGACAAGGATGGCACCGCCATCATCGCGGTCGCCGGCGAAGCCGCCCATGTCGCGCGTCGGGTCAAGGATTTCCTGCGCCGCGCCGCACTCGAGGATCTGGAGCGTGCGGTCAGGCACCACACGGCAACGCTCGGCATCCCCGCCCGCAAGATCACCATCCGCKACACCACGAGCCGGTGKGGCTCCTGTTCGTCGAGGGGGCACCTGAATTTCTCCTGGCGCCTGATCCTCGCCCCGCCACTGGTGCTGGACTATCTCGCGGCCCATGAAGTCGCGCATCTCAAGGAGATGAACCATTCCCATCGCTTCTGGGCGCTGACCCACAAGCTCTGCCCACGGACGGAAGAAGCGGAAGCCTGGCTGAAGCGCCATGGCGCAGGGCTGCACGGCTACGGCTGAGGCAGTCCTGGCCGCAGGCGTCCGGCTCGACTTGAGGCGCAACCTCCCCTAACCCGGCATCAGCCGAAACAGGGATGGTCTCGTGAAGCTGCGCCCCGACACGCTCGCAATGACCGCGGTCCTTGCCATGCTGACGGCCCTCGGGCCGCTCTCGACCGATTTCTATTTGCCGTCCCTGCCCGAGATCGTTCGTGTCATGGGCACCGACGTTGCAGGGGCGCAGGCGACGCTCTCCGCCTTTCTGTTCGGTTTCGCCGGAGGCCAGATCGTCTGGGGGCCGCTCTCGGATCGGTTGGGGCGCAAACCCGTGCTTCTCACCGGGCTGGCGCTTTTCCTCGTCGCGACCCTGCTCTGCGCACTTGCGCCTTCGATCGAGTGGCTGGTGGCGGGCCGGGTCTTGCAGGCATTGGGCGCGTCCGGGCCGATCGTGCTCGGCCGGGCCATGGTCAGGGATCTCTATGAGGGGCCCCGCGCCGGCCGGGAATTCGCCCGCATGGGCATGATCATGGGGTTGGTCCCGGCCATTGCGCCGGCGGTCGGCGGCATCCTGCAGGCGGCCTTTGGCTGGCGCTCGACCTTTGTTGCGACGCTGGCTCTCGCGCTGCTGCTGGCGGTCGTGATCATCCTGTTCCTGCCGGAAACCATCCGCGTGCGTTCATCGGAGCGGCTGTCGCTGCTGGCGATTTTCCGCAGCTTCGGCGTCTTGCTCAGGAACCGTCCCTATCGTGTCTATGTCGCGATCACGGCCTTGGCCTATGGCGGACTCTTCGCCTTCATCTCCGGCTCGTCCTTCGTGCTGATCAGCATCTATGGCCTGTCGCCGCGCGATTACGGCCTGTCCTTCGGGTTCGGGGTGCTTGGCTTCATCCTGGGCACCATCATCGCCCAGCGTCTCGTCGGCCGGCGTGGGCTCGACGGCGTCATTGCGATCGGCGTGGCCTTCCTGGCTGCGGGCGGGCTGAGCATGCTGCTATGCCTCACCGCCGGCTTTGGCGGCCCCCTCGGCGTCACGATACCCTGGGCGATCTATTCGATCGGGATCGGGCTCAGCATGCCCCAGGCGCAGGCCTCGGCGCTCATGCCGTTTCCGGATCGCGCTGGTGCTGCATCATCCTTCGTCGGGCTCTGCCAGATGCTGTTCTCGGCCTGTGTCGGTCTTGTGGTCGGCAAGCTGCTGACCGACTCCGCGCTGCCGCTGCCGGCGATGATGTCGCTGCTCGGCGTGTCGGCACTGGTCCTGTTTCACGCCTCGCGCAAGCTGCGAGCGGCCAAGGCCTGAAAAGGCTCAGCCGCCGAACAGCCGCTCGAGGAAGTTCTTCTCCTGCGGCGCAGGCGGCACCCAGGCGCGGTCCGAACCTGCGCCCGCTGTCTGGGTCTGTGCTGGCGGCTGCATGCCGGCCACTGGCGCGCCGCCATCGAAGATCGATTTCGGCCCCGCGCGCCACAACCCACCCGGCAGCGGCGATGGCTGCAGGCCGACATGGGCGGCCTTCATGTACCTGCCCCAGACTTCGAGTGGCAATCCGCTGCCATAGACCCGCTTCATGGCGCTGTTGTCGTCATTGCCGATCCAGACGGCGGTCACCAGCTTGGAGGTGAAACCGACGAACCAGGCATCGCGGAAATCCTGCGTGGTTCCCGACTTGCCGCCGACTTCCCAACCGGCGAGATTGCCCTTGCTGCCCGAGCCGCTGGCCATGGTTTCGTGGAACATGGCGTTGATCATCGGCAGCACCTGCGGCTGCACCACCGTCCCGAAACTCGTCGCCTTGCGGGCATAGATCACCTTGCCCGAGACCGACTTTACCTCGCGGATGACATAGGGCAGCACGGACTGCCCGCCATTCGCGAAGCTGGCATAGGCCGTGGTGAGCTCGATCGGCGTCACTTCCGAGGTACCGAGTGCCAGCGAGCCATTGGCCTGGAGGCCCGAGGAAATGCCGAGCCGCTGCGCGGTGCGCACGACTTCCTTCGGCGTCACCTCCTGGTTCAGCTTCACCGCGACGGTGTTGATCGAATGGGCGAAGGCGGTCTGCAGGGTCACCGGGCCGCGATAGGTGCGGCTGTTGTTCTCCGGCTGCCAGCCCTTGATCGAGACCGGGGAGTCGTCGCGGATCGTGTCCGGCGTCAGGCCATGCTCGATCGCAGTCAGATAGACGAAGGGCTTGAAGGATGAGCCTGGCTGGCGCTTGGCGGCGGTCGCGCGGTTGAATTGGCTCTTGGTGTAGTCGCGTCCGCCGATCAGCGCGCGCAGAGCCCCGTCCGGCGCCATGGAAACGACGGCGCCCTGGCTGGCATTCAGCTTCCCGCCCTGGGCGGCCAGAGACTCGACAAGGGTCGTTTCGGCCGCGGCCTGCAGCTTTGGATCGATTGTCGTCAGCACCGTGACGTCGCCCTCGACCGCACCGATGAAGTCGTCGAGCACGTCCATGACGTAGTCGGCCGCATAGTTCACCGAGCCGGCGCCGACACGTTCGGCCGCTTCTGCCGGGGCGACCAGTGCTGATTTCGCTGCGGCCTGCGAGACAAAGCCCTKCTCGGCCATCGCGGCGATCACGAGCTGCGCCCGTTTCTCGGCCGCATCCGGATTGCGGTTGGGCGCCAGCCGCGACGGTGCCTGTACCAGGCCCGCCAGCATGGCGGCTTCGGGGACGGTGACCGAGCGGGCGGACTTGTTGAAATAGCGCTGCGCGGCCGCCTCGACGCCATAGGCGCCGGAGCCGAAATAGACGCGGTTGAGATAGAGCTCGAGGATCTGGTCCTTGCTGTAGGTCTGCTCCAGCCACAGCGCCAGGATCGCTTCCTGGATCTTGCGCGCGGCGGTGCGGTCCTGGGTCAGGAACAGGTTCTTGGCAAGCTGCTGCGTCAGGGTGGAGCCGCCCTGGACGCCGCCACCCCGGTTGGTGACGTTGCGCACCATGGCGCGGGCGATGCCGATCGGGTCGATGCCGAAATGCTCGTAGAAGCGTCGATCCTCGATCGCGACGAAGGCCTTGGGCAGATAGGGCGGAATCTCGCCAAGCGTCACGGTACGCCCGCCGGTCTCGCCGCGATTGGCGAGCAGCGAGCCGTCGGCGGCGAGKATCGCGACGTTCGGCGGACGCTTTGGCACGGTGAGCTGATTGATCGGCGGCAATTGCGCCGCGTGATAGGCCACCAGCCCGCCGACACCGATGACGCACCAGAGTCCGAGGACCAGCGTCCAGTACATCATCCGGCCGAGGAAGGAGCGGCGCTTGCGTCCACGCCGCCGGCCCCCGCCATTTCCGCCCCCACCCTTGCGGATCTTCGGCATCTCTTCTCTCGGCTCCTGACGTGCGGCGCCGCGATGGCTGCGGCTCGAGCGATCATCGGCGGAGAGGCGCATGTCGAAGGCGTCGGAACTCTCGCTCCGCCCACCCTCGAAGGACGGCTCGCGCCGCTCGCCGCCTCGTCTCGCCCGATCGTTCATTCTGCCCCGTTCAGCCCCGTGAAACCGCGCCCTTTGCACCGAAAACGCGCGAGCTTCACACAGGAGTCAAACATGGCGCTTTTAAGGGCCGGTTAAGGGAAACCAGATTCCAGCACGGGCCCGGAGCAGCGATCACTCGGATTTGTGGCAAATGCGCCAGCCATGGCACTTCGCCGGGGAATGTTGCAGTGCAAACGTTCTTGTGAATTGAAAATCGCGTGAAACCCGACAACTTCGCCGCGCAGTCCAGATGCAATGCCGCAATTCGGCACGAATCCAGCCTGTTCCGACGTACTCGAGCCTCCGCGACCTAGAAGGTTATGTCCGAATGCAAGCCTCCAACCCCCTGAGCCGCTTTGCCCCGCAGGCTCTCGCCGTTTTGCGCATCGTGACCGCGCTGATCTTCATCATCCATGGCACTCAGAAGCTCTTTGGTTTCCCGGCCGCGCCAGCCAGCGGCCTGCCGGCCGCCTTCACTCTGTTCTGGTTCGGCGCCATTCTGGAGGCTGTTGGCGGTTTCCTGATCCTGATCGGCCTGTGGACCCGTCCTGTCGCCTTCGTGCTGGCTGGCGAAATGGCCTATGCTTACTGGATGTTCCACGCACCGCGCAGCATCTACCCGCTGCTTAATGGCGGCGATGCGGCGATCCTCTACTGCTTCATCTTCCTTTACCTGGTCTTCGCCGGTGCTGGCGCCTGGAGCGTCGATTCCCGCTCGAAGCGCTGATTCTTCGACGGAACGGCGCCATTCGCCCAAAGAAAAGCCCGCCTCCCCCGGGGAAGGCGGGCTGATTTTTTTGGCCCGACAGGCCGGCAGAACTCAGACCGAGGCCGAAATCCAGCGTGAAAGGTCGCTCTTAGGGGCCGCGCCGACCTTCTGCGAGGCCAGCTTGCCGTCCTTGAACAGCATCAGGGTCGGGATCGAGCGAATGCCGAACTGGGCGGGAATGGCCTGGTTCTCATCGACATTCATTTTCACGATCTTGACCTTGCCGGCCATCTCACCGGCGATCTCCTCGAGCGCTGGGCCGATCATCCGGCAGGGGCCGCACCACTCGGCCCAGAAATCGACCACGACCGGCTCGCTCGACTTGAGGACATCCGCCTCGAAGCTCGCATCGGTTACCTTGTTCGTCGCCATGGCTTCTTCGCCTTTCAAAAGCAGTTCGCAGCACTGCTGCATTCGACACCGAAGCTATGAACGCCGGCAGCCCGGGTCAAGTTTCGTCGGCCTTGCATTGAAGCAGGGCTACCCTGCCAAATTCGCCAGAACGGCATCGAGCGCAGCGGCTTGTGGCTCCAGTGTCGCGAGCGTCGCAGTGTAGATCACCAGGGTCCGCACCTGCCGCCCCGGATAGATTTGCCCGATCAGGGCGCGATAGACGGCGAGCTGGGCTTGCGTCGCGGGCGGGATCGCCGATTCATCGGCCGGCGGGCGCGACGCCGTCTTGAAGTCGGCGATCAGTACCTCGTTCTCCGTGACGGCGAGCCGGTCGATCTGGCCCGAGACGGCGCGCACTGCACCATTCGCAAGCGTGATCTCGCCGGCAATCGGAACCTCAGCCAGAGATCCGGATGAAAACAGGGCGGAAAGCGCAGGGGCGCGAAGCAAAGCCAGGGTCTGGCCGATGACCTCCTGGCGTCGTGCGCCAGGCAAACCGGCTCCGCGCAGGGCGGCGAGTGCCTGTGCCGTCGCGTTGCGGGCCGGCGCGTCGACATCCGGCAGGATCTGCAGGAGCAGATGCGCCAGCCGGCCGGCTTGCGCTGCCTCGGCAAGGAATGGGCCGTCGCCCGGCCGCTCGGCCGCATCGGCGGCGCTGATCGCATTCGACGGCTTGAGCGGTGGCAACGGTTCCTGTTCGGCGGGCGCGGAGGCGCGGAGCCAGCCGGGTTCGGCGAGCACCGGCTTGGACTGCGCCTCCTCCACAGGACCGGTGGGCTTTGGTGCCGAGACCATGAAGCGCCGGATCGTGCCGACACCGTCCGGTGCGGCGACCTCCTGCAGGCCCGATGTCGCGAGCGAAAGTCCGCTTTCGATCATCGCATACCAGCTTCCGGGCGGCGCCTCGCCTTTGGCTTGCGCTCCGCAGACGATCAGCCGGTCCTCGGCCCGGGTCATCGCGACATAGAGGAGGCGATGATGCTCCTCGGCAAGCTGGTCGACGACCTGCGCCTTCGCCCTGCGGGTCGCCTCCGCATCGTCTGCCCTGGCCGGGGGCCAGATCGGCACGAGTTTGCCCCTGGGAGGTTCCACCGCGAGAATCTTCGGCAAGCGGTTGGCGCCCGGCTCGGGGGCGAGATCGGCGAGGATCACGATCTTCGCCTCCAATCCCTTCGAGCCGTGCACCGTCATGACGCGCACTTCGCCTGCGCTGCTGGAGAGGTCGCGCTTAACCTCGGTTCCGGCCTGGGTAATGTGGTGCAGGAAGCCGGCAAGCGATGGGCCGTGCCGTCGCTCATAGTCCAGCGCCGCGTTGAGAAAGGCGTCGAGCGCGTCGCCGGCCTCGGCCCCAAGCCGAGCCAGAGCGAGATTGCGCCCGCCTTCCGGCCCGAGCAGCTGCGCAAAGAAGCGAAATGGCCCGATGCGCCGTGCGTCGTCACCGAGTTGGGAGAGGCGTGCTTCGGTGGCGGCAAAGCGCGGCTCGCTTTCGCCGATGCCGTGCAGGGCGACGCGCAGCGAGCCCTTTCGCTCCGGCGCGAAGCGCATCAGATCGTCGTCGTCGAGGCCAAGCAGCGGCGTCTTCAGCGCGATGGCCAGCGACAGGTCGTCATCGGGCAGGAGCAGCGCCCGGCCGAGTGCCACGAGGTCTTCGACAGCGGGATGTGTCGCGAGGCTCAAGCGATCGCGACCGGTCACCGGCACGCCCGCATCCTTCAGGGCTTTGACGATCGCCTCGAACAGCGGCCCGCGCTGGCGCAGCAGGATCATGACGTCGCCGGGCTTGAAGCCGTGTCCGAGATCATCCTGCCCGCTGCGCGTCCAGCGTGCCAGCACGCCGGCGATGCGCGTTGCGAGCTTCACGGTCCCGCTACGCTGCTCGGGCGCGTCGACCGGAGTCGTCCAGGCATCCGGCGGCTCGCTCTGGTCGTCGGCCGATAGCGGCCAGAGATCGACTGCGCCGGGGTCGCCCTGGCGCACCGTGTCATGCACCTCCGGCCGGGCGCTGCCGTCGAAGACCAGCCCGCGGGCGTGCTCCGCCACCGCGAAGACGATGTCCACCGCCCGCATGATGTCGGGCGCCGAGCGGAAGGAGGTGTTGAGGCTCACCGCCTCGAATGCGAGCTGCGCCTGCCGGATATTCAGCCCGAGCCGGGTCCGCTGCTCGCCGAAGGCGCTCGGCGCGGCACCCTGGAAGCCGTAGATCGACTGCTTCTCATCGCCGACGACGAAGATCGTCCGGGGCTTTGGGCTCTCTGCGCGCGTGTCCCGTCCGCCCGTGAACTCGTCGGCGAGCGCGCCCAGGATCGCCCATTGCGCCTCGCTGGTGTCCTGCGCCTCGTCGAGCAGGATGTGATCGATGCCGGCATCGAGCTTGTAGAGCACCCAGGCGGCCTCGACCCGCGAGAGGAGGGAGCGCGTCTTGGCGATCAGGTCGTCATAGTCCAGCAGCGAGCGCTCGCTCTTCAACCGCTGATAAGAGGCGAGCATCCGTGTCACCAGCAGCGCGAGCGCGTGGCTGCGGTCGCGGATGGCAATGGCGTTGAGCTGGTCGACTGCGCCGAGCAGGAGATCGGCAAGAGTGTCGAGCACGGCCATCAGCGCCGACTCGAGTTCGGATTTGCCCTTGCCCCTGATATGCGCGTTGACCGTGCCTTCGGCCGTGATGAAGCCGGAGCGGCAGGTTGCGATCGGGTCGCCCTCGAACTGCTGCGCCGTCAGGCTCCGCAGCGCAGCCGCAAATTTCTGCCGGGTCGCGCTACCGGCATCCAGCGCCGAGACGAGAGCGGCAAGTCCTGGAACGGAGGCAAGATCGCGCCGGAAATCGGCCAGCACCTCGTCATTCGTCAGGTCCGGTGCAATTCCCAGGAAACCCGAAATGCCCGCGCGCATCTCCTGCGCCGAGCGCGCGCGGCCGTCTGCGTCGCTGAACAGGGTGCGCTGGCGCAAGGCCTCCTGCATCATCGCGTCAAAGGTGTCCTGCGCCGCCTGCCTGGCCAGCAGGTCGAGCGCCTGCGCCTCCGCGCCGGCAGGATCGGCGGCAATGGCCGCGAGCAATTCGCGCCTTGCGTCGTGCAGCAGCTCAGCCTGCGCGAGATCATCGGCAACCTCGAAGCGCGGCGGTACGTTCGCCTCGAAGGGCGCAGATTGCAGAACGCGCGTGCAGAAGGCGTGGATGGTCTCGATTCTGAGCCCACCCGGCGTCTCCAGCGCCTCCGCGAACAGCCGGCGAGCGCTTGCCTGCTGCCGCGCCGTCGCGCGCTCGCCGGTCAGGCCTTGGAGCGCCGCGGAAAGGGCCTCATCCGGCATGGTCGCCCAGGCGCCGAGCGCCTTGAACACKCGGTTCGCCATATTGGCGGCCGCCGCCTTGGTGTAGGTGATGCAGAGCATCCGGGCCGGCGCGACGCCATCGAGCAGCAGTCGCAGCACGCGGTTGACCAGCACATGCGTCTTGCCTGAACCGGCATTGGCCGAAACCCAGGCGCTGAGATCGGGCCGGGCGGCAAGCGCCTGGCGTTGGTTGGTCTGCGGGGGAACGATCCAGCCGGGCTTCATGTTTCGCCTCCGGGCTCGTCGCCACCCGGTGCCGCGGACCACTCCTTGACCCGCGCGAGCTGGTCGTAGGGGCTGGTATATTTGATGTAGTCGGGCGCGCGCCGCGAGACATAGGCTTCGCGCCCGCTTCGAAGCGCATGGAGATGCTCGATCAGCCGTTCGAGATGGCGCGCGGCGACATCGGCCAGAGGCTCGCCATCGAACTCGAGCGGCTTGTCCTTGGCCCAGCCCTTCGGATCGTGATGGAGCTTGAGATAGAGCAGCGCGTCGACCGGTGCAGGAGCGATATCCTCGCGAAATCCGGATCGCGCCGCGAGCTCGGCTTCCAGTGTCAATTGCGGCGCAAAACCCTTCTCGACCTGCGCCTTGCTTGGTGGAGCTCCGGTCTTGAAGTCGATGATGCGCAGCGAGGGCTGCCGCGTGATCTCGATTCGGTCGGCCCGCCCGCTCAGTCTGAATTCCGCGCCGTCCGGCAGCTTGAACGTCGCCGCGGTACCGCGTTCGACTGCAACCCGTGCCAGCTCGCCGCGCCGGCGCTCCTCCCAGCCGATGAAATGACTGGCGGTCAGGAGGAAGCGCGGCCACCAAAAGGCGCGGACCTCGGGTGTATCGTCAAACGCCTGGAACAGGCGCTTGCCGATCGCGATCAGGTGATTGAGTGAGTCGGCCGGCAATTGCTCCGGATAGGTCTCCGCGAAAGTCCCGACAATATCATGCATCAGGTTGCCGCGATCGCTGGCGCCGGGGTCGCCAACGAGCTCGGGAAGGGCGTCGAGCTTCAGGATCTTGCKGGCAAAGATCTGGTAGGGGTCGCGGTAGAGCGTCTCGACCTCGGTGACGCTGAGCGCGACGGGCTGGAGCTGGCGCGCGGGCCGCGGAGCAGGGCGGCCGATTGGTTTGGCGTCGGCGGGTTTGCTCAGGAGTGAAGCAAGCCCGGTCAGGCGGGCTCCCCTGGCCGCGGCCCCGTTCCAGACATCCTGAGGGGTCACGGCCTTGAGCCTTTGCCAGAAGCGCGAGGCGATGGTCTCGGCCTCGCCGGCCTTGCGCGCGCGGGTCAGGGTCACCCGCTGCGCCATCGCGCCCTGGATGAAATCATGCGCGGTCTGGCCGATGCGCCGCTCGGGAGCGCTCAAGCCCAGTTCGGCCCGCATCGGCCGGTTCAGGAAGGAATCGGTCTTGGCCTCCGGAGGCCAGACGGACTCGACGAGGCCGCCCAGCACGACATGGTCGGCTTCCAGCAGGCGCGCTTCCAGCAAGCCCCAGATCTTGACGCGAGGATGGCCCGTCCCGCTGCGTCGGACCGATGTCTCGGCCAGCAGGCTGTCGAGGATCGCAATGACATCGCGGGGATGGCCGGCCTCGGGAGCATCGGGGAGGGCGCCGTCGATCTGGTCGAACAGCCCTGCAAGGGCCTCGCCGTCCGGCCCGACGAAGGCGAGCGTGGCGCCACTCTCCGCCCGACTGAGTGCGACCAGGGCATCGCGACTTGCCGTCACCACAGTAGCGAAGGCAGGCAGCGGGGCGGCCAGTGCTGCGAGCAGCGGCGCCATGGCGGCCTCGAGGGCGTCGAGAACCAGGCCCGCGGCGGCGAGATCCGCGCTGTTCAGGCGCCTGCGCGGCGCAGGCGCATGCCGGTCCTGCATCAGTCCCGGAACCGCCGCAAAACTGTTGCGCAGGCCCGCAAATCCCTTTGTGACAGCCTCGCCCCGCCAGGCGCCGATCTCGAGCGCCGCCGCGCCCTGCGCCACGGTCTGTCGCGACAGTCCGAGCCGGCAAAGCGGGTGGGCGAGCAAGGGAACGAGGCTCGCCGGCATCATCTGGGCTCGCGCAGCCTCCAGGAAGAGGCGCAGCAGGGCGCCGGCCGGCCAGCGCGCGAGCGGCAGGCCAGCGGAATCATCGGCTTCGATGCCCCAGCGCCGGAGTTCCACGACGACTCGTTCGGCGAGGCCGCGATCGGGAGTGATCAGTGCGGCGTGCTTGCCGTCCTGCTCCAGTGTTTCACGGAGCGCGATGGCGACTGCCAGCGCCTCCTCGCGCTCGTCGGCGGTCTCCACGATGCTGATCCCATCGAAGGCTGCTTCAGCCTCGCCCGGGGAAACGCGGGTCGCGAGATCGGCCCAGAATTCCGTGACCGATGCCGGAAGCATCGCCTCGCGCAGCAACGCCGCCCGGGCCGCGAGGCCCGGTTCCGGCCTCGCCAGCGGCTGGGCGTCGTCACGGCCGGCCTTCAATGTCTGGAGCAGCCGATACAATGCCGCCTGCGGGTGGGACGGTGCAGGCTCCTTCTCGATCGCCTCCCAGGCAAGCTGAGCCAGGTCGAGGTCGAGATCGGGCAGTACGACCGCGCCATTGGGCATCCGTGCGATCGCTGCGAGAAGCCGGGCGGTGGCCGGGATCGTGCCCGTGGAGCCCGCAGCAATGATAGGCCCGGTCACGCTGCCGGAAAGCAGGCGTTGGCGTTCGGCTTCGAGCATGCGGTTGCGAAAATCGGCAGGATCGCAGGCATCGCGGCTTTCGAGGATCTTCGGCCAGGCCTCGCCCAGGATGGCCAGGAAGCTCGCATTGAGCTGCCAGACCTTGTCGAAACGAGCGGCGTCAAGGGTCGCCAGCCGCTCGACCGGCACGCCTTCGGTCTGCATCTGGTCGAGCAGGGCGGCGAGGTCGCCAGCCAGCCCCCAGGCCTCGGCCAGCGTCGAAGGCACGAGCGAGGGCTCTGACGGGTCGAGCTTCAGGTGGCTGCGGTTCGCCGTGCGTCCCCAGCTATCGACCAGCCGCGCCAGCAGCATCCGCCGCACCAGCGGGTCGATCGGCCCGACGCGCGCGCCATCCCAGCCGCCCGCGCCGATCAGCGCCGTCTCGGCCTCGTCGACATCGCCGAGCGGCACGATGCGCGGCAGCAGCAGCGGCTTGCCGCCAAGCCTCGCGGACAGGCCGGCGACCAGGGCCCGCGCTGCACGGCGCGTCGKGAGATAGAGCGTCGCACGAGCCATCGCTGCCGGATCATCCGGCGCGTAGACCTGACCGAATCGTCCATCCAGCACCGCCTGCGCCAGCACGTCGAGAAACGCTGTGCCGGCGGGGATGGTGAACAGGTTGAGCTCAGCCATGGAAGCTCTGAGCGGCCGCGAACGCGGCTTCTGCCGGTGCGATCGCTTCCGGCGTGCCGACATGCAGCCACTGGCCCTGCAGAACATGTCCGAACAGGCGCTTTCGCGCGATGAGCCGGTCGAAGAGCAGGTTGAGCGAGAACGAGCCCTCGGGGGTGTCGGCAAAGATCTCGGGTTTCATGATGATCACCCCGGCATAGACGACGGGGGCCGTTGGCGCCTGTCCGCGCCGTGTCAGCCGGCCGTCCGCATCCTGGAAGAAGTCGCCGGCGCCGTCGAAGCCGACACTGTCCTCGCGCCGGGCCAGCAGCATCAGCATGTCCATCTCCGCCGGCGTCCAGGCCTCGGCCATGGCCGCAATGTTGGAGATGCCGGTCTCGCTCCAGAGCGAGTCGGAGTTGACGTGGAAGAAGGGTTCGCCGCCGAGCAGCGGGAGGGCCTTCTTCACGCCGCCGCCGGTTTCGAGCAGCTCGTCGCGCTCGTCCGAGATGACGATCCGGGGATGCGTGCGCCCGGCGAGGTGAGCCTCGATCTGTTCGGCGAGATGGTGGACATTGACGACCGCCTCGGTGGCGCCGGCTTCTGCGAGCCGGTCGAGCGCGTGATCGAGCATCGCCTTGCCGCCGATCCGGACCAAGGGCTTCGGCAGGCTGTCGGTGATTGGGCGCATGCGCTGGCCAATGCCTGCCGCCAGAACCATGGCCCGGCGGATCGGCCGCGAACCCGTCTCAGTCACGCGAATCTCCCGATTGTGATGAACCTGCGCGATCCATAGCGCGTCGCGGTCGCGCTTGTCGCGAACGACCTCTCAGGGGCTCTCGGCTGTCTCGAACAGCTTCGGCAGATAGGCCTGATACCAGGCCTTCAGCTCTTCGAGCGCTGGGTGCTCGAGATTGCGGCGCAAGTAGGTTTCGATTCGCGGCAGGTGCTTGAGATAGGCAGGCTTGCCGTCGCGCTTGTCGAGGCGTGCGAAGATCCCGGCAATCTTGGTGTTGCGCTGTGCGCCCAGGATCGCATAGGCGCGAGCGAAGCCGGCGAGATCGAAGCTCTCGTCCGCCGCCCGCCGCGCCGAGCCATAGGCGGCAAGCAGCTTGAGTTCCAGCGCCGCCGGCACGTCGACACGCGCGTCCTGTCCCAGCGAGACCAGATCATAGGCGGGGTGGCCGAGCACGGCGTCCTGGAAATCGATCAGACCGAGCTTGGCGTATCCTTCACGCTTCGGCAGCCAGATCAGGTTGGGGGAGTGGAAGTCGCGAAGCGTCCAGGTCGATGGTGCGGCGAGGATTTCGTCGAACAGCTTGCTCCAGATGCGGCTGAATTCGGCATGAGTCACCGCCGGCAAGGTCACGCCGGCAATATGTGGGGCGTACCATTCGAGCACGAGTTCGGTCTCGATCGAGAGCGCACCCCGATMATAGTCCGGCACGATGTAGTCGCGTCCGTCGGCGACCGGCAGGATCGCCGGCAAGGTGTGGCGATGCATGTCGGCCAACAGGCGTGCGGCGGCCTCATAGCGTTCGGGAATCGGTCCGTTCTCGTCGAGCACGCCTTCGTCACCGAGGTCCTCGATCAGCAGGAGGCCGGTCTCGAGGTCCTGGGCAAAGATGTCGGGGGCCGAATAGGTCAGCGAGCGCAGGCCGCGATCCATGCCGACGAAGGCATCGACCGATTCCGCCAGGTGCGCGATGGCGCTGTAAGGCTTGCCGAGGCGGATCGCGGGGCCGTCCGCGCGCGGCGGCGAAATCATCAGGATGGCGGTTTGTCCATCCGGACGCGTCAGCCGCTCATAGGCGCGGGTCGAGGCGTCGCCGAGCATGAAGTCGCGCTTGGCCTCACCCCATCCGGCAGAGTCGATCAATCGCCGCGCTGCGATCGCGATGGCAAGGCGCGAGCGCCAGAGCACACCGCCCGCGAGACTGGCGATCCGCCCGGTCTCGGGCGCCTTTGGGTCGACGTCGAGCACGATGTCGAGCCGCCGACCGGCAGGCAGCCGCGTACCGGCCCGGTCCGGCCACTCGACCAGCGTGATGATGCGGTCGAGATCCTCGATCAGCCCGATATCATCGAGCTCGTCGGGGGATCGCACCCGGTAGAGATCGGCATGGATCACGCTGCCGCGCAGCGTGTCGTAGCTCTGCACCAGGGTGAAGGTCGGGCTCGGAGCCTCCAGGTCCGGGTTGTCGGCAAGCTCGCGCAGGATAGCGCGCGCCAGCAACGACTTGCCGGCGCCGAGATGGCCGGAGATCGCCACGATATCGCCGGGCTTGAGGATCGCGGCGAGATCGCGGCCGAGCCGCACAGTGGCGGCTTCACCGGCCAGCGTCAGCCGATGCCCGCCTGTCTTCACGGTATCCTCTGTCATTCAGCGGCATCCGAGAGCGGCATGCCTTCCGAGGGAAACACCGCGGTGACCCGCGTGCCCTGCCCTGGCGCAGAATCGAGCTCGACATGGCCACCATGCAGCTCGACGATCGAACGCACGATGGAGAGGCCAAGTCCGACGCCGCGATGCTTGGAGCCGAGAGAATGGCTCTCGAAGCGGTCGAACACCTTGTCCTTGACCTCGGCCGGGATGCCGCGGCCTTCGTCGGCGACGGTGATGCGGACATCGCCGCCGAGGCGTCCGGCCGTGACCCCGATGGTCTGGCCGGGAGCGGAGAAGCCGATCGCGTTCGAGATCAGGTTGAACAGCACCTGCCGCAACCTGCGGCCATCTGCCCTCAAGGGGCCGGTCTGGGGCGCGATATCGACCTTGAGGGTCAGCTTGCTGTCGATCAGGCGGTCGTGCAGGCCGGCCGTCGCCTGGGCAATGGTCTCGGCGACATCGACTTCCTGGAATTCGAGCGCCAAAGCGCCGTTGTCGATCGAGGCGAGGTCGAGAATGTCATTGATGATCGCGAGCAGTGCGCCGGACGAGCGCACGATATGGCCGGTATAGTCGCGTTGTTTCTCGTTGAGCGCACCGATCGTCTCGGCGCCGAGCAATTGCGCGAAGCCGATGATGTTGGTCAGCGGCGAGCGCAGCTCGTAGGAGACGTGGTGGACGAAATCCTCGCGCAGCCGCGAGACCTTCTCCAGGGCTTCGTTCTTTTCGGTCAGGGCACGTTCGACATTCACGCTTGCGGTGACGTCGGCGAAGGTGATCAGCGTCGCTCCGTCCGGCAACGGCGCGGCGGCGCAATCGAGCACGGTGCCGTCACGACGCTCCATCCGGCAGCCATAGTCCTCACGCGCATCGCGCACGCCGGTGATGACGCTCTGCAGCTCCGTCCAGACATCGTCATGCGGATAGAGCGGCCGGCAGAGCCGGACCACCTCGTCGATATGCGGCGTGGCTCCGGCCAGGTCGCCGTGGATCTTCCAGGCCTGGGCGAAGGCGGGGTTGGAGAGCTTGAGCCGGCCGTCCGAACCGAACACCGCGACGCCCTCGCGCAGCGAGTCCAGCGTTTCCCGTTGCGTGCGTGACAGCGCATTGAATCGGGATTCGAGCGTGAAGCGTTCGGTCACGTCATCGAAGAGATAGGTGACGCCGCCTTGCGGGTTGGGGCTCGAGACGACATGGATCGTCCGCCCGTCCGGCAGATACCACCAGTCCTCGCTGGCACGCGGGCTTGTATAGGTGGCCTGCACCGCAGCCTTCCAGCTGCGGTAGTCGCCGAGTTCAGGCAGGCGGCGCTCGGCTCTCAGCCGGTCGAGGATTTCGCTATCGCTGGGCTTGCCTTCGAGGAAGGCGGAGTCGAGCGACCAGAGCGTCTCGAACCCGGAATTGCTGTAGACCAGCCGTTGTGAGGCATCGAACACGGCAACGGCCGTCTTCAGCCGGTCGAGCGTGCGCACATGCGCATCCATCTGGCGCTGCAGGTCGGCGCGAACGGCCTCAAGCTCGCTCATGTCGGTCGCGATGCCGGCAAAGCCGGCCGGCGTCGGCATTTCCAGGATGTCGAGCGTATGCCGCTGGCCGGCTACCACGGCCGGAGCGCGTGTTGCGAACGGGCGCCCTTCGCTGCGCGCCTTGGCTGCGTTCTCCCGTTCATTGCGGTCGAGCAGCTCGAGGCCGCCCTTCACCGCCTCGCTGCCGCCGGCAGCTTCGACCGCGCGGGCATAGGCGGCATTGGCCCAGCTCAGGCGACCGTCGGCATTGCGGGTCCAGACCGGTTGCGGCAGGCCAGCCAGCAAGGTGGAGAGCGCTGCATGATCGGCGGTGACATGCTCAAGTTCGCTTTGCAGCGCCATGACCCGGGCCCGCTCGCCGCTGACCTGGCGGAAACGGATCACCGCACGCCCTGCGACGGGGCGGCCTTCGACATCGATGAACGGGCCGGAGCGACTCCTGAGCGTGAAGCCGAAGGCTTCGCCGCGCTCCTTCAATGCGTCGGTGGCGAGTTCCAGGCGCTTGGCGTCGGCGGGAGGGGCCCAGCTGCCATAGGCAAGGGCCAGCGCAGCGCCGGGCGCGCCGAGAAAGCCGCTGTCGCCCTCGAAGATCGGCTCGGCGTTCTTTCCGTTCCAGCTCACCACGACCTGGGCATCGGAGGCGAGCAGCGCACCCAGGCGTTCCTGGTGGCTGCGGGCCGCTTCCAGTTCGCTCGCGAGCTCTCCTTCACGGCGCTGCCAGCGTCCCCGCTCGCGCACATAGATGATCGAGGTTGTTGCCGCGAAGACCACAAGCCCGGCCAGGACGATCGAAAGGCTGCCGGCACCAAGCGCACCTGCCGGGAGCGGAGCCATGATCTCGGTTTGTGCGAGCGCCGGAAGCGGAATGCTGCCGACGGCGAGGCCTGGGAGCAGTGCGCTGTGGCGCCCCGCATCTCCGTTCCGTCTCTTTCGCCCCGCTCGTCTCATTCTGCTTCCGTCACTTAGTCTGAACCCGACCCTGGCGTTGAACGGCCAAGGTGGAAAGCCGATCGAGGCGCCGCAGCCCGAACCGGACGCACGCACACCACCACACCAACCCGTTTGAGCTTGCTCGACCTCGCGCGAACGCAGCGGGCCCGAATCAGCTCCACTCTAATCACCGGTGGAGTCCGGCAGGAAGTGCTTAATGGCAGGTAAATGCGTGGAAAATCGCGACCGAGTGCCGCCCCAGGCCAAGAAATCAACAAATTGAGCCTGGCTGTAGGGCACTGTCTATTAGTGGTGTCTTCTTGCAATAATGAGAGGTCAGTCAGATGCAAAAAAGCCCGGCGCGAACGCCGGGCTTCTTCAACTTTACGCCTGTTGGCGTGTCAGTAGCGGTAGAGCTCGGGCTTGAACGGGCCGGTCGGGGCCAGGCCCAGATACTTCGCCTGCGCATCGTTGAGCACAGTCAGCTTGGCCCCGACCTTGGCGAGGTGGAGCGCCGCGACCTTCTCGTCGAGATGCTTCGGCAGCGTGTAGACCTTGTTCTCGTACTTGGCGTGGTGGTTCCAGAGCTCGATCTGGGCCAGCGTCTGGTTCGAGAACGAGCAGGACATCACGAAGGACGGGTGGCCGGTGGCGTTGCCGAGATTCACCAGGCGACCTTCCGAGAGCAGGATGATGCGCTTGCCGTTGGGGAACTCGACCTCGTCGACCTGCGGCTTGACGTTGTCCCACTTGAAGTTCTTCAGGCCGGCGACCTGAATCTCCGAGTCGAAATGGCCGATATTGCAGACAATGGCGCGGTGCTTCATGGCGCGCATGTGCTCGACGGTGATGACGTCGAGATTGCCGGTGGCGGTCACGAAGATGTCGGCGCGGGGCGCAGCATCTTCCATGGTCACGACCTCGTAGCCTTCCATCGCCGCCTGCAGCGCGCAGATAGGGTCGATCTCGGTGACGAGCACGCGGCAGCCGGCCTGGCGCAGCGAAGCGGCCGAGCCCTTGCCGACGTCGCCATAGCCGGCGACGACCGCGACCTTGCCCGACATCATCACGTCGGTGCCGCGGCGGATGGCGTCGACCAGCGATTCACGGCAGCCATAGAGGTTGTCGAACTTCGACTTGGTGACGGAGTCGTTGACGTTGATCGCCGGGAAGGGCATGCGGCCGGCCTTGGCCAGCTCGTAGAGGCGGTGCACGCCGGTGGTGGTCTCTTCCGAGACGCCCTTGATCGCGGCGCGGGTCTTGGTGAACCAGCCTGGATTGGCCTTGAGCTCCCGCTTGATCAGCTTGAAGAAGATCGTCTCTTCCTCGTTGCCCGGCTTGTCCAGGAATTCGGCCTTGCCGGCCTCGGCCTCGGCACCGAGGATGATCAGCATGGTCAGGTCGCCGCCATCGTCGAGGATCATGTTCGGCGTGCCGCCGTCACCCCATGTCGCGGTGCGCAGGACGTATTCCCAATACTCCTCCAGCGTCTCGCCCTTGATGGCGAAGACCGGGGTGCCGGTCGCGGCGATCGCGGCGGCGGCATGGTCCTGGGTCGAGAAGATGTTGCAGGACGACCAGCGCACGTCGGCGCCGAGTTCCTTCAGCGTCTCGATCAGCACGGCGGTCTGAATGGTCATGTGCAGGCAGCCGGCGATGCGGGCGCCCTTGAGCGGGGCCTTGCCCTTATGCTCGGCGCGGATCGCCATCAGGCCCGGCATCTCGTCCTGGGCCATGTTGATTTCCTTGCGGCCGTAATCCGCGAGGCTGATGTCCTTGACGACGTAATCGTGCTTCGACACGGGGCTGCTCCAATGGCTTGATCTTGAATGACGCGCGGCTCTCTAGCAGCGACGGCGTCAGAAGGCAATCAAAGATATAAAGATGTCTTTATATGCGCCGGGAATGAGCGCGGCGCGACATGCGCGAACCTCGCCCGTCAGATGCCCGCATCGGGCATTGTCGCGTGCTTGCCATCAGAAGTCAGCAGTCCGGGAAGGGAGGGGACGGTTTGCCACCAGCGCATCTCAGGCCGAGCGCAGCAAAATCCGACCTCAGGCGACCTGGAAGGGAGCGCGGTCGGCGCCTCAGTCTATTCGCCTTCGCCGAACTTGTCGGCGACCAGCGCTTCGAGCGCCTTCAGCGCCTCCTGGGCGTCACGGCCCTTGGCGACGACGGTGATGGTCGAGCCGATGCCGGCGCCGAGCGTCAGGATACCCATGATCGAGGTCGCGCCGACGGTCTCGCCGCAGCGGGTCACGGTAATGTCGGCGTCGAAATTCGAGGCGCACTGCACGAATTTCGCCGTGGCGCGGGCGTGCAGCCCCTTCTTGTTGACGATCGGCAGTTCGCAATAAAGCGCGCCGTTCGGGATCGCCGTTTCCGGGCAATCACAATCGTCTTCGCTGCTGCTCACCTGGCCGCTCATCCTATTTTCCCGCCAGAACCCGGCTGGCTACGGTGATGTATTTTCGGCCGGCATCCTGCGCGCTGGTTACGGCCTCGTCGAGGGTCTTCTCCTCGCGCACGCTGGCGAGCTTGATCAACATCGGCAGGTTGATCCCGGCCACGACGTCGATCCGCCCGGGTTCCATCACCGAGATGGCCAGATTCGAGGGCGTGCCACCGAACATGTCGGTGAGAACGATCACGCCCTTGCCGTTCTCGACGGCTTCGACCGCCGCGATGATGTCGCGTCGACGGGCCTCCATGTCGTCATCGGGGGCGATGGCGATGGTGGCGAGGTTTTGCTGGGGGCCGACGACATGTTCGAGCGCTGAGCGGAACTCGGTCGCCAGATGCCCATGCGTCACAAGGACGAGTCCGATCATTCACTATCGCACCGGAGAGCGCTTGCAGGCGCCCGGACAAGGTCGCGGTTTATGCGGCAGGCGCGCGGGTTAGGCAAGACAGCTGGATTGAATCTTGTCGAAAACAAGGCTCACGCATCTCCCATGAACAGGCGCAGGGCGGTGAGGACAAGCCGCTCGTCACCGGCCCGACCCTTCACGGTCAGCCGCGGCAGGTCGATACCTGCCAGGCGTTCCACCAGCGCTTCCGGCTCAGGCATGCGTTCCGGCTCCTCGCCACTGCAATCGACAATCAGCCGGATCACGACGCCGGGCAAGTAGGGCTCKGGCGTGAGGCCGAGACCGCGTCGCTCGATCAGTCCCTCCAGCGGGGAGACGGGGTAGCCGACCAACCTGCCGCCAGTCGCATTCAGTTCGGTCCGGTCGTCGGCGACCAGGCGCGCAAACAGGCCGTCCTGCCTGGCGAGCGCGATGAGGGCCAGCGCCAGAACCGATTTTCCGGCGCCGGATGGGCCGCGGATGATGATTCCGGCCTCTCCAATCGCAATCGTGCTGGCATGCACGCGTTCGCCGGTTGCGGCCGTGTTGGCATTGTCCATGGCGGCAACTCAGGCGATGTGCTGAACGGCAGGCAGCCGTACGACGAAGCGGGCACCGAGCCGTGGCGGGTCTTCAGCTCCGGTCGAGCGGTCGAGCCGGTTCTCGGCCCGAATGCTGCCGCGATGGGCTTCGACGATCTGGCGTGAGATCGAAAGGCCGAGCCCGGAATTCTGCCCGAAGCCCTCGTCCGGTCGGTCGGTATAGAAGCGCTCGAAGATGCGCTCGATGGCGTGGGGCGGGATGCCCGGCCCGTCATCCTCGACGCTGATCAGCACATCGGGCCCGACGCGCGACAGTATGACGCGCACGGGCTTGTCGGGCTGCGAGAAGGAACGGGCGTTGTCGATGAGATTGACCATGACCTGGCCGAGCCGGGAATCATGGCCCATCACCAGGAAGTCCTGACGTCCGCCAGGGCGCTGCCCGCGCCGCTCGACCGAAAGCTCGATGCCGGGCTGGCCATCCCGACGCGTCTGGTTCTGCAAGCTGACCACGGCTTCCAAGACCTGGGCCATGTCGACGGGGGCGGCATCGTTGCGTGCCAGCTCCGCGTCGAGCCGCGACGCATCCGAAATATCCGAGATCAGGCGGTCGAGGCGCCGGACATCATGCTGGATCACGGCGAGCAGCCGGCCGCGGGAATCGTCGTTTTTCACGCGCGGCAGCGTTTCCACGGCACTGCGCAGTGAGGTGAGCGGGTTCTTGAGCTCATGGGCGACATCGGCGGCGAAGCTCTCGATCGCCTCGATGCGGTTGTAGAGCGCCTTTGTCATGTCGCGCAGCGAGCCTGACAGGTGTCCGATCTCGTCGTGGCGATTGGTGAAATCGGGAATTTCCTCGCGCGACTTCACGCCCTTGCGCACGCGCTGCGCAGCGTCGGCGAGCTTGCGGATCGGCTCGGCGATCGTGCCGGCCAGCAGCACCGACAGCACGATCATCACGCCCGCAGCAACGGCAAAGACCTGGATGATGGCGTAGCGTTCGCCAGCGATGATGCCGTCGATGTCGCCGCCTTGGGTCGAGAGCAGAAGCGCTCCGCGTACGGTCCGGAAGCGCTGGACCGGCACGGCGACGGAGACGATGGTMTGCCCGCGCGTATTGACGCGCACGACACTGGCTGGAACGCCGCTCAAGGCGCGTGCCACCTCCGGATAGGACTTGCCATTGGCATTGGCGAAATCGTCATAGGCCGGCACGTCGGCACGCCCGAGCCGGCTGCGCAGCATGTTCCATGTGCGCTCGAGCAAGGGCGCCTCGTCCTGCTCGCCGAGGCGCGGCAAGTCGAGCCGGAGCACGTCGCCGCGCGAATAGAGATTGCGCGAATCGAGCGTCAGCATCCCGTCCTTGTCATAGACGCGGGCACGGGTCTTGGTCGGCGTCACCAGGCGCCTGAGCAGCGGCGCCACTTTCTCGGGATTGATCGAGAAATCGAGCGGATCGTCGGCAATGCCGGCGCTCTCACCTGCTTGCAGCTGCAGCAACTTATCGGCGTCGATGGTGATCGTGTCGGTCTCGACCGTCGCGGAGGCCGCGATCGAGGCGGCAATGATCTCGCCCTGCGTCAGCAGGCTTTGCACCCGGGACTCGATCAATCCTTCGCGGAACTGATTGAGGTAGAGAAAGCCGAGCAGCAGTGCCACGAGCCCGGCGAGATTGAGGACGACGATGCGACGCGTCAGGCTGGAGGCCGCGCGCGACGAGATGGCGCGCCAGGCATGCCGTCCCGCAAGCGCTACGCGCCGCCGCAGCGCCGGACGGCTGCGGCGGCCTTCGGCGCGGGGTCTGTCCTGTTCAATCGTCGCCATGCGTGATGCGTTCCAATTCCACGAAGGCCGTTAAGTGTCCCTCGGAGCAGGTCAAGGCATCGATCGCGATTCTCACATCTCCTTGAAGCGGTAACCGACACCGTACAGCGTCTCGATCATGTCGAACTCGGCATCGACCTGATTGAACTTCTTGCGCAGCCGCTTGATATGGCTGTCGATGGTGCGGTCGTCGACATAGACCTCGTCGTCATAGGCGGCGTCCATCAGGGCGTTGCGGCTTTTCACCACGCCGGGACGCTGTGCCAGCGACTGCAGGATCAGGAATTCGGTGACGGTCAGCGTGACCGGCTCGCCCTTCCAGGTGCAGGTATGACGCTCCGGGTCCATGCGCAACTGGCCGCGCTCCAGGGCCTTGGCGTCTTCCGGTCGCGCTGGCGCGCTGACATCCTTGGCGCCTGAGCGGCGCAGGATCGCCTTGACGCGCTCGACCAGCAGTCGCTGCGAGAACGGCTTCCGGATGAAGTCATCCGCGCCMATCTTCAGGCCAAAGAGCTCGTCGATCTCCTCGTCCTTCGACGTCAGGAAGATCACCGGCAGGTCGGATTTCTGCCTGAGCCGCCGAAGCAGCTCCATCCCGTCCATGCGTGGCATCTTGATATCGAAGATCGCCAGATCCGGCGGGTTCTGCTTCAGCCCATCAAGCGCCGATGCCCCGTCCGTATAGGTCATGATCCGGTATCCTTCGGCCTCGAGGGCGATGGAGACCGAGGTCAGGATGTTGCGGTCGTCATCGACCAGCGCAATGGTTGGCATGGGCTTTACGTCTCTGGGCCGCGTTGCAATGACGGGTCCACTCTCGCGAGAGAGCGGCCAAACCGTGGCTGCAATCTAGCGGTGCCGTGACGGTTTCGCTACAGCCTAACGCGTTGTTATGCCGAAAGGGTCCGGAGCGGCTGTCGGCGGCTTCGGCTGGTGCGGCTCACCAAGGCCGATTTTTGAGGGTGAGGAGCGTGCGATGTCTGAGGTTCAGGGACAGGCGATCACGCCGCGCGGCGTCGAACTCGGGGGCACGGCGCCGGATTCCTTCGATGCGGTCGCGATGGCGCGCGAGCTGCTGCGCATTGCTCGCACGGCGCCGCTGGCGACCCTTGACCCGGCAAGCGGATTTCCGTTGTCGACTCTCGTGAATGTCGCGACCGATGTCGATGGAACGCCGCTTCTTCTGCTCTCGAAGCTCGCATTGCATACGCGCAATCTCGATGCCGATCCGCGCTGCTCGATCCTGTGCTTTGCGTTGGGGAAGGGCGACCCCATGGCCAACTCGAAGCGCGTCAGCGTGGCCGGGCGTGCCCTGCGCACCGACGATCCGCGGGCGCGGCGCCGGTTCCTGGCGCGTCACCCCAAGTCGAAGCTCTACATTGATTTCCCCGATTTTTCGCTCTTCCGGCTCGAGGTCTCCGGGCTCCATCCCAATGGCGGGTTTGCCCGCGCAGCCGAGATCGCGACAGGTGACGTCCTGCTCGACCTGACGGGGTGCGATGCGCTGATCGAGGCCGAGGACGGCGCCGTCGCACATATGAACGAGGACCATGCGGACGCGCTCGCGCTGTATGCGACGCGGCTGCTGGGTGAGGCGGAGGGGCGCTGGCGGGCGACGGGACTCGACCCCGAAGGGCTTGATCTTGTCTGCGGCGATGCTGCGGCGCGCCTTGTCTTTCCCGAGCGTGTCACCAGCCCGGGGGCGTTGCGTGCCGCGCTGGTGGCGCTGGCCCAGAAGGCCCGAGCTGCGGCCTGATGACGCTGTGCTGGAGGGCTCGGATTATTCAATCGATTTAGGGAAGCTTGTGCCTGCTCAAGTTTCGTCGGTGACTTGAGCCGGCGCCGCCATGCGCTTAAAGAGCGCCGCACTTGATCTCGCCCACGGTGGCGGAAGCACAGTCCGCCATGTCGAAACAAGGCGTCGAAGGGCGCCGTTTGGGAGAATGCCTGTGGAGACCATCGGTCACTTCAACACCGCCTGCGGCGCCGACACATTCGGCTTCCGCAAGCTCAAGGCGGTGCGCTGGAACTTCGAAGCGGCGCGCCTTTACGAGGAGTCGCTGCGGCGCGGCGAGTCCGAGATCGCCCATGGCGGTGCGCTCTGCGCCGATACCGGCAGCCATACCGGCCGGTCTCCGAAGGACAAGTTCGTCGTCAAGGATGCGCTGACGGAAGGAACCGTCTGGTGGGAGAACAACGGCGCGATCACGCCGGCGCAGTTCGAGACCTTGCTCGCTGATTTCATCAGCCACGCCGAAGGCAAGGAACTCTTTGCCCAGGATCTCTATGGCGGCGCCGACCCGGTGCATCGTGTCAAGGCTCGCGTCTTCACGGAGTTCGCCTGGCACTCGCTCTTCATCCGCAACCTGCTCATCCGCCCGGCTCCGGAAGAGATTCCGACCTATGTGCCGGAGATGACGATTGTCGATCTCCCCAGCTTCAAGGCCGATCCCAAGCGCCATGGCTGCCGCAGCGAGACCGTCGTTGCCATCGATTTCACCCGCAAGATCGTGCTGATCGGCGGCTCCGCCTATGCCGGCGAGATGAAGAAATCGGTCTTCACATATCTGAACTACATCCTGCCCACCAAGGGTGTCGTGCCGATGCATTGCTCGGCGAATGTCGGCCGCAATGAAGACCCGGCGATCTTCTTCGGGCTCTCCGGCACCGGCAAGACCACGCTGTCGGCAGACCCTGACCGCACGCTCATCGGCGATGACGAGCATGGCTGGTCGAAGGACGGCATCTTCAATTTCGAGGGTGGCTGCTACGCCAAGACGATCAAGCTCTCGGCCGAGGCCGAGCCGCAGATCTATGCTGCTTCGCAGCGTTTCGGCACCGTGCTCGAAAATGTCGTGCTCGACCCGATCAGCCGCGTTGTGGATTTCGACGACCAGAGCAAGACCGAGAACACCCGCTCGGCCTATCCGCTCGATTTCATCCCGAATGCGTCGCGCACCGGCCGGGCCGGCACGCCCAAGAACATCGTGATGCTGACGGCCGACGCGTTCGGCGTGATGCCGCCGATCGCCAAGCTGACCCCGGCCGAGGCGATGTACCATTTCCTCTCCGGCTACACCGCCAAGGTCGCCGGCACGGAGCGCGGCCTTGTCGGCGTCGAGCCGGAGTTCTCGACCTGCTTCGGCTCGCCCTTCCTGCCGMGTCACCCGTCGGAATACGCCAATCTGCTGCGCGACTTCATCGCCAAGCACCATGTCGATTGCTGGCTGGTGAACACCGGCTGGACCGGCGGCAAGTACGGTACCGGCCGGCGCATGCCGATCCGCGTCACCCGCCGCCTGCTGTCGGCGGCGCTGGACGGCTCGCTCAACCGCGCCGATTTCCGCCGCGATCCTTATTTCGGCTTCGCGGTGCCGACCTCGGTGCCCGGCGTCGAGCCGCACATCCTCTATCCCGTCAAGACCTGGCAGGATAAGGCCGAGTTCGCCGAAACCGCCAAGACGCTCGTCGGCATGTTCCGCGAGAACTTCAAGCGTTTCKAGAGCCATGTCGATGATGCCGTGAAGGCGGCAGCGCCGACCAGTTCGCTCGCGGCGTGACGCCCGAATCGGATTGATGTGTTACGAGAGGCGGCGATGAGCCGCCTCTTTTTGATTCTGCTGAAGCTTCTCACCACCCTCGTCATCGTCGGGGCGGGTCTTTGGGGCGTCGGCCTCCTGCTGTTCCGCCTCAACGGCGCGCTGGCCATCATGGGCGCCATCGGCTTCGGCTTCGCCGCGCTGGCCGGGCTGATCGGGATCTGGACCGGCGCCCTGCGATTGCCGCTGGGCTTCGCGGTCGTGTTCCTCGGCCTGCTCGGCTGGTGGAACAGCATGCTGCCATCCCATGATCGCGACTGGATCCCCGAGCTTGCGCGCCTGCCGGAGATCGCGCGCGAGGGCGACCGCATCACCGTCAGCAATTTGCGTCATTTCCGCTGGCGCACCGAAACCGACTACGATCAGCACTGGGAAACGCGCAGCTTCGACCTGTCGAAGATCGAGGGCGCCGATCTCTTCCTGTCCTACTGGTCCGGCGAAGCGATTGCGCATCTGCTCGTCAGCTTCACCTTCTCAGATTCCCCGCCGCTGACCTTCTCGATCGAGGTTCGGCGCGAGAAGGGCGAGGAATGGTCGTCGCTGGCCGGCTTCTTCCGGACCTATGAGATGGCCTATGTCGCCGCCGACGAGCGCGACATCGTTGGCCTGCGCACCCATGCGCGTGGCGAGGATGTCAGGCTGTTCCGGCTCGCCGCGACCCCGACCCAGGCCCGCGACGTGCTGCTCGCCTATGCCGCCGACATCAACCGGCTGGCGAAGAAGCCGCGCTGGTACAACACGCTGACGACCAATTGCACGACGGTGGTCTACCATCTCGTCGGTTCGGTTGCCCCCGGCTGGACCTTCTCGCTGCCGCTCGATCCGCGCGTGCTGCTCTCCGGCTACCTGCCGGGCTACCTCGCCCGCATCGGTGCGATCCGCTCCGACATGCCGCTCGACGAGTTGATTCGACGCGGGCGCATCAGTGAGCGGGCACGCACACTGTCCCTCGACGATCCCGCGTTTTCGCAGAGGATTCGCGAAGGCGTGCCGACGGGCCGGCCCTAGCGCCTCGCAAGCCATGGGGTGGACGCGCCCGGAGCGCCCCCGACCTCGTCCGTCCGTGAACGGGGGATGGCGGGCGCCCGGCACGGGGCCGAGCTGCCGCACAAGGCTGCCGCTACCTGAAGAAGATCACCGTCTGCAGCAGGAAGAGCGGGATCAGGATCGCGCCTGACCACATCATGTAGCCGAAGAAGCTCGGCATATTGACCTTCCGATCCTTGGCGATGGCGTAGACCATGAAGTTCGGCGCGTTGCCAATATAACTGTTGGCGCCCATGAAGACCGCGCCGGCCGAGATCGCGGTCAGCGTCAGTGCACCGGTTGTCATCAGGGCTTTCGCGTCGCCGCCGGCGAGTTCGAAGAAGACCAGATAGGTCGGGGCATTGTCGAGGAAGGACGAGAGGATGCCGGTCAGCCAGAAATAGGCGACGTTGTTCGGCGTTCCGTCCGCATGCGTCACCAGCGCGACGAGCGGTGCGAACGCCCCGTCCTTGCCGGCCTGCAGCATCGCCAGCACCGGGATGATGCAGACGAAGATGCCGGCAAAGAGCTTGGCGACCTCCTTGATCGGCCCCCAGCTGAATTCATTGCCGGCCCGCACCGGCTTCGGCGTCAGTACCAGCGAGAGACCCGCGAGGCTGAGCAGGATCGCGTCGCGCACCACATTCTGCAGCTCGACATGAACGCCATGGATGTCGAAGACAGTGCCGGGCTTCCAGTTCGCCGACATCAGGATGGCGAGGATGACGCCGCCGAGCAGAGCGATATTGACCTTGCCGAAGAGCTTGATGGCACGGTCCGGCGTCGGATCCTTGAGGGCTGGAGCCCCCTTTTCCTTGCTGAAGAAATAGCTGTCGAGCGCGAAGAACAGCGCGAGCAGCACAGCGACCGCAAAGCTGGTTTCCGGCAGGAGGTGCTGGGTCGTCCAGAAGAAGCTGACGCCGCGCAGGAAGCCGAGAAAGAGTGGCGGATCTCCGAGCGGGGTCAGCGAGCCGCCGATATTCGAGACCAGGAAGATGAAGAACACGACGACATGGACGTTGTGGCGGCGGTCGTCGTTGGCGCGCAGCAGCGGCCGGATCATGATGATCGAGGCGCCCGTCGTGCCGACCACGCTCGCCATCGTGGTCCCGATCGCCAGCAGAGCCGTATTGGTCGCTGGCGTACCGCGCAGATTCCCGGTGATCAGGATGCCGCCGGCAATGGTGAAGAGCGCGAAGAGCAGGATGATGAAGGGGATATATTCGAGCAGCGCGGTGTGAAGCAGTGATCCGAGCGCCGGATCGAAGCCACGGAAGAGGACCAGAGGCACCAGCACGAGCGCTGCCCAGAAGGCTGCGAACTTGCCGTAATTGAGCTCCCAGACATGCGGAAACAGGATCGGTCCGAGGGCGATCGAGAGCAGCATGCCGGCAAAGGGAAGAGCCCAGGCCGCACCGAGCGTCGCCCCGCCGATATCGCCCGCCGCGAATGTGAGGCTGGGAACCAGGCACAGCGCCAAGGCTGCACCCGCAAGCGAAATCACTGACTTCAAGGACCCGCTCCCCAATCCCGATATCGAGCGGTTTCCGTCATCGCCCGGTTGGGTTGTCGCGTAAAGCCTGATCGGAGGGCTAGCAACCTCACGGCGAAATGGCATAGCTGCGCAATCCTGCCGATAGGGCGTGATTCAGATGGGGCCTCGACGATGCAACCGGCTTTCTCCGCACTGTTCGGCCTGGGCCTTCTGGCGGCGTCTTCAGCTTCAGCCTTCGCCCAGGTCGCGGTCGAGGAGATCAAGGCCCAGCTCTTCCTCGAGCGCACCGGCAGGCTCTCGGAGAATCTGGTCGGTACGAAGAAGGCGCTCCACAATGCAGTGATCGGCGAGGGCGAAGCCGGCGAGCCGGCCGATGCGCTGCTGGTGACGCTTTCCTTCACCGGCGCGAAGAACACCAAATCCTCGGACAAGATCGCGCGCGACCTCGCCTCGCTCACCGTCAGGCAGAAGGCGAAGACCGGCGAGAGGATCCTGCTCAGGCGCGTCTATGGCGGGTTCCTCTTTGGCGAAGAGGGGCGCATCCACAAGGCCTTCCTGCTCGACAGCGCCACCTGCGCTCCGCTCGAGATCGAGGTGAAGGTCGGTCGGAGCCGCAAGGAAGCGAAGCTGGATTTCTCCTGCAGCGAGTAGGGTGCGGGGAAGATTTGTTATGTCACGGTTCATTCTCGTGGAATAATCTCCTCAATGCGGCGTCCCGCCCGCAGCCTGATTCGGGACCGACCATGTGCCGTTTCCTCGCCTATTCCGGCGTTCCGGTCTTTCTTGAGGATTTCGTCGCCTCGCCCTGCCATTCGCTGATTCACCAGTCGCTCCATGCCGAGGAGAGCAAGACCGGCACGAATGGCGACGGGTTTGGCGTCGGTTGGTATGGCGAGAAGCCGGAGCCCGGGCAGTATCGCGAGGTCCGTCCGGCCTGGTCCGACGAGAACCTGCTCTCGATCGCCCGTCAGGTGCGCTCGCATCTCTTCTTCGCCCATGTGCGCGCTGCGACCGGTACGGCGACGACGCGGGCCAATTGCCATCCCTTCGTCCATGGCCGGCATCTCTTCATGCATAACGGCCAGATCGGCGGCTACGCCCTGATCCGCCGCAAGCTCGAGAGCCTGATTCCCGATTCGCTCTATGCCGCCCGTGTCGGCACGACGGATTCGGAGGCGATCTTCCTGCTGGCGCTCGCCCGCATGGCGGACGGCTATTCGCCCGGCGAAGCGCTGGCCTGGACCTTGGGCGAGGCGCTGGCCCTGATGCAGGCGGCCGGCATTCGCGAGCCCTTGCGCTGCGCCGCCGCGCTCGCCGATGGCGAGACGATCCACGCCGTGCGCTGGTCTTCCGATACGCGGCCGCCGACGCTCTATATCTGCAACCGCAGCGACAGCATCGTCGTCGCGTCCGAGCCGGTCGATGCCGCGCGCGACTGCTGGCAGGCGCTCGGATGCAATTCGATGGTGTCTGTAAAATCAGGCGCGATCACGGTCAGCCCCTTCGAGGTCGGGCTTCGGCAGGCAGCCTGAGTCCGCCATCGCTTGCGTCCGCGCGCCGGCTGCGTCACATCGCGCCATGCGCGATTTCGATACCCCGCTTCCGATCGATGCCGTCCTGGGCGATCTCGCCGCGGCGCTCCGTGCCGGCCCGAATGTGGTGCTGGTCGCTCCTCCCGGCGCCGGCAAGACCACGCGTGTCCCGCTCGCCCTGCTCGACGAGCCCTGGGCGACCGGCGGTAAGCTGATCATCCTCGAACCGCGCCGGCTCGCGGCTCGCGGTGCTGCCGGCCGCATGGCGCAGACGCTGGGGGAGCGCGTTGGCGACACGGTTGGCCTGCGTGTCCGGCTCGGATCGAAGATCGGGCCGAAGACGCGGATCGAGGTCGTCACCGAGGGGGTCTTCGCCCGGATGATCCTCGACGATCCGGCGCTCGACGGCATCGCCGCCGTGCTCTTTGACGAATTCCACGAACGCTCCCTCGATGCCGATTTCGGTCTCGCCCTGGCGCTCGACGCGCAAGGCGGATTGCGCGAGGACCTGCGCATCCTGGTGATGTCGGCCACCCTGGACGGCGCGCGGGTCGCAAAGCTGCTCGGCGCCGCGCCGGTCATCGAATCGCAGGGCCGGGCCTATCCTGTCGAGACGCGCTATCGCGGCCGGGATCCGCTGAAGCGGATCGAGGACCAGGTCACCGAGGCCGTGCAGCAGGCCCTGAACGAGCAATCGGGTTCGCTCCTCGTCTTCCTGCCGGGACAGGGCGAGATCAGGCGGGTCGAGGAGCGGCTGCGCGAACGGGTGCGCGATCCCGCGGTCGAGATCGCGCCGCTCTATGGCGCGCTCGATCAGGCCGAGCAGGATCGCGCCGTGCTGCCGACGCCGGCCGGACGTCGCAAGATCGTGCTGGCGACCTCGATCGCCGAGACCTCGCTCACCATCGAGGGGGTGCGCGTGGTGGTCGATTCGGGCCTCGCGCGCGTCCCCGTCTACGAGCCCGATATCGGCGTGACCCGGCTCGAGACCCGCCGGGTCAGCCGCGCTGCGGCCGACCAGCGCCGCGGCCGCGCCGGCCGCACCGAACCGGGCGTGTGCTACCGCCTCTGGGAGGAGGCTGGCACTGGCGCCCTGGAAGCCTTCGCCCGGCCTGAAATCCTCTCTGCGGATCTCGCGCCGCTGCTGCTTGATTGCGCCGCCTGGGGCGTCGCCGATCCGACATCGCTCGCCTTTCTCGACCAGCCGCCGGCGCCTGCCCTGAAGGAGGCGCGGGCGCTGCTGCTCAATCTTGGCGCACTCGCCGATGACGGCCGCATCACCGCCGATGGCCGGGCCTTGCAGGCATTGCCGCTGCCGCCACGCCTCGCGCGCATGGTCGTCGTTGCCGCGCGCTTCGGTCAGGCCAGGGCGGCGGCGGAACTGGCGGCGCTGCTGGTCGAGCGGGGGCTCGGCGGAGATGCGACGGATCTCGCCGAGCGGGCCGAGCGCTTCGGGCGGGAGCGCGGTGGTCGTGCCGCCGATATGCGCCGCCTCGCGGAGGGCTGGGCCCGGTTGGCGGAGAAGGCGAGCCCGCCCGGGTGCGACGCGACGGGCTCCATCGGCTTCCTGCTCGCGCTCGCCTATCCCGATCGAATCGCCAGGCTACGCGCAGCGGGCTCGGGCCAGTATCTCCTGGCCAATGGCCGCGGTGCGGCGCTTGAGCCGACGCAGCGCCTCGCCCGCGAGCCCTGGATCGTCGTGGCCGACATGACGGGCACAGCGCAACAGGCCCGAATCCTTGGGGGTGCCGCAATCGGTGAAGACGAAGTCCTTCGTCAGGCCGCCGAAGGCCTGGCGTCCTTCGGCCTGGAGGAGCGGACGGAAACGATCTTCGACCGCAATGCCCGCGCTCTGCGTGCGCGTGCGGTCAGGCGCTATGGCGCCATCAGCCTGTCGGAGCGCCCGCTTGCAGTGGAGGCAACGTCGGAGAACGCTGCGACCCTGGCGATTGGTGTGGCGACGTTGGGCATTGGGTTGCTGCCATGGACGAAGGCACAGCAGCAATTGCGGGAGCGGACCGCCTTCCTGCGTCAGGCCGCAATCGGCACAGAAGGCGAGAATCCCTGGCCCGACCTGTCCGATGCCGGGCTCGCAGCCGAGCCGGAACTCTGGCTTGCGCCCCATATCGAGGGGCGAACCTCGCTCGCCGCGATTGCGCCGGCCGACCTCGATGCGGCGCTGGCCAGCCTGCTGCCCTGGGATCTGAAACGCCGGCTCGATGCCGAGGCGCCGACGCATTTCGTTGCACCGACCGGTTCCCATCTCGCCGTGGATTATGCGGCCGAGGCGGGACCGACGATCTCGGTGCGCGTGCAGGAGCTTTACGGGCTTGCCCAGCACCCCTCGCTCGCGGCCGGCCGCGTGCCGCTCGTCCTGGAGCTGCTGTCGCCGGCGCATCGACCGATCCAGGTGACCCGCGACCTGCCGGGTTTCTGGCGCGGCTCCTGGGCCGCGGTGAAGGCCGACATGAAGGGCCGCTATCCCCGCCATCTCTGGCCGGACGATCCAGCCGCAGCGCTGCCGACGACGCGAGCGAAGCCGCGCGGCACCTGAGGCCGCCTCAATTCCCCATCCGGTCGCGCCACTGCCTCTCGCCCGAGAGGCAGGACACGCGCGGCTCCTTCGCCTGCGCCTTCTGGATGGTGGCCTCGGCAGCCGGGACCTCGGCAATCTCGCGCACAAGCTTGGTCCGGGTCGCATCGACGAACTGGTGACGTTCGCGGATCGGGATCACGAAGGCGCCGACGCCGGTGACGACACAGTCTTCGTAATAGACGTCGAGATTGTCGATATCGAAATAGCTCGCCTGCTTCAGCATCACCGGCAGGCCGTTGATGCTGATGCCCTTGTCGCGGGCATCGTCGCGCGCCGCGGTAACGGGGCGCCCGTCATTGTTGGCGCCGTCGCCCGAGATGTCGATCACGCGGCGCATCGCTGTGACATTGGCCTGATCGAGCAACTGCATGCCGAGATCGATCGCGCCCGAAATCGACGTCCGCCGGCCGCGCCGTGTCTGAGCCTCGCCCAGCTCCTCGGCAAAGGCGATGGCCGATTGTGGCGTGTCGATGACCGTCCAGGGCTTGACGATATGCTGGAAATTGCCGCCGGCCCATTCGAAATAGGTCACGGCGATCTTGCCGAGCGCGCCTTTGGCGATGGCGTCGTGCAGCTGTTTCGAGCGAAAGGCCTCGATATAGCCGCCGCGCTGCAGCGCGAGCTCGTCGAGATCCATCGAATAGGAAATGTCGACCGCCAGCACGAGGGCGAGATCGACCTCGTCGGGCGGGGCGGCCGCCGGCTGGGCATTCGGCGCCGTGCCCGTCCAGAAGCCGGCCGCCGCAAGACTCAAGAGACCGAACAGCCCATGCCGCATCGCCACCTCCGCCATCAGGGCGCGGCGGAAGTGTGCACCTCGTTTCGGCTCTCGCCAAGAATGATTTATCGGCAGGCTCAGCCCGCGCGGCGGGCATCCACGATGGCGATCGCGGCCGCGACCGCCTCCTCGACCGTGAGCGCCGAGGTGTCGAGGATATCCGCGTCCTCAGCTGCCTTCAGCGGGGCATCGCTGCGGCCGGAATCGCGGGCATCGCGACGCCTGATATCGGCCAGGATGCCCTCGAAGGAGGCAAGCTCGCCGCGTCCGGCCAATTCCTTGTGGCGCCGGGCCGCCCGCACCTCCGGCGTCGCGGTGACGAAGAGCTTGGCCGGAGCCTCGGGGCAGATCACCGTGCCGATATCGCGCCCGTCGAGAACGGCCCCGCCCGGCTGCCCGGCGAAGCGGCGCTGACGGTCGATCAGCCCCTTGCGGACCGCCGGCATCGCCGCAACGACCGATGCGGCCTCGCCGATCTCGCGGCCACGCAGGCTGTCCTCGGCGAAGGCCTTTTCATCGAATGTCGAGACGATCGCTGCAGCGGCCTCGTCATCGTGGATATCCTTGCCCACGTCCCGCATCGCGCGGGCCACCATGCGATAGAGCAGGCCGGTATCGAGATAGGGCAGGCCGTAATGGGCCGCGAGCCGCCGCGCCAGCGTACCCTTGCCCGAGGCGGCAGGACCATCCACGGCGATGACCAGGCGCTTGCGCATCGCGGCAGGGCTCATGCGATCTCAGCGCCCAGCCCGTTCATCAGGCTGATGAAGGTCGGGAAACTGGTCGCGATCATCGCACCGTCATCGACCTGCATCGGTTTCTGCGTCGCCAGCCCCATGACGAGGAAGCTCATGGCGATGCGGTGATCGAGATGGGTTGCGGCCGTGCCGCCCCCCGTGACCTTGCCGTTTCCGCCCTCGACGACGAGGTCGTCGCCTTCGATCCGGCAGGTCACGCCCGCGGCCTTCAGCCCGGCCTCGACAGCGGCGAGCCGGTCCGATTCCTTGACGCGCAGCTCCTGAAGCCCCCGCATCCGGGTCGTGCCGCTGGCAAAGGACGCGGCGACCGCGAGGACCGGATACTCGTCGATCATCGATGGCGCGCGCTCCGGCGGCACCTCGACGCCCGTGAGGGCGCCGGAGCGGACGCGCAGCGTCGCTACCGTCTCGCCGCCCTCATTGGCTTCGCTCTCGACCGTGATGTCGGCCCCCATCTCGCGCAGCGTGGTCAGCAGCCCGCTGCGGAGCGGATTGGTCATGACGCTCTCGATCAGGATGTCGGAGCCCGGCACGATCAGCGCTGCGACCAGCGGGAAGGCGGCGGAGGACGGGTCGGCGGGCACCACGATCGGCGCCGCCTGCAATTCGGGCTGGCCCGTCAGCACGATACGGCGGCCATGGGCCCCCTCGGGGGTCACCCGCACCTCGGCACCGAAATGCGCCAGCATCTTTTCGGTATGGTCGCGCGTCGCTTCGGTCTCGATCACCGTGGTCTCGCCCGGGGCGGCGAGGCCGGCGAGCAGCACGGCCGACTTGATCTGCGCCGAGGCGACGGGTGTGCGATAGGTGATCGGCAGCGCCTCCTTCGGCCCGCGGATCGTCAACGGCACGCGCCCGCCCTCTTCCTGCGACAGGATGGTGGCGCCCATCAGTTCGAGCGGATCGAGGATACGCCGCATCGGCCGCTTCCTGAGCGAGGCGTCGCCGTCGAAGGTGGTGGTGATCGGGTGCGCGCCGCAAACGCCCATCATCAGGCGAGAGCCGGTGCCGGCATTGCCGAAATCGAGCAGGCCGGCCGGCTCCCTCAGCCCGCCGACGCCGACGCCCTGGACGCGCCAGGCGCCGGGGCCGTCATGATGCACGATGGCGCCCAGCGCCCGGGCCGCGTCGGCTGTGCGCAGCACGTCCTCGCCTTCGAGCAGGCCGGTGACCTTGGTCTCGCCGATGGCGAGCAAGCCGAAGATCATCGCGCGATGCGAGATCGACTTGTCGCCGGGAACCCGGACACGGCCGGAGAGCGGGCCGGAGGCCCGGGCGGTGACGGGAGTTGGGTGCTGCGCGTGGGCCACGTCGATCGTCTCTGGCTGCTTGATCTTGGACGCTGGCTGCCTAGCATGGCCACCCGTCGCGCGCCACGCGCGAGACGCGAATCAAATCAGCATTTGACAGGGCCGGCCGGCACGACTAACGGACGCGCCTGCTTTTCAAAACATGAATGAATGAAGGTCCGACGCAGTGGCGAAACCGGAACTTGGTACCAAGCGCGTTTGCCCGACCACGGGACGCAAATTCTACGACCTGAACAAGGACCCGATCGTCTCGCCCTATACGGGGCAGGCTTTCCCGCGTTCGATGTTCGAGCCGCAGGCCAAAGCGGCGGCGGTTGTCGCCAAGGAAGCGGATGACGAGGACGAGACCGAGGCCGCTGACGGCGCGGTCGAGCTTGTCTCTCTCGATGAGGCCGATGCCGAAACGAGCGAGAAGGACGCGGTTGTCACCAGCGAGGACGACATCGAGGTCGAGGACGACATCGCTGCCGAGGAAGACGACACGTTCCTGGAAGAGGACGAGGAAGGCGACGATGACGTCTCCGATCTGATCGATGGCGACATCGAGGGTGACGAGGACGTCTGAGGACAAAAAATATTTCTGCGATATAGGTGCTTGTGTCTTCTGCCGAGCCCGCCTATAGAGCCCTCCGTCGCGACAGTGACGACGCGGACATCGCCGGGCTTCGAAGTTGAAGCCACTCCTGCGGTGTCCGGGAATTTGCCGGTTGACCCCCAAATCAATCGGCCAGCGTGGGGCCATAGCTCAGTTGGGAGAGCGCTTGAATGGCATTCAAGAGGTCGGCGGTTCGATTCCGCCTGGCTCCACCAAATTTTCCGATCCGGATCACGAACTCACCGAGAGTGGACGTGTCGCATCTGCGGTCTTGATCGCCGGCCGCCGCGCTCGGCCCCCAGGCTTTCTCAGAGTCCGCCGAACAGATCGTTCCTGAGAATCAGCTTCGCGGTCGCCCGACCATGCCGGCAATCTCAGCCCGAAGGCCCGACTCTCCGAAGAACCATCGATTCGCTGGTATGCGTCGGTGAGATCATTGATTCCCCCAATTTGTCATTGCCCCCTCAGTAGGGCAAAGGGCTTGCCTGCAATGGGGAGAGGCAGGCCATGCGATCGCAGATCAATGCGCGCCTGAAGCTGCGGCAGATCGAGATCGTCATTGCCGTAGCCGAGCAGGGCAGTTTCCTGGCCGCGGCCCACGCGCTCAGCATCACGCAGCCCGCAGTGTCGAAGGCGGTGCAGGATGTCGAGCTGATCGTCGGCCATCCCATCTTCGACCGGATGGCCCGCGGCGTGATGATCAACCCCTTCGGCCGTGCCGTTGTCGAGCGTGGCCGGGCCATGCTGTCGCTGGTCGAACGACTCACGGACGATATCGGGCTGATCGAGCAGGGGCAGGCCGGCACGCTGGTCATCGGCGCCCTGCCGACTGCGGCGACGAGCGTGCTGCCGCCGACGCTCGGCCGGCTGCGCGCCTCCAATCCCGAGTTGAACATCAGGCTGGTGCAGGGGCGCACGGCGGAGCTGATGCCGCAGCTGGAGAGTGGCAAGCTCGATCTGATCGTCGGGCGGCTCTACGAGCTCGAAACCGCCCATGATGTTCACCGCGAGACGATCTATCACGAGCCGATCTCGGTCCTGGCACGGGCCGGTCATCCCTTGCTCGACCGCCCCGGCAGCGCGGGAGCGGAGCTCGGGAGGTTCGGCTTGGTGCTGCCCTCGCTGGAACAGCGCCTCGGCCAGGAGATCGATGCGGTGATCGCTTATTCCGGATTGGAGATGCTGGCCGCGCCGCTGCGTTCGACCTCGATTTCCTTCATCCGCGAGCTCGTTCTGTCGAACGACTATGTCACTATCCTTCCGCGGTTGATGCTCGCCGGCGATCTCGGCCGCGGTGCCGTCAGGATATTGCCCGTTCCCATGGTCTCAGGCAGCCGGCCGGCCGGAATCATCACATTGCGCCATCGTCGACGGTCGCCGAGCGTCGGGGCCCTGCTGGCGGCGCTGCGCGACCATCTGCGTGAATTGCGGGCGACCGGGCTGCTCGACGAGGACGGCGCCTCGCCGGATACGCTCACCGGCATGTGATATTCCCGGCACTTATAGCTCTTGTGAACCAGCACACGAAGACGCGACGGGCATCCTGCGGATAGCGTTCCGGCGTCTCATCCGCAGGTTCGCAGCTCATGCTTCAACAGACGACAAGACAATGCGTATCCGAGCATTGCCTGGACATTCTCTTCCGCGAGGCGCGAACCTATTACGGCTGGCTGCCGAAGGCGGTGAGCGACGCGCAACTGCGCGAGCTCTACGAACTCGCGCGGATGCCGCCGACGAGCAGCAATATCAGCCCCCAGCGCATCGTCTTCGTCGTCTCGCAGGAGGCCAAGGAGCGGCTGCGGCCCGGGTTGAAACCCGGCAATGTAGACAAGACCATGGCGGCGCCGGTAACCGCGATCCTCGGCATCGACAGCCGCTTCTTCGATCATCTGGAGCGCTTGGCGCCGCATGCGGTCGACAAGCGCGCGGGCTATCTCTCGGATCCCGACCTTGCTGCCCGGGCTGCCTTTCGCAACGCGACCCTGCAGGGCGCCTACCTGCTGATGGCGGCGCGTGCGCTGGGGCTCGATTGCGGCCCGATGTCCGGGGTCCTGCATGATGTCGTGGACGCCGAATTCTTCCCAGGCGGTGAGGTCAGGTCCAATTTCCTGATCAATATCGGTCATGGCGATCCGGCGAGCGTCAGGCCGCGCGCCGCGCGGTTCGACTTCGACGATATCTGCCAGATTCTCTGATCGCGGAGGGCATCATGCTGCAAACCGTTTCTTCGCGCACCAACCCGCCGCGACTCTGCTTCATCGGCTTCGGCGAGGCCGGACTGGCCTTCGCCGGCGGCCTGCTCGAAGCCGGCATCGTCGAGATCGCCGCCTTCGACACCGCGGGTACGCAGGAGCGCGTCCGCAAGCCGGCAGAGCACCTGGGCGTCCGCCTCGCCGACAGCCTCGAGGCCGCCCTGGCCGGCGCCGATTTCGTATTCTCGGCCGTCACCGCAGCCGACAGTCTCGACGCCGCCCGCCAGGTTGCGCCGCATTTTGTATCCGGCCAGGTCTTCGTCGACGTCAATTCGGTCTCGCCCGGCCGCAAGCGCGAGGCGGCCGCGGCCTTTGCTTCGCCTGGTGCCTATCTCGATCTCGCGATCATGGCGCCGGTTCACCCCAAGCGCCACGCCACACCTTGCCTGGTCGCCGGCGAGGCGGCCGAGCGCTTCATCGCGATCTTCGCGGGCTTCGGCATGGAGCTCGGGCCGGCGGGTCCGCAGATCGGGTCGGCAACGATCATCAAGATGATCCGCAGCGTCATGGTCAAGGGGCTGGAGGCGTTGACCTATGAGTGTTTCATGGCGGCGCGTGTCGCCGGAATCGACCCGGTGATCCTCGACTCCCTCGGGCGCAGCTATCCTGGCCTCGATTGGCCAAAAGTCGTTCCCTACAATGTCAGCCGTATGCTGCAGCATGGCGTCCGGCGTGCCGCCGAAATGCGCGAGGTCGCGCTGACGCTTCGCGAGCTTGGCATCGACCCGGCCGTCACAGAGGGCGTCGTCCTCCAGCAGGAACGACTCGGGCGCCTGCCGTTGCAGGCCGAGCCCGAAGACGGTTTCGCGATGCTCGATGCCGTACGCGCCGCACTCTCCGGGCAGAAGCCGGAGCCCTCATAGTCGCGAAAGTTATAGCTGAAGCCCGAAACACCGCGAAGACCGCTCCGGGCGAAGCCGATACCCAATAAGCAAGCAAGAAAATGCGCCGGCGCAGCAAGCCGGCGCGACCGGCCTCGCCGGAAGGGGAGACAGACGATGGACCAGGACATGCGCGACCCGATCGCGCCAGCAACTGCAAGCGCATCGCCCGATGTCTTGCCGCGGAACCGGAACCTCTACATCAACGGCAGCTGGCGCGAGGCGGCCGAGACCGGCGGTCTCGAACTGACCAGCCCGGCGACGGGCGCGTCGCTCGGCTTCGTCGCGCAGGCTGGAAGCAGTGATGTCGATGCCGCGGTCCGGGCCGCTGGCGCCGCCTATCGCGGCTGGCGGAACGTCGCCCCGGCCGAGCGCGCCAAGATCCTCAGGCGAATCGCCCAGATCGTCCGCGACAACGCGCGGGAACTCGCGCTCATCGACGCAATCGACGGCGGCAATCCGGTCCACGAGATGCTCGGGGACGTTGCCAACGCCGCCTCTCAGCTTGATTTCTTCGCCGGCCTCGTCACCGAGATGAAGGGCCAATCGGTGCCGCTCGGCCGGGAATCGGTCAATTTCTCGGTGCGCGAGCCGCGCGGCGTCATCGGCCGCATCATCCCGTTCAACCACCCGTTCATGTTCTGTGCCGCCAAGTCGGCTGCGCCGCTCGCGGCTGGCAACACCGTCATCGTCAAGCCGCCGGACCAGGCGCCGCTGAGCTCGCTGCGCTTTGCCGAGCTGATCGACGGAGTGCTGCCTCCAGGCGTCTTCAACGTACTCCCAGGCGGTCGCGAGGCCGGAGCGGCGCTTGCCGCCCATCCCGGCGTCGCGATGATCTCGCTCATCGGCAGCGTCCAGGCCGGGCGCGCCGTCATGAAGGCCGGCGCCGATACCATCAAGCCGGTCCTGCTCGAGCTCGGCGGCAAGAATGCGCTGATTGCGCTTGCCGATGCCGATCCCAACGAGGTCGCGGCCGCCGTGGTCGCCGGCATGAACTTCATCTGGTGCGGCCAGTCCTGCGGCTCGACCAGCCGGGCCTTCATCCACGAGGCGATCCATGACGCGGTCGTGGCGCGTATTGCCGAGCGCGTGAAGCAATTCCGCCCGGGCGACCCGACCGATCCGGCGACCACGATGGGCGCCATCATCAGCCGCGCCCAGCTGGACAAGGTGATGGGCTTCATCGCGGACACCAAGGCGGAGGGCGCGAACCTGCTCTGTGGTGGCGGCCGCCCGCTCGATCCGGCGCTCGCCAACGGCAATTTCGTCGAGCCCACCGTGTTTACCGAGGTGACGCCTGCGATGCGGCTGGCGCGCGAGGAGGTCTTCGGACCGGTTCTTGCGGTCTTCCGCTGGTCGGACGAGGCAAGCATGCTCGAGACCGTCAACAGCGTCGAATACGGGCTGACCTGCTCGATCTGGACCAATGACGTCCGCAACGCGCACCGTCTCGCCGGCGAGGTCGAGGCCGGCTTTGTCTGGATCAACGAGGTCTCGCGGCATTTCCTCGGCACACCCTTCGGGGGCTACAAGCAATCAGGTCTGGGTCGCGAGGAATGCCTCGAAGAACTGCTCAGCTACACCCAAGAAAAGCACATCCACGTCAACCTGAAGCGGCCGGCAAGAAGCTGACAGGAGCGATCGGAAAGACCGCGTGACTGCTCGCGGGTCATAAAAATACATAAACGGAGGGAGAAACATGCGTAGTCTCACTGGCGCTGCCGCCCGTCTCGTCGGAGCCGGCATCGCGCTCTCGGCTTCTGCCGGCCTCGCCTCGGCGCAGGCGCCGGCCTACCCGTCCGACCGCATCAACATGACGGTCGCCTTTGCCGCCGGTGGCTTCGTCGATACCTTCGCACGCATTGTCGGCCAGAAGCTCAACGAGAAATGGGGCAAGGCGGTCACCGTCGAGAACAAGGCCGGCGCCGGCGGCAATACGGCCGCTGCAATCGTCGCGCATGCAAAGCCCGACGGGCTGACGCTGCTCGTCACCTCGACGGCGATCGCCATCAACGAGACGCTCTACAAGAAGCGCGACTACGCGCTCGATCAGCTCATCCCGGTCGCCATTGCGGTTTCGTCGCCGGAGACGATMGCGACGCATCCATCGAAGCCCGGCAATCTGAAGGACTATCTCGCCTGGGCCAAGAAGGAGGAGATCACCTTCGCCAGCGCCGGTGTCGGCTCGGGCTCGCATCTGGCGACCGAGTACTTCCTGAAACGCCTCGCCATGCAGCCGGCCTCGCATATTCCCTTCCGCGGCGGCGCGCTCTCGGTGCAGGCGGCACTCGGCAACCAGGTCGACATGGTTGCATCGTCCTTCGGCATCATCCCGCAGGTCGCGGAGGGTAAGCTCAAGGGACTGGCCGTTGCGAGCGAGACGCGTGTCGCGGCGATGCCCGATGTTCCGACCTACACCGAGTCCGGATTCCCCTTCGTCGCCGAATCCTGGGTCGCCGTGCTCGCCCCGGCCAAGACGCCGCCGGCCATTGTCGAGCAGCTCAACGCCGCGATCAACGAGATCGTCAGCGAGCCGCAGACGCGGGAGAAGCTCCTGGGCATGGGCTACCAACTCCATGTCCGCTCGGCTCCCCAGGTCGCGACCTATCTGAAGGCTGAGGTCGCCAAATGGGGCGAGATGGTGCGCACCGTCGGCGTGACCGTCGAATGACGCCGAGCCGGCCGCAACGCGCCGCCTCCCAAGCCAGGGCGAAACTGTCATGAGCCAGTCCGAGCCTCTCCCCCGGTGGAAACGCGCCGTGCGTTCTCCGCAGAATCTGGTCTCCGGCCTGATCCTCATCGCAGCGGCGACCGTCGTCGTGTTGATGCTCGGCAATCTCGCGCAGGGCACGCTGCGCGTCATCGGCCCGGCCATGGTGCCGCGCTGGACGGCGATCGCGATCGGCATCGGCGGTGCTGTCCTCGTCGTGCTGGGTTTCATCGAGGATGGCGACGCGCTCGAACGCTGGCATCTGCGCGGGCCGGCCTTCGTACTGGCCGGAATCGTGCTCTTCGCCGCGACGATCCGTGAGCCCGGCTTCATCGTCGCGGCGCCGCTTGCCATGCTCGTCGCCGGCTTCGGCTCGCGTGAGGTCAGGCCGCGCGAGCTCATTGTCTTTGCGCTGGCGATGACGGTCGCCTGTGCCCTTCTGTTCCGCTTCGCGCTTAACCAGCCGATCCCGATGCTGGTGCTCCCGTCGTTCTCGATCAACTTCTGAGGCGCGCATGGAACTCCTGCAGAATCTCGGCCACGGCCTCGGCATCGCGCTGTCGCCGACCAATATCCTGCTCTGCTTTGCCGGCTGCATGCTGGGGACGCTGATCGGCGTCCTGCCTGGGATCGGGCCGATCGCGACCATCGCTATCCTGCTCCCGCTGACCTTCGGGCTCGATCCTACCGCCGCGCTGATCATGCTGGCCGGCATCTATTACGGCGCCCAGTATGGCGGCTCCACCGCCTCGATCCTGCTCAATATCCCCGGCGAGTCGAGCGCTGTCGTCACCGCAATCGACGGCCATGAGATGGCGCGCCAAGGCCGAGCGGGCATTGCGCTTGGGATCTCGGCGATAGGCTCCTTCGTCGCCGGCACGATTGCGACACTGGTGATTGCCGCCCTCGCCGCGCCGTTGGCCAGCATCGCGCTGATCTTCGGGCCAGCGGAGTATTTTGCGCTCATGCTGATGGGGCTCGCATTCGCAGTCCTGCTGGCGCGCGGATCCGTGCTCAAGGCCGTGGTGATGATCCTGGTGGGCGTGCTGCTCTCGACTGTCGGGCCAGACCTGACAACCGGCCAGCTGCGCCTCACCTTCGGAGCGACCTGGCTCGCCGACGGTATCGAGATCGCCCTGCTCGGCATGGGGCTGTTCGGCATCGCCGAGGTTTTTCGCAGCCTCGAGCATGGCGAGTCACGGCAGGTACGCCAGACCCATATCGGCCGGCTGCTGCCTGGCCCCGAGGAATTGCGCGCTTCGGCCAAGCCGATCCTGCGCGGAACCCTGCTCGGCTCGATCCTCGGCATCCTGCCGGGCAACGGTGCCGTGCTCGCGCCCTACGCCTCCTACACGCTCGAGAAGAAGCTGGCCCGCGATCCGCGCCGGTTCGGCCGCGGCGCGATCGAGGGCGTCGCCGGGCCGGAATCGGCCAATAATGCCGGAGCTCAGACCTCCTTCATTCCGCTGCTGACGCTCGGTATCCCGCCCAATGCGGTGATGGCCCTGATGGTCGGCGCAATGACGATCCACGGCATCGTGCCTGGCCCGCAGATCATGACCAAGATGCCCGACCTGTTCTGGGGGCTGATCGCCTCGATGTGGGTCGGCAACCTGATGCTGCTGGTCATCAATCTGCCGGCGGTCGGGCTCTKGGTGAAACTGCTGAAAGTGCCGTATCGCCTGATGTTCGTCGGCATCGTCATTTTCTGCTGCATCGGCGTCTACTCGATCAACAACGAGCCGGCCGACATCCTGATCATGGGAGCGCTGGCCGTGTTCGGCTACGGCCTCACCAAGTTCGGCTTCGAGCCGGCGCCGCTGACCCTCGGCTTCGTGCTCGGACGCATGATGGAGGAAAACCTCCGTCAGGCACTGATGATCTCGCGCGGCAACCCCATGACCTTCGTCGAGCGGCCGATCGCCGCCATCCTCATCCTGATCGCGTTCGCCATGCTCACCGTCGCCATCCTACCGGCGATCCGTAAGGGCCGCGACGAGGTCTTCAGCGAATAAGCGCGACAGCCAGATGGACATGACCATGCAGACCGAGGGGGGCGCCGTGGCGCCGGCGACCGAAAGATGGGGCAGCGACGTCGTTGCCGAGACGATCAGGGCGCTGGGCTACAGATATGTCGCACTGGTTCCAGGCGCGAGCTTCCGGGGCCTGCATGACAGCCTGGTGAACCACCTCGGCAACCATGACCCGGCGATGATCGTCTGCCTGCACGAGGAACACGCGGTGGCGATCGCCGACGGATTCTCGCGGGTGGCGCAGGAGCCGATGGCCGTCATCCTGCATTCCAATGTCGGGCTGATGCATGCGACGATGACGATCTTCAACGCCTGGTGCGATCGCCGGCCGATGCTGATCCTCGGCGCGACGGGCCCGGTCGACGCGCATCGCCGCCGGCCCTGGATCGACTGGATCCACACTGCGCGCGACCAGGGCGCGCTGGTCCGGCATTACACCAAATGGGACGACCAGCCGGCCTCGGCCGAGGCCGCGGTCGAATCCGTGCTGCGCGCCGACCAGATCGCGCGGACCGCTCCGACCGGCCCGGTCTATGTCTGCCTCGACGCCGAGATGCAGGAAAGCCGGCTCGACCGCGCGGTAAGGGTTCCCGATATCCGCCGCTTTGCGCCGCCGCGGCCGGCCGCGGCTCCCGCCGAGGACATCGCTCGGACCCTGGACATCCTGCGCAATGCGCGTGCGCCCCTGCTCCTGATCGGCCGGGTCTCGCGCCATGCCGGCGATTGGCAACGCCGTATCGCATTGGCCGAGCGGCTGGGGGCGACGGTTTTGACGACCACGCATAATGCGTCAGGCTTTCCGACCGAGCACCGGCTTCATGCGCTGGCCCCGGTCGGCGAGCGCCCGAACGACGCCGAGCAGCACTTGCTGCGCGAGGCCGATGCCATCGTCAGCCTCGACTGGCACGATCTGGCCGGCTTCCTCAGCGCCCGTTGCGGTGCCTCGCAGACGCAGGAGCCGCTGACGGCCGCGATCGTCCACTGCTCGCTCGACGGCCATGTCGCCAATGGCTGGAGCATGGACCATCAGGCATTGCCGGCCTGCGATGTCAGGATCGCGGCCGATCCGGATCGCTTCGTCAGCCAGTTGCTGGAGGCTGTCGGCACGGATTGGCAACCGGCGCCGTCACTGGTGTCCGAAGGCAGCCACTGGACGCAGACAGCCTCGGAGGGCCCGGACCGTACCGCGCCCTTCAACGCCGAACAGATGGCCTTCACGATCTCTGCCTTCGCGCGCGATCGGGAGGTGACGTTCGCCCGTCTCTCCTTCGGCTGGCCGCGCAGCGCCTGCCGGTTCCGCACGCCACTGGATTTTCTCGGCAAGGATGGCGGCGGCGCCGTCGGCACAGGGCCTGGCCACACGATCGGCGCCGCGATTGCGCTGAAGGGCAGCGGCCGGATGACGATTGGAGTCATCGGCGACGGCGATTACCTGATGGGCGTGAACGCACTCTGGACAGCCGCGCATCAGCGCGTGCCGATGCTGCTCGTCGTCGCCAATAACCGGTCCTATTTCAACGACGAGGTCCATCAGGAGCGCATGGCACGCCAGCGCGGCCGGCCGGTCGAGAACAAGTGGATCGGCCAGCGGCTGGATGACCCGGCGCCCGACATCATCGGGCTGGCGCGCGCGCAGGGTTTCGAAGGGGCTGTTTCGGTCCGTAGCGTCGACGAGCTGCTCGCCGAGCTGGAGCGGGGCGCTGCCGTTGTCGCGGCCGGCGGTCGCTACATCATCGATGCGCTGATCATCCCCGGCTATTCCGACCGATGAACGGGCCCCTGGGAGTGGACACGCGGCTCACCGTCGGCTGCGGCGCCTATGACCGGACCTGGCCGCTGATCGCGGGCATGTTCCGGCCGAAGGGCTATACGCTCAATTGGTCGGTGCTCCCGCCGGAGGAGGTCTTCCTGCGCGGCATGCTTGGAGGCGAGTTCGACATAACCGAGATGTCGCTCTCGACCTACCTCCTGCTGCGCTCGCGCGGCACCTGTCGCTATCTGGGGCTGCCGCTGTTCGTTTCGCGCAAATTTCGCCACAGCGCGCTCTATGTCCGCAGCGATTCCGGGATCGAGCGGCCGGAGGATTTCGCCGGCCGGCGCGTCGGCGTCCCGGAATATCAGCTCACGGCCAATGTCTGGGTGCGCGGCCTCCTCGCCGACGAATATGGCGTGCGGCCGGAAGCAGTCCATTGGATCATCGGCGGCATCGATGCGCCCGGTCGCGAGGAGAAGGTGCCGGTCACCCTGCCCGCCCGGTTCGAGACGACGCGGCTGCCCGCCGGCGAGACGCTCTGGCAGTGGCTGCTCGAGGGCAAGCTCGATGCCATCATCGCGCCGCGCGCGCCGAAGGCCTTCGCCGACGGGCATCCGGCGATCCGGCGGTTGTTTCCGGATGTTCCGGCGGCTGAGAGGGCCTATTTCCGAAAGACCGGCCTGTTCCCGCCGATGCATCTGATCGGCATCCGTTCCGACATCGCCGATCGCCATCCCGACCTGGCTGCGTCGCTGACCGTGGCCTTCGAGCAGGCCAAGGCCTTCGCCGCCAACGAGCTGCATCAGTTTGCCTATGACACGGCGATGCTGCCCTGGCAGGAGGCGGCGCTGCGCCAGACCGAAGAGGTCATGGGCAAGGATTACTGGCCCTATGGGATCGAGCCCAACCGCACGGCGATCGAGGCCATGGCCCGCTATTCCCGGGAACAGGGGCTTACCGACAGATGTCTCTCGATCCCGGAGATCTTTCCGAATCACTGCTGAGGGGACCCTCAGTGGCGCCAAGCACCAACGCCGCTCCGTCTGGCCGACAGGCGCAGTGAGCGAAGGCCAGTGCCGGGCAGATTGCCGCGCGCAGCTCAAGGACGGGATTCAGCGGCTGCTGAGTCCGACGCCAACGCGCGGATATTCGCCCGCGAAGGCTTGCTTCGCCTTGGCCATGACCACCCGCACCGCCTAGTATCGGGCAAATCGGCTCATGAAATGCTGGCGGCGGGTGCATGAATCGCTATCCGATGTTCAACCCGCAGCTGCTGCTCAGCTTCGTCGCGGTCTGCGAGAGCCAAAGCTTCACCCGCGCCGCCGACCGCGTGTCCCTGTCGCAGTCCACCGTCAGCCAGCAGGTCAGGCGCCTGGAGGAGATGCTGGGCAAGCCGCTCTTCGAGCGCTCCTCGCATCAGGTCGAGCTGACCGAGGAGGGTGGGCGGCTGCTGAGCTATGCACGGCGCATCATCGCCCTGAACGAGGAGGCGCATGACGCCTTGACCGGCTTCTGGCGCGACGGCGTGCTGCGGCTGGGCATGCCGGAGGATTTTACGGTCCCCACCGTCGACCTGCTGGCGGCATTCAGCCGTGAGCAGCCGCATCTGAGGCTGGACGTCACCAGCGGCCTCAGCGCCGATCTGCGCAGCGCCTATGAGCGCGAAGAGCTGGACCTGATCCTGGTCAAGCAGCGCCGCCGTCAGCCGCCGCGCGCGGCCAGGCTCGAACCGCTGCTATGGCTGGACAGCCAGGCGCACCCGGCCATCGAACGCTCGCCGGTGCCGCTGGCGGTGTTCCCGCTCAACGGTCTCTATCGCGAGGAGCTCTGCCAGGCGCTGGACAGCCTCGGCATTCGCTGGCGTGTAAGCTACAGCAGCGCCAGCCTGGCTGCCCTCGCTGCCGCCTCCGCCGCCGGGCTGGGCGTGACGCTGCTGCCGGCCGGCTGCCGGCTGCCCGACCACCGAACGCTGGGCGCGGCAGAAGGACTGCCGGAGGTGAACGATTTCGAGCTGGCGTTGTATTACCGCGACAACGCGCCTGCTGCGGCCATCGTACTGGCGGAAAGACTGGCCGAATTCTGCCGGCTGGAGCGATGAGTGGCCGGATTGCGCTGATGCGTGATCCCGACCGGCTTCATTGCCAAATCGAATAGTCAGCATTGGCAAATATCGCTGCCAACCCGGGCGGCCCATTCGTAATCTAGGGGCTGAAAAGACCAACCCCTGGGTTAAGGAAACGAACGTGGAAAGTGTCCATCAACACAGCCGCAGGAGCTTTCTCAGTCAGACTGGAAAACTCACCACCGCCTGCGCGGTCATCGGCTTGGCCAGCGGTGCTGCAAAGGCAGCACCGGCCAGCGCCGGCCGCCCGTCCGAGGCCGGCGCGAGCACGCTGACCGATCGGCATTACTACCTGAGCGACGTGCGGCTTGAAGAAGGCTTCGCGTATGATGGCGACACGGTCATCGGCACCCGCACCGCGCTCCACACGCTTGAGATCAAGGACGGCAAGATCGCCGCGCTGCACCCGGCAAACACCGCTCCGCCCGCCGGCGTGCCGCGCTATCAGGCGCATGGCCAGCTCATGCTGCCGGCGATGCGCGACATGCACATTCACCTGGACAAGACCTTCTACGGTGGCCCGTGGCAGGCGCCGCGACCGCGCCAGGGCAAGACCATCATGGACATGATCGCGCTGGAACAGACTCTGCTCCCCAAGCTGTTGCCGACCTCGCAACAGCGCGCCGAGCAGCTGATTGCCCTGCTGCAGTCCAAGGGCACGACCGTGGCGCGCAGCCATTGCAACATCGACCCGGTCAGCGGGCTGAAGAGCCTGGAGCACCTGCAGCGCGCGCTGGAGAATCACCGCAGCGATTTCAGCTGCGAGATCGTCGCCTTCCCGCAGCACGGCCTGCTGCATTCCCAGGTCGACGGCCTGATGCGCGAAGCCATGCAGATGGGCGTGCACTATGTCGGCGGCCTGGACCCGACCAATGTCGACGGTTCGATGCAGAAATCGCTCGACGCGATGTTCCAGATCGCTCTCGATACCGGCAAAGGCGTCGATATCCACCTGCATGAGACCAATCCGGCCGGTGTGGCCGCGATCAACCACATGATCGATACGGTGGAGAAGAATCCGGCACTGCGCGGCAAGGTGACCATCAGCCACGCCTTCGCGCTCACCACGCTCCCTCCGGACGCTCTGGCCGAAACCGCCTCCCGTCTGGCGGCGCAGCAGATGACCATCGCCTCGACGGTACCGATCGGCGGCCTGATGATGCCGCTGCCTCGGTTGAGCGAAGCAGGCGTCTTCGTGATGACCGGGACCGACAGCGTGATCGATCACTGGTCGCCGTTCGGTTGCGCCGACATGCTGGAAAAAGCCAACCTGTATGCTCAGCTCTACCGGGGCAGCGATGAGTTCCGGTTGTCGCGTGCCATGGCGATTGCCACCGGCGGGGTGCTGCCCTTGGATAATGGCGGCAATCGCGTCTGGCCAAGGGCCGGCGATGACGCAGCCTTCACGCTGGTCGGCGCCAGTTGCTCCGCCGAGGCGGTCGCCCGCCTGCCCGCACGCAGCGCCACGTTCCATCGCGGGCGCATGGTCTATGGCAGCGTCGGCAACGCCTGATAGCGGTGCGTCCTCGCCCTCCTGACCGCCTGCCCCGGGGCCGTCGGGAGGGGAGGCCGCTTGCTTGGTCGTGGCGTAGCGCGCCGGGCGGTCGGGCACGTCATCCCGTCGCGAAGAATGCCAGCCGGTTGAAGAGCGTGTAGTGCGCTTCGAAGACCATGATCGCGACGAAGACCATCAACGCCGCAGGCGGCAGCAGGATCGCGTAGGCGAGCGCAAGGCGCTCCCAGGCCATGTGCATGAAGACTGCGACGATCAACCCTGCTTTCAGCGCCATGAAGAGCAGGATCAGCGACCAGCGCAGATAGCCCACGAGGCCGAAGTAATCGACCATGTAGGAGCAGGCACTGAGGATGAAGAGCCAGGCCCAGACGACGAGATAGAGCCGGATGGGGTGCTGCTGCGTATCGCCGTGCGGAGTGTTTGATTGAGCCATGGCGACCTCACCAGAGATAGAACAGCGCGAAGATGAAGACCCAGACGAGATCGACGAAGTGCCAGTACAGGCCGGTGATCTCGACGATCTCGTAGCGGCCCTTCCGGCTCGTGAAGAACCCGCGGCGCTCCTGGTCGAAATCGCCGCGCCAGACCTTGCGCGCGATGATCAGCAGGAAGATCACGCCGATCGTGACATGGGTGCCGTGGAAGCCGGTGATCATGAAGAAACTCGATCCGAACTGCTCGGCGCCCCAGGGATTGCCCCAGGGACGGACCCCTTCCGCGATCAGCTTCGACCATTCGAAGGCCTGCATGCCGACGAAGGTTGCGCCGAGCAGTGCGGTCAGCAGCATCAGGATCGCCGTCTTCCGGCGGTCGCGCCGGTAGCCGAAATTGACGGCCATCGCCATGGTGCCGCTGCTGCTGATCAGCACGAAGGTCATGATGGCGATCAGGATCAGCGGCAGGCGGTGGCCGCCGATCTCAAGCGCGAAGACCTCGCTCGGATTGGGCCAGGGCACGACTGTCGACATCCTGACCGTCATGTAGGAGATCAGGAAGGTGCCGAAGATGAAGGTGTCGCTGAGCAGGAAGATCCACATCATGGCCTTCCCCCAGGAGGCCGTCCTGAACGCTCGCTGATCCGCGGACCAGTCCGCCTCGACACCGCTCCAGCCGGTGAGACCTATGCTTTCGGGCTTCAGGGCGGTTGGCGATAGCTCGTTCATCGGTCGCGCCTCCTAGCTCAGCAATCCGCGACAAATCTCGATCAGGTCGTCGGTCCAGCGCATCAGCAGGCTGAAGAGAATGAGCCAGACCAGCAGCAGGAAATGCCAGTAGATCGCGCAGAGCTCGACGCTGAGGCGCAAGGCGCCCGATGCCTGGGGGGTACTCTCGGTCGGCGCGAAAGACCGGGCCGTCGTCCGCCCCAGCGCCACGAGACCTCCAAGCATGTGCAGGCCGTGGATTGCGGTGACCAGATAGAAGAAGGCGCTCGCCKGGTTCGCCGCGCTGAAATAGCCGGCAGCCGCGAGTTCGCGCCAGGCCAGCACCTGTCCGGCGAGGAAGGCCAGCGAGCAGACCCCTGCAGCCAGCAGTCCGGAGCGGATGCTCGACGGTTCGTCGCACCGCGCGGCGATCACCGCCGAATGCAGGGCGACACTCGCAAGCATGAGCAGCCCGGTGTTGAACCAGAGCACGATCGGCATCGGCAGAGAGCGCCAGTCCGTCATGCTCATGCGCATTGAATAGGCGCTGATCAGGAGCGCGAAGAGCGAGCCGGCGAGGGCGAGGAAGGCGCCGAGGCCGAGCTTCGCGATCAGGAGGGATCGCGTCCCCGCATCTCCGGCCTCGTCGATGACCCCGACTTCGAGCCAGGGCTTGGCTGTCAGCCGCTGATGCGACAGCCACCATCCGGCGAGCGTTGCCATCAGGACCATGAACAGGAGGATGACGACCACGATGCTGCCCTCCTCACGCCGTTTGCGGATCGGGAGGCTGGTTCTGCGGCAGGAAATCCTCTGCGGCGCCGGGCACGCTGTAGTCATAGGCCCAGCGATAGACCACGGGCAGCGTCTTGCCCCAGTTGCCATGGGCCGGCGGTGTCTCGGGCGTCTGCCATTCCAGCGTGGTCGCGCGCCAGGGGTTGCCGCCAGCTGGCCGGCCTCGCTTCAGGCTCCAGGCGAGATTGAAGACGAAGACGAGCTGGGCGGCGCCGACGATCAGGGCGACGATGGTGATGAAGCCGTTCAGCGTCGCCGTCGATGCCGGAACGAAGGCCATGTCGCCGATCTCGTGATAGCGGCGCGGCACGCCCATCAGGCCGATATAGTGCATCGGGAAGAAGATCAGGTAGGCGCCGAGGAAGGTGACCCAGAAATGCAGTTTTCCGAGGGTGGTATCGAGCATCCGCCCGGTGACCTTGGGATACCAGTGATAGATCGCGCCGAAGATGACGAGGATCGGAGCGACACCCATCACCATGTGGAAATGCGCGACGACGAACATCGTGTCCGAGAGCGGCACGTCGACGACGACATTGCCGAGGAACAGCCCGGTCAAACCGCCATTGACGAAAGTGACGATGAAGCCGAGCGCGAACAGCATGGGTAAGGTGAAATGGATGTCGCCGCGCCAGAGCGTCAGCACCCAGTTATAGACCTTGATGGCGGTCGGGATGGCGATGATCAGCGTCGTGGTCGCGAAGAAGAACCCGAAACTGGGATGCATGCCGCTGACATACATGTGGTGCGCCCAGACGACGAAGCTGAGCGCGCCGATCCCCACCAGCGCCCAGACCATCATGCGATAGCCGAAGATGTTCTTGCGCGCATGGGTGCTGATCAGGTCGGAGACGATCCCGAAGGCCGGCAATGCGACGATGTAGACTTCAGGGTGCCCGAAGAACCAGAACAGATGCTGGAACAGGATCGGGCTGCCGCCGCGATAGGGGAGCTGTTCTCCCAGAGCCACGATGGACGGCATGAAGAAGCTCGTTCCGATCAGCCGGTCGAGCAGCATCATCACCGCCCCGACGAAGAGAGCCGGGAAGGCCAGAAGCGCCATCACGGTCGCGGTGAAGATGCCCCAGATGGTGAGTGGCATGCGCATCAGCGTCATGCCCTTCGCCCGGCCTTGCAGCACGGTCACGACATAGTTCAGCCCACCCATGGTGAAGCCGATGATGAAGAGGATCAGCGAGACCAGCATCACGATGATGCCCCAGGGCTGCCCGGGCGTGTTGGGGAGGATCGCCTGCGGCGGATAGAGGGTCCAGCCGGCTCCGGTCGCTCCGCCCGGCACGAAGAAACCGGCGACGAGCACCAGCACGGCAAGCAGATAGATCCAGTAGCTCAGCATGTTGACATAGGGAAAGACCATGTCGCGCGCGCCGAGCATCAGCGGGATCAGGTAGTTGCCGAAGCCGCCGAGGAACAGCGCGGTCAGCAGGTAGATCACCATGATCATGCCGTGCATGGTGATGAGCTGGTAGTAGCGCTCCGGGTCGATGAAGGAGACGAGGCCAGGGAAGCCGAGCTGCAGCCGCATCAGCCAGGACAGGACGAGGGCGACGAGGCCGATCGCCAGCGCCGTCAACGAGTACTGGATCGCGATGATCTTGGCGTCCTGGGAGAAGACATATTTCGTGACCCAGCTTCTCGGATGATAGAGTTCGACATCCTCGACCTCGGCGGTCGAGAGAGGTCCGGCAGCGTCACTCGGCACATCGACCATCAAACCGCCTCCCGCTCTCCATCAGATGGCACGCCTCGTCGGAGGCTCAGCCGTCTTCCATCCCCTAGTTTCTCGCCTGCGCCCGCGCCGCTGCGGTGAGCTGTGCGAAGGTCTTCTGTTGCTGCAGCCATGCGCGGTATTCGCTTTCCGGCTCGACGACGACGCCACCGCGCATGAAGGTATGGCCGGTGCTGCAGAGTTCGGCGCACAGCGCCTCGAACGTGCCGGTACGGGTCGGCGTGAACCAGTAATATGTGACGTTGCCCGGGATCATGTCCATCTTGGCGCGGAACTCGGGCACGTAGAAATCATGGACGACGTCGAGTGAGCGCAGCAGCACCTTCACCGGCTTGTCGAGCAGGAGGTGAAGCTGGTCTCCCTGGATGATGATGTCGTCCTGGCCGCGCGCATCCTTTGGATCGAGGCCAAGCGGGTTCTCGGGGCTGACAAGGGTTACGTCGGTCGCTCCGAGCCGGCCATCGGCGCCGGGCAGGCGATAGCTCCATTGCCATTGCTGGCCCACGATCTCGACCGTTGCGGCATCGGCCGGCACCGTCACGAACTGCTTCCAGACGACGAGGCCAGGCGCCAGCATGGCGGCGACACCGATGCCGGTCCCGATCGCGAGCCACCATTCCAGCCGCTTGTTCTCCGGCTCATAAGCTGCCCGATGTCCTTCGCGATGGCGGAAGCGGAACAGGCAATAGGCCATGAACAGCACCACGGCAGCGAAGACGGTGCCGGTGATCCAGAAGGTGATGATGATGGTGTTGTCGATATAGTGCCAGTTGGAGGCGATCGGGGTCCACCACCATGGGCTTAGCAGGTGGAACGCCACCGAGCCGACCACGACCAGCGCAAGTACGACGGCAACACCMATGGTCAGTCACCCTTGCCTATGGCGGCGATGAACGGGGTCCGGTCGGCGCCGCGACGCGATAGGAGCGTGACGACGTCGTGAAAGCGGGCTTCTCGTCGGCCCGAGAACGATACCGCCTGCTCATGGTGGTGCCGGGGAGCGGCGAGAACGGGGCAGGGAGAAAGACTGGAGGGATGGCGCAGAGGGATCGCGTGGCGCGGGCTCGGACGAGCGCGTCAACCGGTTTCAAGCGTCGCTTCCTGCTCGCCATCGCCGAACCTCCCGGTTCGTCAGACGATTGCGCGTCACATGTGACGCAAAGCTCCCGCCCAGGCTGCAAAGCGCTCCGCTTCTCAGCCTATGGTCGCTGAATATTGTCCGGCCGCGTTCGCTGGTTGTCAATCGAGGCCGGCGTTGAGCCAGCCGCGCTATCGCCGCACCTGCGCGTCGAAGGCGGCTACTTCTTCTTTCCGTCGGCGTCGAATTGCTTGAGGAAGGCGACGATATCGTCGATCTCCTGATCGGATTTCAGGCCGGGGAACACCATCTTCGTACCGGGGATCTTGGCCTGAGGCGCCTTGATGTAATCGCGGAACGTCGGCTCGTCCCAGGTGATGCCGGAGTTCTTGTTGGCAGCCGAGTAGCTGTAGCCCTCGACGGACCCTGCCGGGCGCCCAATCAGGCCGTTGAGCTTCGGGCCGACCGCATTCCTCGCGGTCTCGCCGATCTGGTGGCAGGCACGACATCGCAGGAAGATCTTCTCGCCGGAGGTGGCGTCTGCTGCGGCAATGACTGGATGGGAAAGGAGGGGGAGAAGCAGGACGGTCGTCAAGGCCAAGCGTATCATCGAAGGGCCTCCTTCGGGTTCGGTTCGCCCCACCACACGCAGCAGGCCGGCCGGCGCATCCGTAGCCACAAATCCTACACTATCATTGGTGCAGCTCCAATCTGCCTGCGCTGGAAACGGTCGGTCACAGTCATCGACATGGTCGTGCCCGCCGATGCAGGCTCGTCCACCGGCCTCATGCGGTATGGTGGCGTGAACGCCCGCCGGGCTTGGTGCCGGGCAACCGACCGACATGAGGTCCGCTTGGAGAAGGCTGCTCAGGACATGCGCGAGCCGTGGCCGTGAGGTCCTCGCCCTTGCTCCGGCTGGGGCTGGATGGTGCGGGCCTCCGGCAAGCAGCGCTGCTGGCTCTTGCCGCCTGGCTCGCATTTGCTCTCGCATCGTCGCTTCAGATCACCAACGCCTATTGGGCCGCAATGCCGGTCTGGGTTGTGGCGCAAGCCTCGCGCGGGCTCTTGTTCGCCCGTGGCTCTCTCAGGATTCTCGGAACGTTGATTGGTGCAGCCGTCGGCTTCGGCCTGCTGCATCTGATTCCCAACCACTATTTTCTGTTGCTCGCGCTTGGTCTTTGGGTCGGCTTCAACACTGCGCTGACGCATGTGCTGCGCGGCGTCACCGCCTATGGCGCCTTGATGAGCGGCATGACCGCGGCCATCGTCATCCTGCCAACGGTGTTCTCTCCGGAACGATCCTGGGACATCGCCATTGCACGGGTTGAGTGCACGTTGATCGGCGTGGCGGTGGTGACGCTGGTCACGGCGCTATTCACGCCGTCAGCATCGCGTTCTGCTCTCATGTCCCGGGCGCGGCTGATGGCCCGGCAAGCGGTGCGGTTCGCAGCCTTGGCGCTCCAGGGCGTTCCGCAGGATCGGGTTGCCGTAGCCGAACGGCAGCTTCTCGCCGAGATGAGCAGCGTCACCCAGGCGGCGGATCAGATGACGGCAGGCTCGCTGCGGGGCTCGCGGCGTCGCAAGCGCGTCGATGCACTGGTCGCGGCCGCCTTGTTGGTGATGTCGGCAGGGCGCGCGGCTGCGTCGCGCGAGGCGTCGGAGGAGACCAACGCCAGGGCTCTGGCAGAACTTGACCGGTTGGCGCAACGTTTCGAACGGGAGACAGAGGCGCAAGGGGAGGTGCCCCGTGCCGAAGGGCTGGATCCCCGCCTGTCGGACAGTCTGCGGCGGCTGGTCGCAGCAGAAGCCGCGCTCAGTGCGGACCGCCCGGCCGGAGATGAGCTCTCCGGCCTGGTGCCTGTCTTCCTGCACAATCCCCATGGCGACTGGTCGCTGGGCACCACCGCCGGCGCGGTGTCGGGGTTGGCCACCTGGCTGGCTGCCTCTGCGGCCTATGCTGCAAACTGGCCGGTGGCGGAGCTCGCAGCGCTGGGAGTCTGCATCTTCTCGATGGTCCTGGGCTCGCTGGCGCAGCCGCAGGCCATTGCGCCGCATATGCTGAAGGGGGTGCTGGCTGGGGTGGTGGCTGCCCTGATCTATCGCTTCGGCGTGCAGCCGCATGTCCAGACCGTGCCCGAGCTGTTGGTTTCTGTGGCCCCGTTCCTCCTGCTTGGAGGGTTGGCGCGCGCGAGCCGCAGGACGGCAATCGCGGCGATCGACGCCAATATGTGTTTTCTCCTGGCCAGCCAGGCGGTGTTGCCGGCCGTCACCAGACCCGCCGCAATCCTGAGCGAGGCCGGCGCGCTTGTCGCCGCTGCGGTGCTGGTGACAAGCAGCTTCATTCTGCTGCCGCGCAGGCATGACCGGCACGCGGCAAGGACCCGCGAGGATATCCGGCGAGACCTCGAGCGGCTCCTCGCCAATCCGCAGGCCAGGCGCGGGGCAAGCTGGGATCAGGGCATGACCCGGCAGATCATGCGCCTCACTCTGCACCTCGCCCGAGCCGGAGAGGGCGATGGCGGCGCTACGCATGGCCTGCTTGGCGTGCTCAATCTCGGCATCGCGGCGACGGCGCTGCAGCGGTTGATGTCTGAGGGAGGGCTCGGGGACGAGGATCGGCGGCTGATTGCGCAGGGGCTCGCGGCTCTGGGGCGGTTCAGGACGGAATCGCCCAGGCCGGAATTGTTCGACGAGGCCGCGCGAACAATCGCGAATGCCGACGCCGCACGCGCCGTGAAGGAGGCCGCAGCGGCATTTCGGCAGGCGGAGGCCTTTCTCGCCGGGGCGTAATGGCGTGCGCAGGAGGCCGGCGCAAGCTCGGCGCTCATCCCGGTCAGGCCGCTTCAACGGCACAGAGCCGGGATGTCGTCGTTAGATTTTCCCAGAAAGGGCGCCTCAGGCTGAGTGCTTCTTCACCCAGGCGACATAGGCATCCATCCAGCCTTGCAGGAAAGCCCGGCTGGAATCACCGATCTCGCCGCTCTCGGTGAACAACCCATCCTTGGCCTGGATGAAGACTTCCGGCTGTCCGAGCGTCGGCATGTCGAGATAGGCGAGGACATTGCGCAGATGCTGCTGCGCAATCGCTGTTCCGATAGCGCCGACCGACACGCCGAGAACACCGGCCGGCTTGCCGACCCAGGCACTCTGCCCATAGGGCCGCGAGGCTTGATCGATCGCGTTCTTCAGCACGCCGGGGATGGAGCGGTTATACTCGGCAGTGACGAAGATGACGCCCTGGGAGCCGGTGATTTCAGCCTTCAGTCGCTTCACGACCGGGGCCTGGTTCGCGTCGTCATCCTGATTGTAGAGCGGCAGATCGCCGATCGCGACCTGATGAAACCTGAATTCGGGCGGGGCGAGTTTGGCGATGGCCGTGGCAAGCTTGCGATTGAAGGAATCGCGACGAAGGCTGCCGATCACGACGGCAATTCTGAATTCGCTCATGGTGTGTCCCATCACATCGTGCTGGTTGCGGCGTCGAGCCTAGTGCCCGACACCCGATTTGTCGCGCGCGATCATCCCGGCCGCGCGCCACGTGAGCGAGGTGGATACGAGACCGGTCCGAGGTTCAGATCGAGCTTCCCGCCTTCTCCGCCGTCACCCCGACTTTCGCCGCCGACCCTGCATCCTTGGCCGGGCGAGGGTCGCGCCAGTCGATGAGCCGGTAGAACATCGGGATGAAGAAGGTGGCGATGAAGGTCGCCGCCAACATGCCGCCGATCACGCCCGTGCCGATCGAGTGCCGGCTCGCGGAGCCCGCTCCGCTGCTGATCGCGAGCGGAACGACGCCGAGAATGAAGGCGAGCGAGGTCATCACGATCGGCCGGAAGCGCAGCCGCGCTGCTTCGAGCGCGGCCTCGGCGGCACTCATGCCCTCCTGCCGCACCAGAACGGCGAATTCGACGATCAGGATGGCATTCTTGGCGGCCAGACCGATCAGCGTGACAAGGCCGATCTGGAAGTAGACGTCGTTGGTCAGGCCGCGGAGCCAGACCGCGAGCAGCGCCCCGAACAGCGCGAATGGAACCGCGAGAATGACCGCCAGCGGCAGGGTCCATTTCTCGTACTGCGCGGCGAGGATCAGGAACACCATGATGATGCCGAAGATCATGGCCTGCGAGCCGGTCCCGCTGGTGGCGAGCTCTTGATAGGCCGAGCCCGTCCAGGCGATCTGGAAGCCCTGCGGCAACTCGCGCGCCACCTCCTGCATCGCAGCGATCGCCGCGCCCGATGTGTATCCGGGCGCCGGATTGCCCATCACCTTGGCCGCGGCAAAGGCGTTGAAGCGCTCGAACTGGTCGGGGCCGGCGACGCGCACGGCTTTCACCAGCGTATCGAGCGGCACCATCTTGTTGTTGCTCGAGCGCACGAAAACCTGCTTGAGATCCTTCGGTGCCTGACGGAAAGCGGCCTCCGACTGCAGGTTGACGCGGTAGTTGCGCCCATAGAGCGTGAAGTCATTGACGTAGAGGCTGCCGAACGTGCTTTGCATCGTCTCGAAGACGGAGCTGATCGGCACGCCGAGCGCCTTGGCCATGTCGCGGTCCAGGTCGAGCCGGTACTGCGGAACGCCGGTGTCGAAGGTCGTGCGCACGCCGGCCAGCTCGGGACGTTTCGAGGCGGCTTCGACCAGTTGTGCGGTGGCGGCGGAGAGCGACTGGACGCCGCCTCCGGTGCGATCCTGCACATAGAGTTCGAACCCGCCCGTGGTGCTCAACCCGCTGATCGGCGGCGGATTGAAGAACAGGACCATGGCGTCCTTGATCCCGATATTCATGCCGGTGAACGTCTTGACCAGGTTGCGCGCATCGAGGTCCGGGGTTCGGCGCTCGCTCCAGTCCTTCAGCGTCACGAAGGTCGTGGCGGCGCTGGTCCGCTCGCTTCCGGAGAGAAGGTCGAACCCCGAAATGGCGAAGACGTTTTCGACAGCCGGGTGCTTGCCGATATTGGTCGCAGCCTCATCCATCACCGCCACGGTGCGGTTCAGCGAGGCGGCCGGAGGCAGGATGGCCACCCCGAGCAGCACGCCCTGGTCTTCGTCTGGAACCAGCGAGCCCGGAATGGTCCGGAACAGGATGCCGGTGCCGGCGATGAGCACGGCGAAGAGCACAAGGCCGATGGCGAAGCGTTTGACCAGGAAGCCGACGCCGGAGACGTAGCCGTTCGTCAGCTTGTCGAAGAAGCGGTTGAACAGCCGGAACGGCAATGCCGGCTCCTGATGGCCCGGTTTCAGGATCAGCGCGCACAAAGCCGGAGTCAGGGTCAGCGCGACGATGCCCGAGATCGTGACCGACAGTGCGATCGTGACCGCGAACTGCTTGTACATCGCGCCGGCCAACCCGCCCATGAACGACACGGGGATGAAGACCGCGCACAGCACCAGGACGATCGCGATGACCGGCCCGGTGACTTCGCTCATCGCCTTGATCGAAGCCTCTCGCGGCGACAGGTGCTCGGTCGCCATGATGCGCTCGACATTCTCCAGAACCACGATCGCGTCGTCGACGACGATGCCGATGGCGAGGACGAGGCCGAACAGGGTGAGCAGGTTGATCGAGAAGCCGAACATGTACATGCCGGCAAAGGTGCCGATGATCGAGATCGGCACCGCGATGACCGGGATGAGCGTGGCCCGGAAGTTCTGCAGGAAGAGGAAGACGACGAGGATGACCAGGACGATGGCCTCGACGAAGGTCTTGACCACCTCCTCGATCGAGACCTGGATGAACTTCGTCGTGTCGTAGGGAATGCTGTAGGCCATGCCCTCCGGGAAGGACTGCTTCAGCTCGTCCATGCGGCTCTTGAGCGCCTCCATGGTCGAGAGCGCGTTCGCTCCCGTCTGAAGATAGACCGCAAGGGGCACCGCAGGCTTGCCGTTGAGCTTGCTGTCGACGGTATAGCTGGCCGAGCCGAGCTCGACCCGCGCCACATCCCTGAGCCTGAGCGTCGCCGCGTTGATGTCGGAGCGCAGGATGATGTTGCCGAACGCCTCGGCATCCGGGAGACGCCCCTGGGTCGTGGCGGAATAGGTGAAGGGGGTCGATGGGTCGTTCGGCTCATCGCCGAAGCGGCCGGCTGCAAACTGGGCATTCTGTTCGCGAATGGCTGCCGCGACATCGGTGGTCGTCAGGCCGTAGCGGGCGAGCTTGTCGGGGCTCAGCCAGATCCGCATCGAGTAGTCGCGTTGGCCGAGCAATGCCGCGTCACCGACGCCAGGAATGCGCTTCAGATCGTCAATGACGTTCAGCAGGGCATAGTTGCCGACATAGGTCGTGTCGAAGCGGTCGTTCTCCGAATACATCGCCACGAGGCCGAGGATGGAGGTCGAGCGCTGGCTGACCGTCACGCCGAGCCGGGTGACCTCTTGCGGCAAGGTCGGCGTCGCGCGCTGGACGCGATTATTGACGTTGATCGTGGCCTGATCGGGATCGGTGCCCTGAGCGAATGTCACCGTCAGCGACATCTGGCCGCTGCTGGAGTTCGAGGACTGCATGTAGAGCATGCCCTCGACGCCGTTGATCTGCTGCTCGAGCGGCGCTGCCACCGTCTGCGCGATCGTCTCGGCGCTGGCGCCGGGATAGGTGGCGCTGACGACGATCTGCGGCGGCGTCAGCTCGGGATATTGCGCGATCGGAAGCGCCCGGATCGCGACGAGGCCGGCAAGCACGATGACGATCGAGATAACGGCGGCTAAGACGGGCCTGTCGATGAAGAAGCGATTCATGGCTTGGCAGCTCCGGGCGCCGCGGCGGCAATACTGACCGGCGCGCCGGGACGAACCTTGATGATCCCCTCCGTGATCAGCTTGTCGCCGGGCTTGAGGCCCGAGGTGACGATCCAGCCGTCGGCGACCTGACGTCCGAGTACGACGGGGCGGGCTTCGGCCTTCCCCTGGCTGTCGACCGTGTAGACGAACTGTCCGCGCGGTCCCTGCGAGACGGCCGCCTGCGGAACGACGATGGCGTCGTTGAGCACGACCCCCATCACGATCGCGCGCAGGAACTGGCCGGGCAGCAGGCGATGCTCGGGATTGGGGACAACGGCACGCAGCCGCAGCGTCCCGGTTTCCGGATCAAGGCCGGAGGAGGCGAAATCGATGACGCCGGGCTGCGCATAGACGCGGCCATCGCCGTAGGTGAGCTTGACCGAGAGGACCTCCCCGGCACGCTCCCAGATGCCCTGTGCCTCGAGCAGGGCCCTGACCTCGGCCACTTCGCTCTCGCTGGAGTTGAAGATGACGTAGACAGGGTCGAGCTGGGTGATCTTGGTGAGCAGGCTGCTGTCACCCGTGGTGCCGATCAGGCTGCCCTCGGGCAACTCCTCGCGGCTCGTGACCCCACTGATCGGCGCCCTCACATTGGTGTAGCCGAGATTGAGTTCCGCGACGTTCAGGTCGGCGTGAGCGACGGCGACCGAAGCCGTTGCGAGTTCCTTGGCGGAGAGGGCGTCATCGCGCGCCTTTTCCGTGCCGGAGCCGGTCAGGGCCAGCCGCGTATAGCGCTCGGCATCACGCGTCGCCTGGGCGAGCTGTGCCTCCGCCTGCTGGAGCTGTGCCTTGGCCTTGGCGACGTCCGCTTCGTAGCGCCTCGGGTCGATTTCGAAGAGGATGTCGCCAGCCTTGACCTCGGCGCCCTCGACGAAGTTCCGCTTCAGCAGAATCCCACCAACCTGGGCCCGGACCTGAACCTCCCGCGAGGCCTCGACGCGTGCGGCATACTCGAATGTCAGCGGCACCTTGCCGGCCTTGACCTCGACCACGGTCACTTGAGGCGGGGGCGCGGCCCCCTGCGCCTGGGCCAGGGTTGCTGCGCCAAGCAGCGGCCAGATGAAGGCAAGGCTGAAGAGCGCGAAACGGCGCCGCGGCGTGTAGGTGGTCATCCGTCGCATCCTTCCAGTGGTGCAGGTCGCGGCGCGGTCGCCGTCGGGGCATCGCGCAGTCTTCCATGAGCAAGGCCCGTATCCAACCACGAGCATTGCCCACCGGAAGCGCGGGCAGCCTTCATCGTCTTTGCGGGGGCATGAGGCAGGGGTGTCCTCCCTCTAGTCAGGCTTGGACAGGAATACGGCGACGAGATTCTCAAGGAAATGCTCCTGAAACTGTCCGCGATCCATCGGGCTCGCGGACAGGGATTGAACGAGGTCGGGCGCGGTCGAGGGCCAGAAGAATGCGCCGGCGAGAATCGAGAAGGCGATGAAGGGGTCGCTCGCATGCGTGACACCTTCGCGAACCGCCTGATCGAGAAGCGGTAAGAAGGCATCGAGCGCGGGACGAAGCAGGAGTTCCTTCAATGCGGCCAGTCGCGCCCCGCTCTCCCTCGCCTGCTGCGCGATGAAGAGGCCGAGTTCCGGGTGGCTGAAATGGAAAAGCACCGTCAGGCGGATGGCATCGGTCACTCGGTCCCTGAGCGGGCGTGTCTCGGCCGTCAGGCGTCGGATCTCGGCGTGCAGCTGCGTCGTATACGAGGCGACATGGTCGATGCTCGCGAGCCAGAGCCCCTCCTTGCCGCCAAAATGCACACGCACCAGCCCGGGGTCGACCTTGGCGGCCGCGGCCAGGCTGCGCAGATCGACGCTGTCATAGCCATGACGCGCAAAGGCGCTCGTCGCAGCGAGAAGCAAAGCCTCGCGGCCCGACATCTGGTCCTTGAGCCGCCGACCGCGAGGGCGCGGAGCCGGGCTGGGGGAAGTGGATCGCTCGGATCGGGGCATTGCTCGGGTGATAGTTATAAAATCTACAAGTGAGGATATTTCAACGTGACGCGGGACGCAAGGGCGCTCGCGATCGCCTGGTGATGGTCTTCCTCACGAGATCGTTACGCAAGGGAGATGCTGGACTGGCCAAGGGTCATGCCGGCCATGGCGTAATGTCGGCGGCCGCGCGCGACGACCCTCTCAGGCGAGTGCAAGTCGTGTTGGCCCGTAGCTTCCGCCGAAGGGCGGGAGTATCTGAAAAGAGACCCCAAGCCATCTTCAGCGATCCAGTCAGATGATCCTCTGGTATTTTACCGATGTTATGATTTATTTGTACTGTGAAAATCGTTCTCGGGGTCTTTGGGTCGTATATTTTGGAAGGGTCCCGACTTGCGGCGGATCTGTGATTGCCGATGGGGCCGGTCGCGGAATTCAGGGTTTCGGAATATCAAGTATTATTGAGAAATATCACGTCAGACTCTCTGAGAGAGGAGCAACGCAAGAATTAGAATGGCCAAAATACTAGGTGATTGGAACAAACATCAGGTAACGCTGTTCTGAATATCCAGCGGGGGGCTGGGCATGACCAAGGATAATGGCGGCGGGGAACGCATGATCTGGTCTGATCTGGCCGGGCAGATGGTCGCGATTTCTTCGCCGGAATGGTGCCACGAGCGGGATGTCGATTATCTGCTGTGGCTACCCTCGCTGGAACGGGGCCGGGTGCTGCGTGGATATCCCCCGGAGATCGCCGAGCGTCTCTGCGCCGATATCGAACGCTTGCGGGAAATCCGGAAACGCCGCTGAGCGCCGGGGCATCGCAAAGCGGCGGATTGCACTCGCGCGACCCGCCGCGCCTGACCGTTCAGGGCTTGACGATCCACTCATGGGCCGGATCGTTGGCGAACTTCCAAACCCGCTTCGGACCCGCCATCACGTTGAGATAATAGAGCTCGTAGCCGTGCGGTGCTGCGACCGGATGATAGCCCCTTGGCACCAGCACGACATCGCCGTCCTCGGCGCAGAGCGTCTCATCGAGCGAACGGTCGTCGGTATAGACGCGCTGCAGCGCAAAGCCCTGGGGCGGCGAGAGCCGGTGGTAATAGGTCTCCTCCAGCAGCGATTCCTGCGGCAGCCTGTCCTGGTCGTGCTTGTGCGGCGGATAGCTCGACCAGTTGCCTGACGGGGTGATCACCTCGACGACGAGCAGCCCTTCGGCGGGCTCGGTCTCCGGCAGGATATTGCGGACATGGCGGGTGTTCGTACCGCTGCCGCGCGTCATGCAGCCGACATCCCCTGGCGCGATCACCCGGGGTTTTGAACCCGGTTTTCCCGGCGCCGAGCAGATCGCCAGCTCGCAGGGGCCCTGCGCCGTCGCGGCAAAGCACAATCCGGCCGGTACATAGAGCGACCAGGGGTCGGGTTCGAACGGGGAGGACCGACCGCCAATGATGCCGAAATCGGTGCCCCCGGCCATGGCTGCGGCCTTTCCGGACAGCAGGACGACGCAGACCTCCCGGTCTCCGGTCTCCCGGTCAAGCACTTGGCCGTCGGCGAGCCGGTAGACTTCGAAGCCGACATGGCCCCAGCCGGCCGATTCCGGGGTGACATGATGGATGCGGCCGTCCTGATCTGGGGCGGATGGTTTGACGAGCAGCTTCGACATGGCGCATCCGGGCCTCAGACGAGCCCGGCCTCCTTCAGGCTGTGCTTGAGATGGGCGACGCCCTTCTTCGCATAGGTCAGCGGATGGGCCTTTTCCGGATCCTGCTCGGCTTCGACCACGACCCAGCCGGAATAGCCCGGCAATGCGCGGAACACGGCGGGGTAATCGACCATCCCGTCGCCCGGCACGGTATAGATGCCGAGATCGCTGCCCTTGCCGAGCACGGCATCAAGGAAGCTCCAGCCTTCCGCCGCGGCCTGCGCCATGACATGCGCGCGCACGTCCTTGGCGTGGACATGGCTGATCCGCTCGCGATAGCGCGCGGCGAGCGCGGCTGGGTCCGAGCCACCCCAGGTGGCATGGCCGGTGTCGAGCAGGAGATGCACGGCAGGGCCCGTCGCCGCCATGAAGGCGTCGATATCGGCTTCGCTCTGCACGATCGTGCCCATGTGGTGATGATAGACCAGCCGGACGCCTTCGCTCAGCGTGCGCTCGGCAACCTGCGTGATCCGGCGGCCGAACTCGGCCCAGTCCTGCGCGCTCATCACGGGGCGCTGCGAGAGCGGCTTCGAGCGGTCGCCATGGATCGCATTCGAGGTCTCGGCGAAGACCAGCACGGTCGAGCCCATGGCCTTGAGCAGATCGAGATGCGGCCGCAGATGGCGCATCTCCTCGTCGGCGTCGCGCTGAAGCAGTTCAGCTGAATACCAGCCCGAGATGCAGTCCATGCCGAAGGGGGCGAGAGCCGCCTTCAGGGCTGCCGGCTGCCGTGGGAACTTGTGACCAAGCTCCATGCCGGTGAAGCCGGCTTCACGCGCCTCGGCGAGGCAGGTTTCGAGCGATGTCGCGCCGCCGATCTCCTGGAGATCGTCATTCGACCAGCCAATCGGGTTGGCACCAATTCGGATGGGCATGGATAAGTGTCCTTCGGGATCAGGGGCGTGACTTCAGCGCGGTCTCATAACGCTCACGCGCCTGCCGGACTTCGGCGCGCGCGGAGGTTGCCGGCACCGCGACATCCCACCAGTGGCCGCCGGCATCGGTCGAGGCGAGCGGGTCGGTATCGATCACCACGACGGTGGTGCACGCATGCGCGCGGGCTGCACGCAGCGCTTCGTCCAGTTCGGCGAGGCTGCCGACCTTCGCGGCGACGGCACCGAGTGAAGCGGCATGCGCGGCAAAATCGATTGCGGGCAGCGTCTCGTGGCGGGTGTCGCGCAGCAGGTTGTTGAAGGAGGCGCCGCCCGTCGCATTCTGTAGCCGGTTGATGCAACCGTAGCCGCGATTATCGAGCAGGACGATCGTCAGCTTCAGGCCGAGCATCACCGAGGTTGCGATCTCGGAGTTCATCATCAGATAGGAGCCGTCGCCGACCATGACGACGACCTCGCGGCTCGGATCGGCCATCTTGACGCCGAGCCCGCCGGCGATTTCGTAGCCCATGCAGGAATAGCCGTATTCCATGTGGTAGCCGCCGGGCGCGCCGGCCTGCCAGAGCTTGTGCAACTCGCCGGGCAGTCCGCCGGCGGCGCAGAGCACGACATCGGACGGCTCGCTCCAGCGCTGCACGGCGCCGATCACCTGCGCATCGCTCGGCAGGGGCTGGTTGCCGGGATCGGTGTAGCGCGCGGCGAGGCCAAGCCAGGTCTTGCCCTCGGATTCCGCCCGCTCCGTCCATGCCGCCGGAGCGCGATGTCCCGCCAGTGCGGTAGCCAGCTCGGAGAGGCCGGCCAGGGCATCGCAGACCAGCGGAAGCGCGCGGTGCTTGCCGGCATCGAAGGCCTGCGTGTTCAGCCCGACGATCCGGCAGGCCGGGTTGGCGAAGAGTGCCCAGGAGCCGGTGGTGAAATCCTGCAGCCTCGTGCCGACGGCCAGGACCAGATCGGCCTCGCGCGCCAGCGCATTGGCGGCGGCCGTGCCGGTGACGCCGATGGCGCCGAGATTGAGCCTGTGGGTTGCCCCGAGGCTGCTCTTGCCGGCCTGCGTCTCAGCGGCGGGAATGCCGTGCGCCTCGCAGAATTCGGCGAGCGCGGCTTCGGCCTCGCTATAGAGTACGCCGCCGCCGGCAATGACGAGTGGTTTCTTCGCCGCCTTGAGCAGTCTGACGGCCTCGACCAGCTCCTGCTCGTCCGGGCGTGGGCGGCGTGGCGTCCAGAGCCGCTCGGCAAAGAAACTCTCGGGATAGTCATAGGCTTCGGCCTGCACGTCCTGGCAGAGCGCCAGCGTCACCGGCCCGCATTCGGCCGGATCGGTCAGGACGGCCATGGCCCGCTCGAAGGCCGGCATCAGCTGCTCCGGCCGTGTCAGCCGGTCGAAATAGCGCGAGACCGGGCGAAAGCAGTCATTGGCGGAGACCGTGCCGTCGCCGAAATCCTCGATCTGCTGCAGCACCGGGTCCGGCAGGCGCCCGGCAAAGACATCGCCCGGCAACAGCAGCAGCGGCAGGCGGTTGACATGCGCGACGGCGGCGGCCGTGACCATGTTGGTGGCACCGGGTCCGATCGAGCTCGTCACCGCCATCATCTGGCGCCGGCGCGAAGCTTTGGCGAAGGCGATAGCAGCATGCGCCATGGCCTGCTCGTTATGGGCGCGATAGGTCGGCAGCGTGTCGCGAGCGGCATGCAGCGCCTCTCCGAGCCCGGCGACATTACCGTGCCCGAAGATGGCCCAGACGCCCGCGAAGATCGGCACGGTCTTGCCGTCGATCACCGTCTTCTGTGCCTGCATGGCGCGTGTCAGCGCCTGCGCCATGGTGAGGCGGATCGTACCCATTGGGAGTTCCTCAGCGTTCCTGCCAGGCTGCGACCAGCCTGGCGAAGCGTTCTGCCATCATCGTCGTTGCGGCCTCATCGTCGAGTCCGCCGGCAAGCCAGCCGCGCGCCGCTTCACCGAAAATCGTGCGGCCGACGGCGAATCCCTTGACCGATGCCGAGCCCTGCGCTGCCCGGAAGGCCTGCGCGACCGTCTCTTCCGGCGCGTCGAGCCCGAGCAGCAACACGCCGCGGCAATAGGGGTCATGGCCCGCGATGACCGCATCGATCTCGCGCCATGCAGCCGGGGAGGGCTGGCCCTCGAGCTTCCACCAGTCGGGCTTGATGCCGATGGCGTAGAGTCGCGTCATCACCCGAGCAACCGTGTCGTCAGCAACCGGTCCGTGCTTCGAGGCAATGATCTCGACCAGCAATTCCCGCCCGACCTGTCGACAGGCGAGGGCGACGCGCTTCAGTACCTGCTCCTGCGCACTCCTGAGAGCCTCGGGGTCATCCGGATGGTAGAAGCACAGGCATTTGGCGACATGGCTGACCGGCCACTCGGCCAGGGTGGCGCCGAGAGACCCTGTCGCGTCGGTCTCCAGCGCGAGTGGGCGCGAGCCGGGGAGTTCGAGGGGGCGGGCGATCCAGAAGCCGTGATCCTCCGCCCGGAACAGGGCTTCGCGGCCATGGATGCCGTCGACCAGCATGCCAAAGCCAGGGCGTCCTTCGGCGACCCGGGCGGCCGCCTTCACCGCAAGCGTCTTGAAATGGGTGATCCGCTCCTGCGGCACGCCTGCCGCGTCGGCCATCTCCTCGAGCTGCGCCCGATGATCGATGGCGAGCGCCATCACGCCCGCGGGCTGCGGCAGGCGCGTCGTCGCCCAATGCACATGGTTGATCTCGGCGTCCCGGCGCAGCGCCCGGTGCGGCGAACCATGAGCAAGGAAATATTGCAGCTCGGGGAAGGTCGGGCTTTCCGGCGAGCACAGCAGCCTGGAGACGGCGAAGGCGCCGCAGGCATTGGCAAAGGCGCAGCAGGTCGCAAGCGGCTCGTCGCGCAGCCAGCCGCGCAGGAAGCCGGACATGAAGGCGTCGCCGGCGCCGAGCACGTTGTAGACCTCGACCGGAAAGCCGGGGCCCTTGATTCCGTCTTCGAGCGAGGCGGGGATCGCGCCGGGAAATACCACGCAGCCCATCGGCCCGCGCTTGCAAACGATCGTCGCGGCGCTCAGGGACCGGATCGTGCGGATGGCCTGAAGCGTATCCTCCGAGCCGCCGGCGGCGTGGAGCTCTTCCTCCGTGCCGACGATCAGGTCGCAATCGGGCAGGATCGCCTGGAGATGCTCGGTCACCGTCTCGGAGCGGATATAGCGCTCCTCACCGGCCTGGTGCCCGGCAAGTCCCCAGAGATTGGGCCGATAGTCGACATCGAACACGACCTTGCGGCCATGCTTGCGGGCGAGCGCGATCGCCTTCTTCTGAGCCGCGGCGGCGTTGGGAATGGCGAAATGCGTGCCGGTGACGACGATCGCCCTGGCGGAGGAAATGAAGGCCTCGTCGATCTCGCTTTCCTGCAATGCGGCGTCGGCACAGTCGGTGCGGTAGAAGATCAGCGGGAAGGTCTTCTCGTCGCGGACGCCGAGGATGACGAGTGCGGTCAGCCGCTTGGGGTCGGTGATCACGCCGCTCGTCTCGACGCCCTCCCGCTCCAGCTGTTCGCGGATGAAGCGGCCCATCTGCTCGTCGCCGACACGGGTGATCACGGCCGATTTGAGGCCCAGGCGGGCGGTGCCGATTGCGATATTGGTCGGGCAGCCACCGACCGCCTTGAGGAAGCTGCCCATGTCTTCAAGCCGGCCGCCGATTTGCTGGCCGTAGAGATCGACCGAGGAGCGGCCAATCGTGATGACGTCGAGCTGAGGGGCGACGGGCATGGAGCTTCGGCCTTCCGCACTAACCTGCGAGATCGGGATCGGCGCTGACGCCGGCGTGTTCGGCAGTAGCGACCGCGAGCGCCATCGCCAGGGTGAAGCTGGCCGCCATCGAGCGGAATGCGCCGAAATCCGCCTCCGCGACATCGAGCCAGAGATCACAGTTTTCGGCGAGCGGGCTGAGCGGGCTGTCGGTCAGGGCCAACACCGGGATGCCGCGCTGATGGGCGGCGGCAGCGATCTCGACCGTGGCAGTGGTGTAGGGCGCGCAACTGATCGCCAGAATGGCGTCGGCTGGGCCGGCCAAGGCGGCCTGCTCCTGGCCGAGGCCGCCGACATGGTCGACCAGCACCGCCCTGATGCCGAGCTTGCCGAAGGCATAGGCGAGGTAGGACACCACCGGGAACATGCGTCGCACGCCGACGAGGACGATGGTTTGCGCCCTGGCCAGCAAGGCAGCCGCCTCTTCCAGCTGGTCGGGCCTGACAGCCGCCCTGAGCTGGGCAAGCGACGCTTCGCTCGCCTGAATGAAGCCGTCGAGCAGGGCTGCGCCGCCCCCCGAGCCTGTTCCTGCCGTTCGCAGGGCTGCCAGGCGCGCGCGGTGATCGGCGGCATGCCGGCGCAGTCGCGAGCGAAACACCTCCTGGAGTTCGCTAAAGCCGGAATAGTCGAGCGCCTGTGCGAAACGCACCAGCGTCGAGGCCTGCACGCCGGCCTTTTCCGCGATCTGCGCGGTGGAGCCGAAGGCCATGTCGTCGAGATGGGCAAGCGCATGATCCGCGACTTGCTTCAGTCGCTTCGGCAGGGATGGCCGCCGTTCCCGCAGCAAAGCGACGAAACGGTCGAATTCCGGCCTGTCCGTGGGCTGAGGCTGTGATCCTGATGACATGCCGGTTCCGTTAAAGCGCCTTGACTTCAAGCGCTGATCGGCGGAATGTTTATTCCAAAATCAGACAAAGACAATCCATTCATATCAAAATTTCGCTGGGGAGCGTGGCGTCAGGTGTCAGGGAAGAACGAATTCGGTCGGGATCTGACCGGCAAGGCCGCCATCGTGACCGGAGGCAGCCAGGGGCTTGGCGAAGCCGTCGCCCGCGAGTTCCAGGCGCGCGGGATTGCTTCCCTGCTGCTGACCGGCCGCAATCGCGAGCGCGGCGAGGCCGTTGCCCGCGATCTTCGCAATGCTGGCTGCGATGTTCGTTTCCACGCCGCCGATCTTTCCGATCTCGATCAGGTCAAGTCAATCGTTCCGGCCGCCGAGGCGGCGTTCGGTCGTCTCGACATCCTGGTGAACGCCGCCGGCGACACGGAGCGCGGCTCCATCCTGGAGACGACGCCCGAGCTCTATGAGCGCATCATGGCGGTCAATCTGCGTGCGCCGTTCTTTCTGATCCAGGGCGCCGCCGAGCTGATGTGCCGGCTCGGGATCGCGGGCGCCATCGTCAACATCCAGTCGATGTCAGCGCATGGCGGCCAGCCATTCCTGAGCGCCTACAGCGTCTCCAAGGGGGCGCTGGCGACGCTGACCCGCAACGCCGCCTTCGGGCTCCTGCCGCACCGTATCCGGGTCAATGGACTGAATATCGGCTGGATGGCGACGCCGGGCGAAGACGCGATCATGCGGTTGCGCCATGACGCGCAGGATGGCTGGCTCGATCAGGCTGCCGCGAGCCAGCCCTTCGGCCGCCTGCTCGACCCGCAAGAGGTCGCCCGCGCCGTCGCCTATCTGGCCTCGGCCGAATCTGGTCTGATGACTGGCTCGAACATCGATTTCGACCAGACGATTCTTGGAGCGCGGCAGTAACCCTGCCGCAGCCACAGCCTTGACGACAGGACATATGACGATGCGCATGGGATTGCTGGGTGCGGGCCGGATCGGACGCATTCATGGGTTGAACCTTGCGGCGCGCAAGGACGCGACGCTGGTTTCGGTTGCGGACGCCTTTGCGGATGCGGCGGCCTCGCTGGCAGCCGAGACCGGCGCGACAGTTGCCAGTCTCGACGCGATTCTCGCCGACACGACGCTCGATGCGGTCCTGATCTGCACGCCGACCGACACCCATGCCGATCTGATCGAGGCCGCCGTCGCCTCCGGCAAGGCGGTGTTCTGCGAAAAGCCGGTCGATCTCGACGCCGAGCGCATCAGGGCATGCCTCAAGACCGTCGCCAAGACCGGCAGGCCGCTGATGATCGGCTTCAACCGGCGCTTCGACCCGAGTTTCGCTGCGCTCCAGAACCGCCTGCGGGCCGGAGAGGCGGGCGCGATCGAGATCGTCAGCGTGATCTCGCGCGACCCCTCGCCGCCGCCGGTCGACTATGTCAAGCGCTCGGGCGGCCTGTTCCGCGACATGATGATCCATGATTTCGACATGGCCCGCTTCCTCCTCGCCGAAGAGCCCGTCGAGGTCTTCGCGCTCGGTTCGGCGCTGGTCGATCCGGCGATCGGGCAGGCCGGCGATGTCGATACGGCTGCGGTTCTGATGCGCACGGCGTCAGGCAAGATCGCGCAGATCTCGAATTCGCGCCGCGCCAGCTATGGCTACGACCAACGCATCGAAGTCCATGGCTCGAAGGGCATGCTGCGGGCCGGCAATATCCACGAGACCACGGTCGAGATCGCAACCGGCGCCGGCTTCCGGGCTGACCCGGTGCAGAATTTCTTCCTCGAGCGTTATGCCGCCGCCTATCGCGCCGAACTCGATGCCTTCGTCGCCGCCCTGAAGGGCAAGACGGCGCCCCTGCCCTCCGGAGAAGATGGCCTGAAGGCACAGATCCTGGCCGATGCGGCGACCGAATCCGCTCGCAGCGGCAAGCCGGTCGCTGTCGATCTCGGGGCGATCTGAACATGACGCCCGCTGAACTCGATCTGCGCCAATATGCCGTGCTGGGCCTCGTCCAGCAGGCCGGCTTCATGGCGCTCGACTATTTCAACAAGAGCGAAAGCCTTGGCGTCACCATGAAGGGCGCCCAGGACTGGCTCACCGTCGCCGATGGTGCTGTCGAGGATTTCCTGCGGCAGCGCCTTGCCGTGATGTTCCCGCAGGATGCGATCATCGGCGAAGAGGGTGGCGGCGAAGCCTCGGACGCGGTCTGGATCATCGACCCGATCGACGGCACCTCGAATTTCGCCCGCGGCGACCGCAACTGGTGCATCTCGATCGGTTTTCTGCTGAACGGCGTTCCCGAAATCGGCATTCTCTCTGCGCCGGCGCTGGGCGAGATCTATGTCGGACGCAAGGGGCAAGGCGCGACCCTGAATGGCGAGGCGATCAAGGTGTCGGGGCAGACCGATATCAAGCGCGCCTATGTCGAACTGGGCTGGTCGACGCGCATCCCGGCCGAACGCTATGTCGCGATGATCGGGCGTGGCTACGCCGCAGGCGCCTCGGTGAAGCGCGGTGGCTCCGGCGCGCTCGGCCTGGCCCATGTCGCGAATGGCCGGACGGAGGCCTATGCCGAACTCCACATCAACGCATGGGATGTTGCGGCCGGTGTCGTGATCGCAGCCGAAGCCGGCGCCTATGTCAGCGATTTCTTCAGCGGGGACGGTATTGCCAAAGGCAACCCGATCCTGTGCTGCACGCCGGGGCTTCGCCGCGAACTCGAACAGGTCACGCAGATCGGGAGCCGGCAGGCGAACGATTGATCTTTGCCGGCAACACGTCACTATCAAGCCAATAACAAGACCAAGAACGACACGTAACGGGAGGATGACATGCAGGGATTTCAATGGCTCCGGACCGGGGTCCTGGCAGCGCTGGCCAGCGGGGCTGCTTTTGCGGCGGCCCCCGCACAGGCCCAGGGTGCACTCGTCATGTATTGCGGCGTCCAGGAGGAATGGTGCCGCGCCATGTCGACCGCGTTCGAGCGCGATACGGGGATCAAGGTCGCGATGACCCGCAAATCGGCGGGCGAGATCTATGCCCAGCTCAAGGCGGAATCGGCCAATCCGCGCGGCGATATCTGGTGGGGTGGCACGGGTGACCCCCATCTCCAGGCTGCCGAGGAAGGGCTGACCCTCGAATATGAATCGCCGGTCAACAAGGACCTTCACGACTGGGCGCTGTCGCAGTGGAAGGCGGCTCAGAAGCGCTCCGTCGGCATTTACGCCGGCGCTCTCGGCTTCGGCTTCAACACCCAGCAGATCAAGCAGAAGGGCCTGAACGAGCCGAAATGCTGGGCTGACCTGCTTGATCCGAAGCTCAAGGACGACGTCCAGGTCGCCGATCCGAACTCCTCGGGAACGGCCTATAACCTGCTTGCGACCGTGGTCCAGCTGATGGGCGAGGAGAAGGGCTTCGACTATCTCAAGAAGCTGCACAAGAACGTCAGCCAGTACACCAAGTCGGGCGCCGCCCCCGCCAAGGCCGCGAGCCTCGGCGAAACCGCCGTCGGCATCGTCTTCATCCACGACGCGGTCGTCTTCGCGGTCCAGGGAGATCCGATCAAGGCGGTCGCGCCTTGCGAGGGCACCGGCTACGAAATCGGCTCGATGTCGATCATCAAGGGCGCGCGCAATCTCGACAACGCCAAGAAGTTCTATGACTGGGCGCTGACCCCGGCGGCTCAGGCGCTGGCGGCTCCCGCCAAGTCCTATCAGGTCCCCTCCAACAAGAACTCGACGGTGCCTCCGCAGGCGCCGAAGATGTCCGAGATGAAGATGATCGACTACGACTTCGTCAAATACGGCTCGTCCGCGGAGCGGACGCGGCTGCTGACGAAGTGGGACAAGGAGGTCAAGGCGCTGCCGAAGTAATTTTCCGTCCAGCGCTCTGAAGAGATCCCCTGCGATGCGTCCTGCGACACGGCTCGTCCTGCTGCTCGGCTGGCTCGGCTATGCGGTCATTCCCTGGTACCTGCCTGACGGCGTCAGTCTCAGCCAGTTCGGCTGGCTCGCGGGGTATCCGTTCGGCAAGGTCGGCACGGCGCTCGCGCTGGCCCTGTCCGGAACGGCCCCCTGGCTGCTGCCGGTTGGCGTGGCGCTGCTGGCCGTGACGCTGCTGCTCGGCCGCAGCGAGAGTGCTGCGGTCGGCAGGACGCTGATCTGGGCGGGGCTGACCGGCATGGTCCTGTTCTTCGCGCAGGGCTTTGCCATCACGCTGCAGGGCCAGGGTATCCCCTGGCTCGCAGCGTTGCTCGGCGGCAACGGCGCGGCTCAGGGCGGCATGGGCTTCGGCGCCTTCCTGACGGTGCTTTCGCTCCTGCTGCTGCTCTGTCATGGGCTCGCCTATCGCGGCTTCTGCCGGGGCGACATCTTCACCACCAGCTCGATCGGCATCATCGTCCTGCTGATCGGGCTCTTCATCTTCTTCCCGGTGGCGACGATCCTGCAAAGCGCGCTTGTCGATCAGGCCGGCGCCTTCGCGCCGGGCATCTTCGTCGCGCGCCTGTTCGATTCCTCGATCTGGGGACTTGGCTGCGTCACCGCGAACACCAATTGCGGCGTCGCCTGGAACACGCTGATCCTTGCCGTGCTGACCGGCGTCATCACGACGCTGCTCGGGCTTGCCTGCGCGCTGCTCGTGCTGCGGACGCGCATGCCCGGCAAACGTGTGATGCGCGCGCTCACCGTGTTGCCGATCATCACGCCGCCCTTCGTCATCGGTCTCGCGCTGATTTTGCTCTTCGGCCGCTCCGGCGTGGTCTCCGGGCTGCTCTATGACTGGTTTTCGATTCCGCGCTCGCGCTGGATCTACGGGCTGCCCGGCGTGCTGCTGGCGCAGGTCCTGGCCTTCGCGCCGATCGCATTCCTCGTCCTGATCGGGGTCGTGCAGGGCATCAGCCCCAGCCTGGAGGAGGCCTCGCAGACGCTGGGCGCCAAGCGCTGGGCGACCTTCCGAACGGTGACCTGGCCGCTGCTCAAGCCCGGCCTCGCCAATGCCTTCCTGCTCGGCTTCGTCGAGAGCATGGCCGATTTCGGCAATCCGCTGGTGCTCGGCGGCAATTTCGAGGTGCTGTCGACCAAGATCTTCTTCGCCGTGGTCGGCGCCGCTCATAATCAGGGGCAGGCGGCGGTGCTCGCGATGGTGCTCCTCGTCTTCACGCTCGGCGCCTTCTGGGTCCAGCAGCGCTGGCTCGGCGGCAAATCCTATACGACCGTCACCGGCAAGGGTGATTCCGGCCTGCCGGCAAAACTGCCGAAGCCGGTCACCTTCGTCTCCGCACTGGTGATCGTGCCCTGGGTGGCGCTGACCTTCGTGATCTACGTGATCATCCTGATGGGTGGTTTCGTGAAGACCATGGGCCGCGACCACACGCCGACGCTGGAGCATTACCGCACCGGTTTCGCCATCGATTTCAGCCGTGGAATATTCTTCGAGGGTGCGGCGTGGGATTCGCTGTTCACGACGCTGAAGGTCGCGGCGATCTCGGCCCCGCTGACGGCGGTGCTCGGCCTGCTCACCGCCTATCTGTTGATGCGGCAGCAGTTCCGCGGCCGCCACGTGCTCGAATTCACCACCATGCTGAGCTTCGCCATCCCCGGCACGGTGCTCGGCGTCGCCTATATCCTCGCCTTCAACGTGCCGCCGGTCGAGATCACTGGGACCGGGCTGATCCTGATCATCGCCTTCGTCTTCCGGAACATGCCCGTCGGCGTCCGTTCCGGCATCGCCGGCTTGTCGCAGATCGACAAGAGCCTGGACGAGGCTTCGATCACCTTGCGGGCACGCAGCTTCACCACGCTCTGGCGCGTGGTGCTGCCCTTGCTGCGCCCTGCGCTCGTCTCCGCGTTGGTCTATAGCTTCGTGCGCAGCATCACCTCGGTCAGCGCGGTGATCTTCCTGGTCTCCGCCGAGTACAACCTGGCGACGGCCTATATCGTCGGGCGCGTCGAGGCCGGCGAGTTCGGGCTCGCCATTGCCTATTCCTCGGTGCTGATCGTGGTCATGGCCGTTGGTATCGCCCTGATCCAGCTCGGCGTCGGCGAGCGCAAGCTCGGACGGCGCAGCGCGATCCCGCTCGCCACATCCGCCGCACAGCCCGTCAAGTAAGGAGCAGCACCTCTCATGGCCAAGGCGGGACCTGCCTCAGTCGAATTCCGCAATGTCAGCATGCGCTATGGCGCGGTGACTGCCGTCGACAATATCAGCTTCACGATCGAGCCGGGAAAGCTGGTGACCCTGCTCGGCCCCTCCGGCTGCGGCAAGACCACGACCTTGCGCATGATCGCCGGACTTGAGATCGCGAGCGAAGGCCAGGTCCTGATCGGCGGCAAGGATGTCACGCGGCTCTCGGCTGCCGACCGTGACGTCAGCATGGTCTTCCAGTCCTATGCGCTGTTTCCGCATATGAGCGTGCTGGAGAATGCCGCCTACGGGCCGCTGGTGAAGGGGCTCCCGAAGGCCGAGGCGCAGGACATGGCGCTGACCAAGCTCGCCCTCGTCGGCCTCAAGGGTTTTGAGAAGCGCTACCCGTCCGAGCTCTCGGGCGGACAGCAGCAACGCGTCGCCGTGGCGCGCGCGCTGGTGCTCGAGCCGCAGGTGCTGCTCTTCGACGAACCATTGTCGAATCTCGACGCCAAGCTGCGCCGCAAGGTGCGGGAGGAGATCCGCGAGCTGCAGCAGAGCCTCAATCTGACGGTTGCCTATGTCACCCATGACCAGGAGGAGGCGCTCGCCGTCTCCGACCGCATCATCGTGATGTCGAATGCCCGGATCGCGCAGGAGGGCTCGCCCCGCGAACTCTATGAGGAGCCGGCCAACCCCTTCGTCGCCGACTTCATCGGCGATGCCAACATGGTCGCAGTCACGATCGCGGAGGTGTCCGAAGGCATCGCCGATGTGATGATCGGCTCCGCAAAGGTGACATTGCCGGCGCGTGGCCTCGTGGCCGGGCCGGCCCGGGCGGCGATCCGGCCCGAAAGCCTGTTGATGGGACCTGCCTCCGGGCCGGGTCTGCGCGGCACCGTCCGCAAATGCGCCTATCTCGGCAACCACCTTGATCTGATGATCGAGACCGAGGTCGGCGAGCTCTTCGTCGTCCAGCCGGGTGGGCGCGATCTGCTGCCCTATGGCAGCGAGGTCGGGCTCTCCTTTGCAAATTCGGGCGTCACGCTCATTCCCCAGAGCTGAGCGGAAAGCGCGCCGCTCCTGTCGATTCAGCGGAGCAGAGGCCCCGCGCGGCTTGCCCGCCGGCTTCCTGCTCGCTTCGGCCTCACCCGTGGTCCGTGGGGGCGCCGGTGCTATCCCCTCGGGGCGCGAGCAAGACGAACCAAAGGCGCGCGGATTGCGCGCTATCGCAGCCTCACAGATGCCTGAGCCATTCCGCCGCCGCTTCCGCCGGCGGCCGCTCGATATTGAAGGCGCCGACGAAACCGCCCTTCTTGTCCATGAGATAGACGAGCGCGGTGTGATCCATTGTGTAATCGCCTTCCTTGAGCGGCACCTTCTTGGAGTAGGCACGATAGGCCTTGATCGTGGCGTCGATCGCGGCGCGGTCGCCGGTCAGGCCGACGATGCGCGGGTCGAAGCTGCCAAGATAGCTCTTCAGCACCTCCRGCGTGTCACGCTCAGGGTCGACGCTGATGAACAGCGCGCGCAGCTTTTCGCCCTTGGGGCCGGCGGCGCGCAGGGTCTCGGAAATCTCGAAGAGCTTGGTCGGGCAGATATCGGGGCAATGGGTGAAGCCGAAGAAGACGAGGAAGGGTGCGCCGCGCAGATCGACGTCGGTCAGCGGCTTGCCTTCAGCCGTCGTCAGCGTGAAGGGGCCGCCGACACTCGAGGTCGCGCTCTGGCCCTGACGCACCGGGCTGAAAGTCAGGATCGCGGCAGCCGCCAGGGCGACTGCGCCGGCCAGGAAGACCACGAGAGGCAGGATGAGGCGACGGTTCACAGGGATCCTCGAAAAAACTCGGACGGCGCAGGGGCGCCTCAGAAACAGGCAACGATGGCGGCGATGAGGCCGTCGGTGAAGAGCCGGTCGCCCTCGCGCCACCAGAGCAGCAGTCCGGTCAGCAGCAGCGCAAAAGCGCCGCCGCCGAGCAGCCATAGCCCGGTCCGCGAGGCCTCGGCCTCATGCTCGGCGGCTGTCTGGTCCGATTGCGTCATGACCGGGAGCATAGCCGTGCCAGGCTGAGGCCGGAAGCGGCAACCGTGACGCAGGGGGAGTGCAAGGAGACGAGAGCGGGCGATCGGGATCGAACGGGCGGTATTGGGCTTGGGGAGCAGTTCTATGACGTCGAATCTCTCTTCCTCGCTCCCAGGCGGATAGGCCGACAGGATTGCCGGGCCGCGATAGAACGCTCGTTTCCCGTCGCATCTGTTGATGGACGGTCCTGGATCATCTACCCGAAGCCGAGTGTAGCGCGATGTCATCCGAAATGCCGCGCAATGCCCGTCAGGGCTGGTCTGGGGCTAGCAGCATTCGATGCCAATTGAGCGTTTCGACACTGTCATCCTGGGCGCGGGTGCCGCTGGAATGATGTGCGCGATCCATGCCGCATCACGCGGCGGGCGTGTTCTCATCGTCGATCAGGCCAAAGCACCCGGCGAAAAAATCCGCATTTCAGGCGGGGGTCGCTGCAACTTCACCAATATCGGCACGAGCGCGCGGAATTTTCTGTCGAACAACCCACATTTCGCAAAATCTGCGCTTGGCCGATACACGCAGCATGATTTCGTTGCGTTGGTCGAAAAACACGGCATTGCCTATCACGAAAAGACGCTCGGGCAGCTCTTCTGCGATGATTCCGCCAAGGATATCATCGCAATGCTGATGGATGAGATGGCGCGCGCGGTATGCGAATTGCGCCTCAGAACCACACTGGAAAGCCTTGAGCGGGCAGATGACGGCTTTGCGATCACGCTTGCCGGCGATGGGGCTGCAAAAATTCGGTGCCGGCATTTTGTCGTCGCATCCGGAGGAAAATCCATCMCGAAAATGGGGGCATCCAGCCTTGGCTATCAGATTGCCGGCCGGTTTGGTTTGGCGGTGACGGAAACGCGCCCGGCCCTGGTGCCGCTGACTTTCGGTGAAGATGTCCTTGCCGGGTTTCGCGAGATTGCCGGCGTCGCCGCGGATGCGCGGGTCTCGTGCGGCAAGACCACATTCGATGAGGCGATGCTGTTCACGCATCGCGGGCTGTCCGGCCCCGCGATTCTGCAGATCTCGTCGTACTGGCGCGAGAAGGAGCCGATCAGGATCGCGTTCCTGCCCACGCAGGACGTGTTCGCCGACTTGCGCGCTTCCAAACAGGAAAACGGCCGCAGAAGCATCGCAAATACGCTTGGTGATATTCTGCCGAAGCGATTGGCCGCCTATCTCGCAGATGCCCATGGTTGGACGGGACCCATCGGCGACGCAAGCGACAAGAAGCTGGCCGCGATCGCTTCGACCATTCAGGGCTGGGACGTCATGCCCATCGGATCGGAAGGATACCGGACCGCGGAGGTGACGCTCGGTGGTGTCGATACGTCCGGACTGAAGTCACGGACGATGGAGGCAAGGGCAGTCGAGGGCCTGTACTTCATCGGTGAAGTGGTTGACGTCACGGGCTGGCTTGGCGGCTACAACTTCCAATGGGCGTGGTCATCAGGCTGGGCCGCAGGGACCGCTATCGCCGAACGCACCGGCTGAGATGCCTGCGCGGCGCGATTTAAGATGCTCGCCAGCGTTCCCAGCCAGGCCATGCCGGAGGGTTCGAACGACCGGCTCTGCTCGAAAAACAGCGCGCTAACAAATTGTCGTAAAAAGGGTTTGGAGCGGGCGATCGGGATCGAACCGACGACATTCAGCTTGGGAAGCTGACGTTCTACCACTGAACTACGCCCGCATGCGCTCGCAGCGACCGCAGATCAACGGCGAGGACACGAATCTCATAGCGGCTTCCTGCGCGGGTGTCATCCGGCAATCGTGCGGGATGGGAGCCTGCGATCCACTCAGTCGCGAAAATGCTTCGAGAGCTTGAGCGCCTGACCCTGATAGTTCGATTTCAGGTCGGCGCCATAGAGGGCGTCCGGGCGTGCTGCCATGTGCTCGTAGACCAGCCGACCGACGATCTGGCCGTCCTCGATGATGAAGGGCACGTCGCGCGAGCGGACCTCGAGAACGGCGCGCGCGCCCTTGCCCCCGGCGCCGCCATGGCCGAAGCCGGGGTCGAAGAAGCCAGCATAGTGGACGCGGAACTCGCCGACGAGCGCATCGAACGGCGTCATCTCGACGGCATAGTCCGGGGGCACATGCACCGCCTCCTTCGAAGCCAGGATATAGAACTGGTCCGGATCGAGGATCAGGGAGCGCGAGGCGTCCGCCTGGATCGGCTCCCAGAAATCGGCGACGCGATAGGCGCCGACGCGGTCGACATCGACGAGCGCGGTATGGCGCTTGCCGCGATAGCCGACGAGGCCGTCGAAGCCGGCGAGATCGACGCTGACGGCAACGCCGCTCTGGAAGGAGGGAGTGGCCGCGCTGACCAGGGTCTCGCGCTCGTGCAATTCGCCCAACGTCCGGTCGTCGAGCCGGGCATCGCCGGCGCGGAAGCGGATCTGCGAGAGCCGCGAGCCGGAGCGCACCAGGACGGGGAAGGTGCGCGGCGAGATCTCGATGAAGAGCGGGCCCTCATAGCCTTCCTCGACCAGATCGAACTCGCGCGCCCGGTCGGTGATGACGCGGGTGAAGACATCGAGCCGTCCTGTCGAGCTCTTCGGGTTCGCCGCGGCGCGCAGGCCCTGGGGCAGCGCCAGCCCTTCCATCAGCTCGGCGACATAGACGCAGCCGGTCTCGAGCACAGCACCCCTGGTCAGGTCGATCTCATGCAGGGCGAGCTGGTCGAGCCGCCGTGCGACGGTCGATCCCGGGCCGGGCAGAAAACTGGCGCGGACGCGATAGGCCTTGTCGCCCAGCCTGAGGTCGAGGCTGGCCGGCTGGATCTGGCCCTCTGCGGGCGGCCGCGCGAGCTTGATCACACCTTCTTCGATGAAGGCACGGATGCGGCTGTCGGGCTGGATGCCGGGCAGGAAGGGCAGCATGAGCGTCGGACCTGTTCAGCCTGAGCTAGCGAAGCCTGGCATKAGGGCCAGGCGGGCCAGTCCTATCGCCCGTTTTCGGGGCGGTTGTCCATGCGGGAATCATTCTGCCCGCCGCCGCGCCGGGCCGGACGCAGGACTGGCCAGCGCGGCTTCGGGATTGACGCTGCCGCCGGCCGGTTCATAACAGGGACGTCGTTCCCGGCCCAATTCCGCCCGCCGGCGAACCGCAACGGCACGGAGCCGCTGAGCATGTATCAGGCGCAAACCCGAGGCGTGCGCGTGACCGCCGTTCCCGAGTTCATGGAACGGGAATCCGCCCATGAGCAGGGTCGCTATTTCTGGGCCTATACGATCGAGATCGTGAACCAGTCGCGACAGACCGTGCAGTTGATGACCCGCCACTGGTTCATCACCGATGGCCGTGGTGAGGTCCATGAAGTGCGCGGCGATGGCGTCGTCGGCAAGCAGCCGGTGCTGCGGCCGGGCGAGAGCTTCAGCTACACCTCGGGCTGCCCGCTGATGACGCCCGACGGCTCGATGCGTGGCTATTACGCCATGCTGGGCGAGGATGGTGTGGTCTTCGATGTCGAGGTGCCGCTGTTTCCGCTCGATTCCCCCTATGTGAAGAAGGTTCTGCATTGACCATTCCGACCACGGCCGCGCGGCGCTACACGCCGCTCGAAATGCTGTCGCGCCTCGTCGCCTTCGACACGGTGAGCGCCAAGTCCAATCTCGATCTCATCGCCTTCGTTGCGGACTATCTCGAGAGTTGGGGTGTGTCCTCGATCCGGATTCCCAATGCCGAGGGCGACAAGGCTGCGCTTTTCGCCACAATTGGCCCGGCCGATCGTGGCGGCATCGTCCTGTCCGGCCACACCGATGTCGTGCCCGTCGCGGGGCAGGCCTGGTCGAGCGACCCCTTCACCCTGCGCATTGCCGATGGCAGGGCCTATGGTCGAGGCGCCGTCGACATGAAGGGTTTTGTGGCGCTGGGACTGGCCCTCGTGCCGGAATTCCTGGCCGCCAGGCTGACGACGCCGATCCATCTCTTCCTGTCCTATGACGAGGAACTTACCTGCCTCGGCGTGGTGGACGGCATTGCCCGCATGGGGCGCGACCTGCCGCTGCCGCGCGCTGTCATCGTCGGCGAGCCGACCTCGCTCGAAATTGCCGACGCCCATAAGGGCATCCGCACCTTCAACACGATCGTCACCGGCTTCGCCGCCCATTCCTCTAAGCCGCATCTCGGCGCCAGCGCCGTCCATGCCGGGGCGTTGCTCGCCGCCGAGCTTGACCGGATGGCGCAGGAGCTGATGGAACGGGCCGACCCGGCAGATCGCTTCGATCCGCCCTACGACACGGTCCATGTCGGCAAGCTCCATGGCGGAATCGCCCGCAACATCCTGGCCGATCGCTGCGAGCTTGGCTGGGAGGTGCGTACGTTGCCGGGTTCGGACCCCGACGAGGTGCCGCATCGCTTCGCCGCCTATGCCGAGACGGTGCTCGCGCGCATGCACCGGACCGCGCCGTCCTCGACGATCACGACCGTGATGACATCGGATGTGCCGGGTCTTGCGCCCGATGCCGGCTCGACCGCCGAGACCCTCGCCATGCGGCTTGCCGGCCGCAACAGCACGATTGCCGTGCCCTATGCGACCGAGGCCGGACATTTTCAGCGCGCCGGCCTGCCGACGGTCGTCTGCGGCCCCGGCTCGATCGATCAGGCGCATCAGCCTGACGAGTTCATCACGCTCGAGCAGCTCGCCGCCGGCGAGACATTCATGCGCGATCTGATGGAGAGCTGCCGGAGCTGAGAGGCTCTGAGCCCCCGCATCGGTGACGGCAGGCAGCCGGGGCGAGCGTCGCCTCGGTGCGTTGGGGGTGAGGTCTGCCCAGCCAGCCGCGCAGCCCGATGTTCTGCCGTTCGGCGCGCCCCGGGCGCACCATCCGGGCGAGGTGCGTCGTCTTGCCCGTGCTGAACTTGCTCGCATAACGCCGTACACGTCGCAGCGCAGTCGCCCGTGCAGGGACGCCTGCGCTGTCTTGCCTCGCTTGCGCGCGGCACGCTTCACTGGAAAATGCATACGCTTAGGAATAATGTATGCAGACATTGATTGGATGTAGCGAGCGATAATCCATTGCTCGCCKAACTCTGGTGAAGCGATGGAAAACGCGTCAATCTCGGCGCTCGCCTGCGGGAAACCTGCCTCGGCAGCGGCATGGGTGAGGAGCTGAGATGTTCGGTCTGACCGCACTCGAGCTGGCCCGCATCCAGTTCGGCTTCACCATCTCGTTCCACATCGTCTTCCCGGCGATCACGATCGGGCTCGCGAGCTATCTCGCCGTGCTGGAAGGCCTGTKGCTGTGGAAGCGCGACACCGTCTATCGCGACCTCTACCATTTCTGGTCGACGATCTTTGCCGTGAACTTTGCCATGGGCGTCGTCTCCGGGCTGGTCATGGCCTACCAGTTCGGCACGAACTGGAGCTATTTCTCCTCCTTTGCCGGCAGCGTCACCGGGCCGCTCCTCACCTATGAGGTGCTGACCGCGTTCTTCCTCGAGGCCGGCTTCCTCGGCGTCATGCTGTTCGGCTGGAACAAGGTCGGACCTGGCCTGCATTTCTTCGCGACGATCATGGTCGCGCTGGGCACGCTCGTCTCTGCGACCTGGATTCTTGCCTCCAACAGCTGGATGCAGACGCCGCAGGGCTTCGAGATCATCGACGGTCGGGTCATCCCGGTCGACTGGCTGAAGGTCATCTTCAACCCGTCCTTCCCCTATCGTCTCGTGCATATGACCATCGCCGCCTTTCTCGCGACGGCGCTGTTCGTCGCCGCCTCCGGCGCCTGGCATCTGCTGCGCGGCCGCAACACGCCGGCGATCAGGACGATGCTGTCGATGGCGATGTGGATGCTGCTGGTCGTCGCGCCGCTGCAGGTTGCCGTTGGCGATGCGCATGGCCTGAACACGCTCAAATATCAGCCGGCCAAGATCGCCGCGATGGAAGGACACTGGGAGAACAAACCCGGCGAGGGCGTGCCGCTGGTGCTGTTCGGTTGGCCCGACATGGCGGCCGAGACAACGCGCTACAAGCTCGAAATCCCCCGCCTGGGAAGCCTGATCCTGACCCATGACTGGAATGGCCAGATTCAGGGCCTGAAGGAGTTCGCTCCCGAGGACCGGCCCAATTCGACCATCGTGTTCTGGAGCTTCCGCATCATGGTCGGCCTCGGCTTCCTCATGCTGGCGCTCGGCCTCTGGAGCGTCTGGCTGCGCTGGCGCGGAGGATTGTACGAGTCGAAGCTGTTCCTGCGCTTTGCCTTGCTGATGGGGCCGTCGGGGCTGGTCGCCATCCTCGCAGGCTGGTTCACGACGGAGATCGGTCGTCAGCCCTGGATCGTCTATGGCGTGATGCGAACGAAGGACGCAGTCTCCAACCACTCGGCACTGGCGCTGTCGGCGACGCTGATCGTCTTCATCGTCATGTACATCGCGGTCTTCGGAACCGGTGTCAGCTACATGCTGAAGCTGGTGGGACATGGTCCAGAGAGCCACGGCCCGGAGCCGGAAGCCCATGGCGATGAGCTCTTGAATCAACGCCCGGCCCGGCCGCTCTCGGCCGCGCCGGATCACCTCGATGCCCCCAGCGGCGCCGGCAAGGGAGCGTGAGCGAGATGGGTATCGATCTTCCGATCATCTGGGCGGTGATCATCGGCTTCGGCCTGATGATGTATGTGATCATGGACGGTTTCGACCTCGGCATCGGGATCCTGTTTCCCTTCGTGAAGGGGCKGGAGGATCGCGACACCATGGTCAACACGGTGGCGCCGGTCTGGGATGGCAATGAAACCTGGCTGGTGCTGGGTGGCGCAGCGCTGATGGCCGCTTTCCCGCTCGCCTATGCCGTGATCCTCAGCGCGCTTTATCTTCCGCTCGTCCTGATGCTGGCCGGGCTGATCTGGCGCGGCGTCGCCTTCGAGTTCCGCTTCAAGGCCGATGAGGCGCACAAGCCGTTCTGGGACAAGGCCTTTGCCTGGGGCTCCTACATCGCCACCTATTTCCAGGGCGTGTCGCTCGGCGCCTTCATCAATGGCTTTGTGGTGCGCGACGGCGCCTTTGCCGGCGGCGCGCTCGACTGGCTGACACCGTTCAGCCTGTTCACCGGCCTTGGTCTTCTCGTGGCCTATGCGTTGCTGGGCAGCACCTGGCTGATCATGAAGACGGAGGAACAGCTGCAGCAGCGCATGATCGCGCTCGCCCGCCCGATCGTCATCGCCCTGCTCGTCGCCATCGTGCTTGTCAGCCTGTGGACGCCATGGCTGCATCAGCGCGTGGCGGAACGCTGGTTCACGCTGCCGAACCTGTTCTTCTTCGCGCCCGTCCCCATCCTTGTCTTCGCGACGGCCGCGCTGATCCTGTCGGTGCTGAAGCGGTCGCCGCATGCAGCGCCCTTCCTGCTGTCGCTGGTGCTGCTCTTCCTCGGCTATAGCGGCCTTGCGATCAGCCTCTGGCCCAACATCATCCCGCCCGACATCTCGATCCGCGCGGCAGCGGCTCCGCCGCAGAGCCTGGGCTTCACCCTGGTCGGGGCGCTCTTTATCATCCCGATCATCCTCGCCTACACCGCGTGGTCCTATTACGTGTTTCGCGGCAAGGTGAAGGCGGGGGAGGGCTACCACTGATGGAGCCGGTCACTGCCCCTCGCAAGTCCTGGCTCAGCCGCTTCGGCTGGCTCGTCCTGATCTGGGGCGCAAGCGTGCTCTCGCTCGGCGTCGTTGCCCTCGGCTTCCGTCTTCTGATGAAGGCCGCCGGGCTGTCGCTCTGAGAGAACAGCGCCGGAGCGAGAATCGCGGCAGCGTCAGGGCGAGGTGTTCAGCCCCGCCTCGACCTCGGTCGGGTCGAAATCATAGCGCCGCGAGCAGAATTCGCAGGTGACGGCGAGCGTGCCGTCATCGGCGACCATGGCCCGGCGGTCCTCGGCGGAAAAGCCGCGCAGCATGCCGAGCACGCGCTCACGCGAGCAGCGGCAGGATTCATGCACGATCACCGGCTCGAAGACGCGTGCGCCACGCTCGTGGAACAGGCGATAGAGCAGCCGCTCGCTTTCCAGCATCGGGTCGAGCAGTTCGTGGTCCTCGACCGTCTCGACCAGCGAGCGGGCCTCGGCCCAGGCATCGTCGGCGATCCCGTCGGGGTGGTCGCTGGCCAGGATCTCGTGCCCCTGCGGGGCATCGCCCGGATGGATGTCGGCGGCGCGTAGCCGGTCGGGCGAGGTCGGCATGAACTGCACGATCAGCCCGCCAGCTCGCCATTGCCGTCCCGCGCCTGTGACGACGCTGCCGACGCCGAGCCGCACCCGGCTCGGAATCTGTTCGGACTGCTTGAAGTACTGGTGCGCCGCGTCTTCGAGGCTCTGATGTTCGAGCGCGACCACGCCCTGATAGCGCGTCGACTGCGAGCCCTGATCGACCGTCAGGCCGAGATGGCCCTTGCCGAGCAGATCGCCCGTGCTCAACGTGCCCTCAGCGACCGCCTGCTGTAGCCGCGCCTCGTCGTAATGCGCGACGGCGCGATAATTGTCGGGCGCGTTGAAATCGACCACCAGCATGGAGATCGGCCCGTCGCTCTTGGTCTGGAGCTGGAAACGGCCTTCGAATTTAAGTGCGGTGCCGAGCAGAACGGTAAGCGCGGCTGCTTCGCCAAGGACGCGCGAGACCGGCTCCGGATAGTTGTGACGCTCGAGGACTGTGTCGATCGAGGCGCCGAGCCGTACGACCCGGCCGCGAATGTCGAGGTCCGGGACCGTGAACGGCACGACCCGATCGTCTAGCGCCGCCGTCTCCGAGGGGGTGTCAGCGACGGCCATCAGGCTGCGACGCCGCCAAAGCACCAGGCCAGGATGCCCTTTTGCGCATGCAGCCGGTTCTCGGCTTCGTCGAAGACGGCCGATTGCGGGCCGTCCATGACCGCATCGGTGACTTCCTCGCCGCGGCTCGCCGGCAGGCAGTGCATGAAGATCGCATCCTTTTCGGCGCGACCGAGCAGGCGCTCGTCGACCTGGTAGGGGCGCAGCAGATTGTGGCGCGTGCCTTCCTCGTCCCCCATCGAGACCCAGCAATCGGTGATGACGCAATCTGCGCCCTCGACCGCGGCTTCGGGCCGGCTGGTCAGCCGGATCTTGGCGCCCTGCTTGCGAGCCCAGTCGATCAGGGCCGGCGGGGGCGACAGCTCTTCCGGCGTCGCGATCGCAAGCTCGAAATCGAGCCGCCCGGCCGCGTGCACCCAGGAGGTCAGGACATTGTTCGTGTCGCCTGTCCAGGCGATGCGCTTGCCGGTGATCGGCCCCCTGCGCTCCTCGAAGGTCATGACGTCGGCCATGACCTGGCAGGGATGCTGGCGCTTGGTCAGCCCGTTGATGACCGGCACGGTGGCATATTTCGCCATCTCGACCACGGAATCATGGTCGAGCATGCGGATCATGATGGCGTCGACATAGCGCGACAGCACGCGGGCGGTATCGGCAATGGTCTCGCGCTCGCCGAGCTCGATCTCCTGCCCCGTCACCATCATCGGCGAGCCGCCAAGTTCGCGGATGCCGACGTCGAAGGAGACGCGGGTCCGCAGGGAAGGCTGTTCGAAGATCATGGCGATGACCTTGCCTTCGAGCAGGCGGTCGGAGGCTGCCGCCGGCGTGCGGCGGCGGGCCTTCATCTCCTCGCCCGCGCGCAGGATGGCGCGGAGCTGGTCGCTGGAGAAATCGGAAAGATCGAGGAAATGGCGCATCGTCGGCGCTTCCTTCAAAAAAAACGTGCCGTGGGCGGAGGGTTCGTTATTCGGCCGCCGGTCGCTTCAGGGTGGCCTCGACCGCTTGCGCAGCCCTTTCGAGCCGCACGATCGCCTCCGCGGCATCGGCCTCGGTGATGACCAGCGGCGGCAGCAGGCGCACGACATTGTCGCCGGCTGCGACGACCAGCAGCCCGGCCGCACGCGCCTCGACCACGAAATCGGTGTTCGGCGTGTTGAGCTTCAGGCCGATCATCAGCCCCTCGCCGCGGATCTCCGAGATCACGTCGGGATGGTGATCCCTGAGCTGGGCCAGCGACTGTCGCAGGCGCAGACTCATCTGCTGGACGTGATCGAGGAAGCCCGGCGCCAGCACGACATCGAGCACGGCATTGCCGACCGCCATGGCGAGCGGATTGCCGCCGAACGTCGTGCCATGCGTGCCGAGCGTCATGCCCGAAGCCGCTTCCTCGGTGGCGAGGCAGGCGCCCATCGGGAACCCGCCGCCAATGCCCTTGGCGATCGCCATGATGTCGGGCTCGACGCCCGAGAGCTCATAGGAGAAGAACTTGCCGGTGCGCCCCACGCCGGTCTGGATCTCGTCGAAGATCAGCATCAGGCCATGCGTGTCGCAGAGCTCGCGGAGCAGCTTGAGGAAGCGCACGGGCGCGGAGCGCAGGCCACCCTCGCCCTGGATCGGCTCGATCATCAGCGCAGCCGTCTCGGGCCCGATCGCGGCCTTCAGCGCGGCCTCGTCGTCGAAGGGCACCTGGTCGAAGCCGTCGACCTTCGGGCCGAAGCCGTCGATATATTTCTGCTGGCCGCCGGCAGCGATGGTCGCAAGCGTACGACCGTGGAAGGCGCCCTCGAAGGTGATGATGCGATAGCGCTCGGGATGGCCTTTCGCAGCATGGTACTTGCGCGCCATCTTGATGGCGCACTCATTGGCCTCGGCGCCGGAATTGGTGAAGAACGCCCGTTCCGCGAAGGTCGCCTCGCAGAGCCGCCGGGCCAGCCGTTCTCCTTCCGGCATGCTGTAGAGGTTTGAGGTGTGCCAGATGCGCGAGGCCTGCTCGGTCAGCGCCTGGACCAGATGCGGATGCGCATGGCCGAGCGCATTGACGGCGATGCCTGCGCCGAAATCGAGATAGCGCTGGCCGTCCGAGGCGACCACCCAGGCGCCTTCGCCGCGCTCAAGCGCGATCGGCGCGCGAGCATAGGTCGGCAACAGCACGGACTGGGAGGGATTAAAGGGAGCAGGGGTCATGACAGGCGATCCTCACGGAAGGGCGAATGAGAACGGGTGGGCGCTGGATGGAAGAACGGAGTCGCGGGGCAAGAATTGGCAGCCCTCTGCGACCCGCCGGCGACATTATCGTCGCAGCCAGTTCCCGACGTCTCGTCGCGCCGTCATCCGCATCACCAAGAAGACCTTGATCCGTCAAAAACATAAGCGCCGCCCGTGGAAGGGCGGCTAGGTCGGCGAGACTATGCAAAACCGGTCCCCCGCTGTCAATTCCGCGCCGTAAGGTCAGTTGCTCCGCAGGTGGGGGCTTGACCCGCGATCCGCGAATGGCTGGGGAAAAACCAATTTCCGATTCGGGGACTCTTGTGGCCGAGTCCCGGCATCTTGTATGGTCCGGTTTGTCAGATACGACATCTCGTGCGGCGTCTCCTGTACCGTCAATTCCGGGTGTAACGGCCTCCGTTTAACAGCGGGAGCTGCCGGTTTCGGATTCCGCCCACGATCGGCCCATAGGCCGGTTCCGTGAAGGAGCTGGCCCGATGAGACAGGTGAAGCCATGAACGACGTCGGAGCATGGACGGACGAACGCGTCGAGCTTCTCAAGAAGCTCTGGAGCGACGGACTGAGCGCCAGCCAGATTGCGGGCGAACTCGGCAACGTCACGCGTAATGCCGTGATCGGCAAGGTGCACCGGCTTGGTCTTTCCGGGCGAGCCAAGAGCCCGGCCGCTTCGTCGACGCCGCGCCCCCGCAAGGCGCCGACCCGCGCGCCGAGCCATCCTGTCGGCGGCAATGCCGGCATGACCCGTGGCGCCAATGCGCTCGCGCCGCAATATGAGCCCGAGGTCGAGGTCGAGGCACAACAGGCGCCGGCTTTGCCTGAGGACGTCGTGGTGCCGTTCTCCGATCGGGTCACCATCATGGACCTGCGCGAATATATGTGCCGCTGGCCGATGGGCGACCCGACCACGGCGGAATTCCGCTTCTGCGGCGGCCGTTCGCAGACCGGCATGCCCTATTGCAGCTACCACGCCCGGATTGCCTATCAGCCCGCGGCCGATCGCCGTCGCGACCGCAAGGTCGTGCGCGCCTGAGCCAAGGCTCCTTGGATCTGAAATCGAAGCCGGCCCCGCAAGGCCGGCTTTTTCATTGGGGCCCGCGGGAGCGGAGCGGGTGATCCCGACTTTACGGTCGCTTAACCCAGTTTGCGTCGCTCGAGGCGCTTGCTCCAGCGCGATAGCGCGTAGCAGATCAGCCAATAGATCGCCCCGGCAAAGGCATAGGCCTCCATGTTCATCCCGACCCAGTTGGGGTCGGCAAGCGAGGCCTGGGCGATGCCGAGCAGGTCGAGGATCGAGACGACGAGCACGAGCGTCGTGTTCTTGATCAGCGCGATGAATTCGTTGGTCATCGCCGGCAGCGAAATCCGCAAGGCCTGCGGCAGAACGATCAGCCCGGTTGCCTTCCAATAGGTCAGTCCCAGCGCGGTTGCGGCCTCGCGCTGGCCGGAGGGAAGCGCCTGCAATCCGCCGCGGACGGCTTCGGCCATATAGGCGGCGATGACGAGGCCGAGCCCGATCACGGCGCGCGCCAGGCGGTCGATGCCCGTGCCGCTCGGCAGGATCAGCGGCAGCAGCAGCGAGGCGAGGAAGATGACCGCGATGATCGGCACGCCGCGCCAGAACTCGATGAACAGCACGCTGATCAGCCGCACCACCTTGAGCTGCGACTGGCGTCCAAGCGCGAGCAGGATGCCGAGCGGGATCGCGATCAGGCTGGAATAGACCGAGATGAAGAGCGTCAGCATCAGCCCGCCCCACTCGCGCGTCTCGACCGGGCGCAGACCGAACCCGCCGGCAAGCAGCCAGACGCCGAGCGGTGGCAGGATGATCAGCGCCAGGATCGCGAGCCGGATCCGCATGGATTTCGGCGAGAGATAGAGGCCGAGCCCAGAGAGTGCGAAGATTGCTCCGGTGAGATCGGCCCGCCAGCGCTCGTCGACGGGATAGAGCCCATACATGAACTGGCCGAAGCGGGCCCGAATGAAGACCCAGCAGGCACCGCTGCCGGTGCAATCATTGCGCGTGGTGCCGGACCAGGTCGCGTCGATCAGCGCCCAGCGGATCAGCGGGACCGCGACCCAGGCGATGCCGAGTGCGAGGACCACTGTGAGGGCGGCGGTTGCCGGCGTGCCGAACAGCCTCTGGCGCCAGAGCGGAAAGGTCGCTGCGCTCATCGGGTCACCAGCGCGATCCTGGCATTGTACCAGTTCATGAAGGCGGAGACGGCAAGCCCGATCACCAGATAGACCGCTAGCGTCATGGCGATGATCTCGATCGCCTGCCCGGTATTGTTCAGCGCCGAGCCCATGAACAGGCTGACGACGTCGGGATAGGCGATGGCCGCACCGAAGGACGAGTTCTTCAGCACGTTGAGATATTGGTTGGTCATCGGCGGCACGATCACGCGCAGCGCCTGCGGGATGACGACGAGCCGCAGGATCTGGCCGGGACGCAGCCCGAGCGCTGCAGACGCCTCGCTCTGGCCATGCGGCACGGCCTGGATGCCGCCGCGCACGATCTCGGCGATGAAGCCCGCCGTATAGGTGACGAGGGCCGCCAGCAGCGCGACGAATTCGGGGATCACGACGAAGCCGCCGCGGTAATTGAAGCCGCGCAGCACCGGCACGTCCCAGCGCACGGCGAGTCCGGCCCAGGTGACGGCCAGAGCGGGCACGATCAGGACGAACAGGATGCCCAGCATGAGCACGGGCGCATCGCGGCCGGTCTCCTCCTTGCGCCGGCGTGCCCAGCGCATCACCAGCCACTGTATGAGCCAGGACAGGAGCATGATCGCCAATGCCCAGCGGAAGGGCGCCGGCGAGTCGGGCAGCGGCATCGTCAGGCCGCGATTATTGAGGAAGGCGACGCCGAATAGGCTCAGCGAGGCGCGTGGCGCCGGCAGGGCCGCGATCACGCCGAAATACCAGAACAGGACGAAGAACAGCAGCGGGATATTGCGGACGAACTCGATATAGGCACCGGCAATCGTCGAGAGCAGCCAGTGCGAGGACAACCGCGCGATGCCGATGATGAAGCCGAGCACGGTGGCGAGCGCGATCGCGATCACCGTGACGAGCATCGTGTTGGCGATGCCGACCCAGAACAGCGCGAGGATGTTGTCCTGCTGGGTGTAGCCGGTCAGGACGAAGGGAACCTCGATCCCCGAAGTGCGCCAGAGAAAGTCGAAGCCCGACGCGATGCCGGCCTTGACCATGTTCTCCGAGGCGTTGCGCACGAACCAGACGATCGCGCCGACGAGCCCAAGCACGAGCGCGACCTGATAGAACAGGTCGCGCACCCGCTTGTCGTTGATGAAGGACAGAACGCTGGCCACGGTTGCCGCCTCTTAGACAAGTGGCGAAGGAGGGGCCCCATTCCTTGCGGAGCGTAGCGCAGGCCCGGAAACCATCGAAAGGCGCTGCGCGCTGCGATGGCTTCCGGAGCTGTACGGCTTCGCCGCCTGCCCGGAATGACGCCCGGTTTCTCGAAGCACCGTCAGGCGCCTGATGCCGTGGTTCTCACTGGAAAGGCGGCGTGAACAGCAAGCCGCCCTTGGTCCAGAGCTGGTTCTGGCCACGCTCGAGCTTCAGCGGCGAGCCCATGCCGACCGAGCGCTCATAGCTCTCGCCATAATTGCCGACCTGCTTGATGGCCTTGTACATCCAGTCGTCCGGCAGGCCCATCATCGCGCCGAAACCGCCTTCGACGCCAAGCAGGCGGCGGACTTCCGAGTTCTTCGAATTGGCCTTCATCTCATCGACATTGGCCGAGGTGACACCGAGCGCCTCGGCGGCGATGGTGCCATTCAGCACCCAGCGCACGATCAGCTGCCAGCGCTCGTCGCCGTAGCGCGTTACCGGCCCCTGGGGATCGTTCGAGATCGGCTGGGTCAGGATGATGTGCTCGTCGGGGACCTTGAGCTTGGCGCGTTGGCCGGCGAGCGCGCCGACGCCGGCGGTATAGGCGTCGCAGCGGCCGGCATCATAGGCGGCGATGGCGTCGTCGTTCTTCTGGAAATTGGTGATCGTGACCTTGAGGTTGCGCTCGCGGAACCAGTCAGCCGCGTTCTTCTCTTCGGTCGAGCCGGCTGCGACGCAGACCGAGGCGCCGTCGAGATCGGCCGCCGTCTTGGCATTGGTCGACTTGCGGACGATGAAGGTCTGGCCTTCGTAGAAATTGATGCCCTGGAAGTTCAGGCCCAAGGTCGCGTTGCGCGAGAAGGTGATGGTCGAGTTGCGCGAGAGCAGGTCGACCTGGCCCGATTGCAGGATCGGCCAGCGCTGCTGAACCGAGGTCGGCGTGAACTTCACCTTGGTGGCATCGCCCAGCACGGCCGCAGCCAGTGCCTTGCAGTAATCGACATCGAGCCCCGTCCACTCGCCCTTGTCATTGGCGAAGGAGAAGCCGGGCAGGCCGAGATGCACGCCGCATTCGAGATGCCCGCGAGCCTTTATGGCATCCAGCGTCGGGCTCGGCGCCAGCTGTTGCGCATGGGCGGAGGTCGCCGCGACTGCGAGGGCGGCTGCGGCCCCCAGGATCATCATCTTCGTCATTGTCATTCCCCCGAAGCCTGGGCGGCTTTCTGCATGGTGGCGCGACTATGCAACAGCTGAGCGGCGAAGGGGAGTGGGTGGAATTCGAATCCCGGATGCGATGTCGAGTGGAAGACGGCTGGCGGCACCGTCATCGGTGCATCACTGCGCGGTCATGATGGCCTGCACGAATCCGTCTTCGACATAGGTGACGCTGCCGTCCGGCAGTCCGAGGATGCGGTCAATGGCGATGCCCTGGAAACGCAGCTGCTGATCGAGCGCATCGATCGCCGCCGGAGCGTCCGGGGTTCCCGATGCCGAGATCGCCCGGGCCATGGCGTCGTGACTGGTGGCGCTGAGATGCAGCACGATCTCGGCTGCGATTCCGGCATCGGGCACCTTGAACACGCCTTCGGCCTTCCCCGCCGCGATGATGCGGGTGAGCACCGGGACCGCGAGCGGGATCACGGTTGCGTTGATGCGGTGATAGAGCACGATGTTCTCGGGCTTGAAGAGGACATCGAATGTCGCTCTGAGCCGGGGTGCATCCTCGAGCTTGATTTGCCGGGCGCGCGCCAGAAAGCCGTTCAATCGCGCAAGCGGTGGGAGATCGGGCGCCTCCGTCAAATCCGTGAGGCGTTCGACCGAGGTCAGGGCGAGCCGAGACGCCAAAGCGGCAAGCAGGTCCTCCTTRGCGGTGAAGTGGTGATAGAAACCGCCCTTCGAGATGCCGGCACGTGCAATCACATCGTTGATCGTMGTGCGCTCGTAGCCGCGTTCGAAGAACAGCGCCTGGGCGCAGTCGAGCAGCTCGTTCCTGCGATCATCGGGGTGTTTCACCACGCGGGGCATGCCGGTTCGGTCTCTCCAACTTGACGACCGACCGTCGGTCTGTAAAATGACCGACGGTCGGTCTGTAACTTTAGCGCCTGGATCGATGCGGGGGCAATGAATAATCGCGTCGCGCCATGCTGCTGCTGCCGCCGCCTCCTCCTGGGAGGGATGCCTTGAAGCTCGTTCGTCGTCTGCTCGTCCTAGCCGCGCTCGCCGTCGCGACTGCGGCCTACTGGTCCGCCACCCGGCCGGCGCAGGTCTCCAGCGTGCTGGCGAAGCGTGGCGACGCGGCGGCCATCGTCTATGCGACGGGCGTCGTCGAGCCTCGGACCTGGGCCAAGGTGACCCCGCTCATCCGCGAACGCATCGTCGAACTCTGCAACTGCGAAGGCACCCGGGTCGAGGAGGGGCAGATTCTGGCCAGGCTGGACAGGGCCCAGGCCGAGGCGACGCTGGCCGAAATGAAGGCGCGCCATGCCCTTGCCTCGACGGAGCTTGAGCGGCTTTCGACGCTTGTCGAGCGCAAGGTCGTCACCCAGCAGGCGCTTGATCGCGCCCGCAGCGAAATCGGCCAGGCCGCGGCGCTTGTCGCAGGCCAGACTGCCCGGCTGGAGAACTATCTGCTCCGCGCGCCGATGCGTGGCACCGTCCTGCGCCGCGACGGCGAGGTTGGCGAGATCGCCGAGCCCGGCACGGTGCTGTTCTGGATTGGCGAGGCGAAGCCGCTGCGCGTCGTCGCCGAGGTGAACGAGGAGGACATTCCCCAGGTCAAGGTCGGCCAGAATGTCTTGCTGACGGCCGATGCCTTCCCGGGCCGGAAGCTTGAAGCCACGGTCGACAGTATCACGCCCAAGGGCGATCCGATCGCGAAGAATTATCGTGTCTATCTGTCTTTGCCGGATGAGACGCCCGTGATGATCGGCATGACAGTCGAGATCAATGTCATCGTGCGGGTGTCGCAGAATGCCCTGCTGCTGCCGAACAACGCCGTGCACGACAATGCGGTATTCGTCGTCGAGGGCGATGTCGTGCGCCGCCGCGAACTGACGATCGGTATCCGCGGCACGAGCGAGGTGGAGGTTCTCTCGGGGGTGCCGGACACGGCGCGCGTCGTTGCGCCCTATCCCGACCGTCTCAGTGACGGCGCGCACGTCAGGGCTCAGGGAGGGTGAGGCCATGCGGCTGATCCTCGATCTTGCCTTGACGCATATCCTCGGGCGCGGTCGGCAGACGCTCGTCGCCGTGCTCGGCGTGGCGCTCGGGGTCGGCTTCTCCATCGCCATGGCGGCCCTGATGCAGGGGGGCGAGGACGATTTCGTCGCGAGGCTCGTCGACACCATGCCGCATGTCGCCATCACCGACGAACGGCGCGCCGCACGCCGGCAACCCGCGCAGGACCAGTTCGCATCGGTTCAGATCGCCGGGCTGAGACCCAAGGACGATCGTCGCGGTATCCTCAACCCGACCGAAGCGACGGCACTGCTGAGAGCCTGGGTTCCCGGCCGGATGGCATCGGGCCTGAAGACGCAAGGGGTGGTGCGCTATGCCGGGCGCGATGTCGGCATCGGCATCATCGGCATCGAGCCGCAGGCCGAAATGCGCGTCTCGTCGATCGCCAGGGATTTCCGCCAGGGGAGCTTCACCTCGCTGATCGCCGGGGGCAACAACATCGTCGTCGGCGACCGCCTGGCCCAGCGTCTTGGTGCCGAACTCGGAACAACCGTGACGGTGGTCTCCTCCACCGGCCAGACCCGTGCCTTCAAGATCGTCGGCCTGTTCCATACCGGAACGACCGCCCGTGACGAGGGAGAGGGCTATGTTCTGCTCAAGAACGCTCAGATCCTGAGCGAGCGGCCGAACGCGATCAACGAGATCCGCCTGAAGCTCGACGATCCCGCTTCCGCTCCCCAGGTGGCACGGCGCGCGGAGGCGCTGATCGGCTACAAGGCGGTCGCCTGGCAGGAGGCGAACGAGTCGCTGCTCGAGGCTTTGGTGATCCGCAATGTCATCATGTACACCGTCGTCGGCGCCATCCTGCTGGTCGCCGGCTTCGGCATCTTCAACATCATCTCGACCATCACCCATGAGAAGGCGCGCGACATCGCCATCCTGAAGTCGCTTGGCTTCACGGAAACCGACATGCGCCGTCTGTTCCTCCTGGAGGGGCTTGTGCTCGGGGCTGGAGGTTCGCTGATCGGCTGGGCGGTCGGCCTTGCCCTGTGCTTCGCGCTCTCGCTCGTCCGCTTCGAACTCTCGGGGGCCTCAGTGGTGCAGGAGATCACGCGGCTGCCGCTGGCCTGGAGCCCCTGGCATTACCTGATTGCGGCCGGGTTCGCCCTGGTTTCGGCCGGGATAGCCGGCTATCTGCCGGCGCGGCAGGCGGCGCGGCTCAACCCGGTCGATATTATCCGGGGGGCGACATGACGGCGCTGATCGAAGCAGCCGGCCTGACGCGCGTGCTCCCGGCCGCCGTGCCCGTGACCCTGGTGCAGGACGTGACGCTGACGATCGGCGAGGGCGAATTCGTCGCCATCACCGGCCCGTCCGGCTCGGGCAAATCCTCGTTGCTCTATCTGCTTGGCCTGCTCKACCGGCCGACAACCGGCCTGCTCCGCATCGGCGGCCGCGACACCGATGGGCTCGGCGAACGGGAGAAGGCGCGGATCAGGCTGGAGACTCTCGGTTTCGTCTTCCAGTTCCATTTCCTGCTGCCGGAATTCACCGTGCGCGAGAATGTCGAGATCCCGATGCGCCGGCTCGGGCGCCTGACGTCTGGAGCGATGCGCGAGCGCTCGACGCAACTGCTCGAGGCGCTCGGCCTCGTCGACCATCTCCACAAGCGGCCGGACCAGCTTTCGGGCGGGCAGCGCCAGCGTGTCGCGGTCGCCCGTGCTCTCGCCAACGACCCGCCTCTCGTGCTCGCCGATGAGCCGACCGGCAGCCTCGACAGCAAGAACTCCGAGCAGGTCTTCGCGATTCTCGACGCGCTGGTGCGTGAGCGCGGCAAGACCGTGATCGCGGTGACGCATGACCTGGAGATGGCGGCGCGGATCGGACGGCGCATCCATCTCGTCGATGGCCGGGTGACCGAGGACGAAACCCCGACGGAGGGCTGAGCCGCCGCCCGCGCGAGCGCCTCAGGTGCCGAACACCGTGTTCAGCTGGCTGCCGACCATGATGAAGGTGGTGCGCTTGGGCATCTCCTTCAGCCGCACGGCGCCGATATAGGTCATCGCCGAGCGCACGCCGCCCATCAGTTCCTGCATCGTGCCCTCGACCGGGCCGCGATAGGGCACCTCGACGGTCTTGCCTTCCGAGGCGCGGTATTTGGCGACGCCGCCGGAATAGCGCTTCATCGCCGTGTCCGAGGACATGCCGTAGAAGGTCATCGCGACCGGAACCTTCTTGCCGTCGTGCTCCTCGTACCGGATCTTGCCCTCGCATTCGTCATGGCCGGCGAGCATGCCGCCGAGCATGACGAAATCGGCACCGCCGCCATAGGCCTTGGCGAGATCGCCCGGCACAGTGCAGCCGCCATCTCCGCAGACCAGACCCTTCAGGCCATGGGCCGCATCGGAGCATTCGATGATGGCGGAGAGCTGCGGATAGCCGACGCCGGTCATCTTGCGGGTGGTGCAGACCGAGCCGGGGCCGATGCCGACCTTGACGATGTCGGCGCCGGCAAGAAGCAGCGCTTCCGTCATGTCGCCGGTCACGACATTGCCGGCCATGATCGCCGCATGCGGGAAGGCTTCGCGGGTCGCCTTGACGGTGTCGACGAATTTTTCGGTGTAGCCATTGGCGACATCGAGGCAGATCTTGCTGATCGGCGCCTTGGAATGGACGTGCTTCAGCTTCTCGTGATCGGTCTCGGTGGTGCCGAGCGAATAGAAGGCGTTGGCCGACTCCTTCTCCTTGAAGAAGGCGATCAGATCGTCGGCATCGTAATGCTTGTGCAGGGCCACCATCGCGCCGTGCTTCAGCAAGGCGCGCGCCATGCCCATGGTGCCGACCACATCCATGTTGGCGGCGATCAACGGGAAGCCGGTCCAGTCCTTGCCTGTATGGGCGAAGCGGAACGTGCGGTTGACGTCGACATGGGCGCGGCTGCCCAGTGTCGACCGCTTGGGCCGGATCAGGACGTCTCGGAAGTCGAGCTTGGGATCGTTCTCGATACGCATGATGGAAGCCTCGGCTGCTTTGGCGCGGAATTCGGGCGCACGCTGAGGAGGCGTGCCGGGACTCATAGCCGGTCCGGGGCCTTGGACGCAAATGGCGTGCAGCGGCCGTTCGCGGCAACACTTTAGCAGTTGCTAAAATAATTCTGGACGGACTCGCTGCCTCAAGATACTTAAGCGTATGCTTCACCAACCGGCGCAACTCGACTTGATGTTCCAGGCCCTGGCGGACCCGACCCGCCGGCTGATGGTGGAACGCCTGTGCGATGGGCCGGCGTCCGTGAGCGAGCTTGCCGCCCCGCTGGCGATGACATTGTCGGCCGTTGTGCAGCATCTCGCCGTGCTCGAGGAAAGCGGCCTCGTCCGCTCGCAGAAGCAGGGCCGCGTCCGGACCTGCCATATCGAGACCCAGGCCCTGCGCGCCGCCGAACGCTGGATCAACGAGCGCCGGATGCTGTGGGAGCGGCGCTTCGATCGCCTGGGCGCCTATCTCGCAGAAAATCCGGACGAGCCGGATGACGGAAGCCCGGCATCGAGCAGAGGAGCACGGGATGACAGATCATAGTGTCACGCACGCCACCTTCACCATCGAGCGCGTCTATGACGCCTCCGCTGCCCGCGTTTTCGCGGCCTGGGCCAATCCGGCGATCAAGCGGCGCTGGTTCGCCTGCCATGACGACTGGGCGGCCGGCGCACATACGCTCGACTTCTCGGTCGGCGGCCAGGAGCATTCGACGACCMGGGATTCCGACGGCGTCGACCATGTCTATGACGCGGTCTACCAGGATATCGTGCCCGGCACCCGTATCGTCTACGCCTATGCGATGCGCTTGGCCGAGCGGCGTATATCGGTGTCGCTGGCGACCGTTCTGTTCAGGTCTGAAGGCGCGCAAACGCGGCTTGTCTTTACCGAGCAGGCTGCCTTCCTCGACGGTTACGACCGCCCGGAGGAACGGGAACACGGCACCCGCATCGGCCTCGACAATCTCGCCCACGAATTGCAGCGCCAGTCCGCCGCTGCCTGATGTCTCACGGAGGCTCGACCATGTCCCTGACGCTGCATTTCCACCCGCTGTCCTCGTTCTGCCAGAAGGTGGTGATCGCGCTCTATGAGAACGGCACACCCTTCACGCCAAAGCTTGTCGACCTGGGTGATCCGGAACAGCGCATGGCTCTGCTGCAGCTCTGGCCGATGGGTCGATTCCCGCTGCTGCAGGATGAAGCGCGGGGCCGCATCGTGCCTGAGTCCAGCATCATCATCGACTATCTCGACCAGACCTATCCGGGGGCGCTCAGGCTGATCCCTGACGATGCCGGACACGCGCTCGAAACCCGGCTGCAGGACCGCTTCTTCGACATTTATCTCAATGAGACCATGCAGAAGATCGTCGGTGACCGCATCAGGCCGGCCGACGGCAAGGATCCGACCGGCGTGGAACAGGCAAGGAAACGGCTCCAGACGGCCTATGACGTGCTCGAGCATACGCTGGCCGGACGGCGCTGGGCCGCAGGGGATGCTTTCACCATGGCTGACTGCGCTGCCGCGCCGGCGCTCTATTATTCCGAGCTCGTGCTCCCGTTCCGCGACACGCACAAGGCCGTCGCAGCCTATTTCGACCGGCTGCTGGAGCGCCCGTCCTATATGCGCGTGCTGCGAGAGGCCGCGCCCTACCTGCATATGTTTCCACGCGGCTAGCGGCTATCGCGAACATCCCTTGCATCATGACTGCACATTGTGCCGCTCGCGATGACGCATGCCTTCAGCTTGCGTCGGCGAGCGCCTCGGCCGCCTTGCGCGCGACCACGGCGTCATAGGCGGCCCGCAGGCGCGTGCCGACGCTGAGCCAGCCGGGATTTGAGCGTCGCGGATTGGGCTGGCCGAGATGGCTTTCGCGCAGTTCGTCCATGAACTCTTCCCAGAGGGCGGGTCCGCCCTCGGCGAGCAGTTCGGCGCGGATCGAGAGTTCCTCGCTGACCGGCAGGAATTTCAGCCCCCAGCACGACATTTGGGCCAGCGCCGGCAGGAGCCCGATGCCCTTCTCCGTCAGGCTGTAGGTCACCTTCTGCTTGTGGCTCGGGTCGTCGCTCCTGGTGATGATGCCCTGGTCGAGCAGCGTTTTCAGCCGGTCGGCCAGGATGTTGGACGAGATGCCCTCCTTGGAATGCAGCAGCAATTCCCGGAAGTGCCGACGGTTGCCGAACATCATGTCGCGAATGATGAGCAAGCTCCATTTGTCACCGACCACCTCGAGGGTGAGGTTGATCGGACAGCCCGAGCGAGGATCGTCGGTCATGCGCAGTCTCCCGAAAGCCGGCTTTCAAATACCGCTTGCATTATGAGATCAGTCTCCCTAGCTTGCAACCAGTTGCAAAAAGCAACTGGTTCTGATTTGGAGAAAAATATGTCTGACCGCACCGTCACTCACGCCAGCTTCGTCATTGCACGCGATTATGCCGCTTCCCCCTCCCGGGTCTTCGCAGCCTTTGCCGATCCGGCGCAGAAGCGCCGCTGGTTTGCCGAGGGCGAAGGCTGGAGCATCGAGCGCTTCGATGTCGATTTCCGGATCGGGGGCTCCGAGCGCAGCAGCTTCCGCTATCAGGGCGGCCCGCCGATCAGCAACGACACGACCTTTCAGGATATCGTGCCCGATCGCCGTATCGTCTCCGCCTACACCATGACGATCGCAGGCGAGCCGATTTCCGCGTCGCTGGCGACGGTCGAGCTCATTCCGGTCGGATCGGGCACCCGCCTCGTCTATACCGAACAGGCTGCCTTCCTCGACGGCAAGGATGAGGTACCCACGCGCGAGGCCGGCTCCCGCGAGTTGCTTGAGAGTTTGGCTCAGGAGCTCGAGCGTACCGCGGCGGCGGTCTGATCCTCGTGCCCGCCATAGGGGTCGAAAGCCTGGAGAGGAGGCGCAATTCCTCCTCCCAGTGCCTTGCCGGGAGTCAGGCCACCAGGCTCTTCGCCAGCATGCAGTGCACGCCCTTGGAGCCGTTGACCGTCTGGGTCACACGCAGGTCAGCCGCGAGGCTGCACAGCATATAGGCCTCCTCCCGCGTCAGTTTGGTGCGTGCGCAGATCAGGACGATCATCTCGCGCAGCGCCTTCTGAGCACAGATGTCGAGATCCGGGTCGATGCCCAGGGTGATGTGATGCGTCGGCGTCTCGGCGCGCGGCGTAGTGAAGCTCAAGTCCTCGCGCAGGATGAACTCGAAGGTGCCTTCCAGGGCGGTCTCGATCGCGGTGACGCAAACCTCGCCGTCGCCCTGGGCGCCATGGCCATCGCCGCAGGAGAATAGCCCACCTTCGACGAAGATGGGGAGATAGAGCGTCGACCCCGGTCCCAGTTCCTTGTTGTCGAGATTGCCGCCGAAGGCGCGCGGCACCAGCGAGCTCTGCCGGCCCCAATGCGCGGGCGGAGCCACGCCCATCACGCCGAAGAACGGCGCGAGCGGCAGCTCCATGCCCCAGGGCAGATGCGCCAGATTCCTTTCGGCATCGAGCCCGATATGGACAAGCTTATAGGTGTCGAACTCTTCCGGCAGGGTGCCGGCGAGAGGCCTGATGAACGTGTAGCCCCAATCGGTGCGGAGTTTGACCTCGCGGATGCGCACTTCGAGGACATGGCCGGGCCTTGCTCCCCTCACCGCGACCGGGCCGGTGAGGATATGGCCCGGCATCGGGCGCTCGACCTTCGCGTGAATCTCGTGAGTTTCGGGCAGAACATGGAAACCCGATTTCGGCTGCTCTCCCGTGCCGCCGTTGATCGTGCGGATGGTGACGCTGTCGCCGCTCGCGATCGTCAGAACGGGCGGCAAGGCAGCGTCGAAGAAACCCCAGTGGCAGGTCTTCGGTCCGGCATCGAGCTGGTGATGGATCACGAGGGCATCCTGTAGCGAGCGCGAAGATCAGGCGGGAGGGGCAAGCGGCCGGGCGTTCTTGCGCATCGTGTAGAGCGTTGCCCCGATCACGAAGGTGGCGCCGATCCAAGTGGTGAGCGCCGGAATCTCGGAGAAGAAGACGAAGCCGGTGAAGCTCGCCAGCAGCAGGCGCGTGAAATCCAGCGGAGCGAGCGCGGCTGCCTCCCCGACCTGATAGGCGCGCGTGATCAGCCATTGCCCTGCCGTGCCGAACAGGCTGAGCAGGATCAGCGAGAGCCATTGCTCGGCGGTCGGCTGGACCCAGAAGATCCAGGTCGGCACGGCGAGCACGATGATCAGCACGATGCCCTGGTAGATCAGGATCGTGTCGGTCCGTTCCGTCGCCGCCAGCTTGCGCACGCTGATGGTGATGCCCGCCCCGAGAAACGCGCCCGCGACAGACATCAGCGCGTAGATGTTCAGCCCCTGCGCCGATGGATTGAGCATGATGATGACGCCGATGAAACCGATGATGGTCGCGACCCAGCGGCGGCCATCGACCTTCTCCTTCAGCAGCAGCACCGCGGCGATGGTGACGAACAGAACCTGGCTGAATCCGATCGCGGTCGCCTGAGCCAGCGGAATGTAGATGATGGCGCTGAAGCCGCAGAGCATCGAAGCGAGCGTGATCAACCCACGGAAGACCTGCAGCCCCAGGCGCGAGGTCCGCATCATGGCTGGCAGCTGGTTGGCCGCGAAGGCGATGACGATGACGCTCATGATCACCTGTCGGATCAGCAGTGTCTGGACCAGCGGAATGGCTGAGCCGATATGCTTGATCAGCCCGACCATCACCGCATAGACCAGCATCGACGACAGCATGTAGACCGAACCGCGCAGGTTCGGTGTCGAGCCGCGCCACCAATGCCTCAGCCGGTGCCGGCGGCCGGCGAACCAGCCGGAAGGGCCGGGTTCGATCACGCCGGGAATGGCGGCCAGCACGATAGGCGGAGCCTCGTCGCCTCTTGATTCTGGAGGTTCGGAATCCTCCGGCGATGCGTGCCGTAACGGCGTCGACAGCTCGCCGACACCATCGTCAGAACCCGAGCCGCGCCGCTGCTCGGAAAGCCGGTCTTCGCTCATCGCCCGAACCATTGGCCGAGCGCGATCGCGCCCCCGGCTCTTCACATCGCAAATACCCTGAAACCATTGATGATCTTCGACGTCCTGACCAGATGGTCAGTGGGCATGGCGGGGTTGTGATGGAAGGTGGCCGTCATGCGCCGACCCGTTCGGGTCGCGGAGCCGACATTCCATCGGCGGACTGTATGCGTCGGCCGAAGCGGTGTAGGAGCCGTGCCACCATCGACGCATTTCCGGCCGTCGGCGGGTTGAAGGGCACGACAGACGCATGCGGGAATTGCTGTCCGATTTTGTGAGCGGTCTGCGTTCGCTCTCTCCCCGGCGCTTCCCCTATCGCCGTTTTGGCCTCGCCCTTGCGCTCGGCGGCTTCGGCGGCTGGCTCTTCGTGCAGGCGAAGTTGCCACTGCCCTGGATGCTGGGTTCCATGGTGTTCTGCACGGTCGCCGCGCTGCTCAAGGCGCCGGTCTCCGCGCCCGGCGTCATTCGCCCCCCGATGAGCGCTGTGATTGGCGTGATGCTCGGTGCGGGCTTTCGCCCCGATCTCGTGGCGCAATTGCCGAACTGGCTGCCGACGCTGATTGGCCTCGTTCTGTTCATGACCGCCTGCGGCCTGTGCTGCGTCACCTATTTCCGCCGCGTCGCCGGCTTCGACCGGGTGACCGCCTTTTTCGCCGGCATGCCGGGCGGGTTGATGGAGATGGTTCTCCTCGGCGAGGAGAAGGGCGGCGATGCCCGCATCATCGCGCTGATCCACTCGGCGCGCGTTCTGCTTGTGGTGATGACCCTGCCGTTCATCGTTCAGTCGATCGAGGGTGTCTCGCTGTCGGCAACGCGCAATGCCGGCCCCTCGCTGGCGCAGACACCGCTTTTCGCCGAGCTCTGGCTTATCGGCTGTGGCGTCTTCGGGGTCATTCTCGGACATCTGCTGCGGCTGCCGGCCAAGCACCTGCTCGGCCCGATGGTGGTCAGTGCGCTGGTCCATTTCCTCGGCTGGAGCGATTCCGCCCCGCCCTTCCAGGTCGTCAACGCAGCCCAGCTCGTGCTCGGCGTCACGGTCGGCTGCCGCTTTGTCGGCACCTCGCCGAGCGTCATCCTGCGCGTCCTGCTGCTTTCGGTCGGCTCGACGGCGGTGCTGCTCGCCCTGACGATTGCCTTCGCCTGGGGCGTCTCGAAGGTTTCGATCTATGGTCACGTGCCGCTGATCCTGGCCTATTCACCGGGCGGGTTGGCTGAAATGAGCCTGATTGCGCTGGCGCTCCACACAGAAGTCGCCTTCGTCGCGGCCCATCACATCATTCGCGTCTTCCTGGTCATGGTCGGCGCCGGGCCGGTCTTCGGCCTGATCCTCGGCGACAAGCGCAAGACCGAGACCGCGCCGGCCGAGTAGCGCCCAAGGCATCGGCCGGGAAAGTGGACTGCGATTCCCGGGAAAGCCGACGCTAACGCAGACGATGAGGTCGTCGGGTCTGATACGATATCCGGCCCCGTGATCTAGCGGCGCGCGGCCTCGAGCCCGGCGGCCAGTGCGCTCGCCAGGGCGGCCCTCTGGATGGCCATGAACGCCGCTCCATCGATGCGCTGCGGGTTTCCCCCGCGCGCGCTTCGCACCCGTTCGGTCAGGGCCTGGGCAAAAGCCACCGGCTCGTCCGCGAGCGAGAAATTCGCCGGCAGGGCTGTAAAGCCGCGACAGGAGAGTGTCGTCGCCACGGCTGGCATGCCAAGCTGCATCGCCTCGATCGTCTTCAGCTGCACGCCGGTTCCGGCTCGGCTCGACAAGGCCAGCACATGGCAGGATTGGAGGAAGGTATTCGCGTCAGCGACGCGCCCGATCAGTCGCACCTGGGCCGGGACCGGTGGCATCTCCGCCGGAAGGCGTCCGGCGACGGCAACCGAGATATCGGTCGGAAGGAGCGGAGCGACCTCGCGCAAGAACCAGTCGAGACCGATGAAGTTCGGCTGCCAGGTCCAGGTTCCGATCATGCCGATGTCGAAGGCCGGTGCGACCGGCTCCGCCATGGCGGCCGGCTGCGGGCCACTGCCCGAGACGAGTGGCAGGACCGCCGCCTTCCCTGCGGCAGAGCCGAGTGCGCGTCGGTCCTCCTCGGCCAGCGTCCAGATATAGCTCACCTCGTTCCAGAGGCGCGTCTCGACGGCTTCCAGCAACCTGGCCTCGCGGGCATAGAGCCAACTCATCAGCCCGGTGCCGGCATGCGCTGCATTCTGCCGGGCGGAGACATGCTCGATATTATGTTCCACCAGCACGCAGGGCCCGAGCGTGGTCAGCTCCGGAAAGGCGCCAGGCAGCATCACCGAGTTGAGAATCAGCGCGTCGAACGGGCCGCGCGCCCTTACTGCCTCGACCAGTTTGCCGGCGCCGGCGAGCCGCAGCTTGGCGCAGGCGACAGGCAGGCCGTGGCTGAGCGCATATCCGAGCCATTGCAGCTTGCGGCTGGCGGGCGCGACCGCATTCTCGATATCGACGGCGCCGATCACCATGGCCTGAGAGGGGTCGGCCGGCACTTCGCCCGGACGCAGGAAACCGAAGGCGGTGACCTCGTGCCCTGCGGAGCGCAGCGCATCGAGGATTGCGGCATTGGCGATCTCGAAGCCGGTATTGGGCCTTGCAACCGGGATCAGCGAGGTGATGAAGGCAAGACGCAACGGGGCCGATCCTGACGATAGGGATGGCCGTGAGAGAGGCGTCAGATGTTCGGTCGGGTCAAGTTCGGCGACGAACTATCCTGAACATCAGGTGTGGGAGTGTGCGCGCCGGCGCAGGATCGCCGACACCGAACCTTAAGCGGAGATGTGGCATGCTGGKGCACCATGGCTGACCCCCTCCATCATTCCGCCGGCAATTTGGAAGGCGCCTCGCGACGCCCCGCCATTCCCGGCTTCGATGCACCCGAGACCTTCGAGATCGTCGCAGCTTCGCCAGAGGCGGCGCTGCAAGGCGTCGAAAGCGTGATTTGCGTGCCGACCTTCAAGCGGCCGGAGCTGCTGGAGCGCACTTTGCGCTCTCTGGCCGCGCAGCAGGGCGGGCATGATTTTGCGATCATCGTCGTCGAGAACGAAGGCGTCGAACGCGCCGGTGCGGAGCGGGCGAGTGCCCTTCACGCTGCAGGGCTGTTMAAGGGATATGTCATCGTCGAGCCGCGACAGGGCAACTGCAAGGCCTATAATGCCGCCTGGCGCTGCGGGCTGACCCGCCTTCCCGCGCTGAAGCAGGTCCTCGGCATCGATGACGACGAGGAGGCGCTGCCGCTGTGGCTCGACGCTTTTCTGCGTGCTGCGGCAACTGCGCCGGCCCAGCTCTTCGGCGGCTCGGTGACCCCGGTCTTCGAGGATCAATCGCGAGCCTGGCTGAGCGCACACCCGGTCTTTCGATCGCATTATGCTGTCTCGGGCGAAGTGCCGATCCTGTTCTCGAGCGCCAACTACCTGATCCGGCGCGAGGTGCTGGAGGCACTTGGCTTCCCCTTTCTCGACGAGAGCTTCGATTTCACCGGCGGCGGCGACAGTGACTTCTTCCGACGCAGCAAGGAAGCCGGCTTCCGTTTCTGGTGGGTCCAGGACGCCGCGATGCGCGAGACCATGCCGAGGCGCCGCACGGAATTCAGCTGGATCGCGGCCCGCAGCCTGCGCAACGGCGCGATCTCGGCCACGATCGAGCGTCGACTCGATCCATCGGCGCGGGGGCGGCTCAGGGTTCTGGCGAAGAGTCTAGCGCTGCTCGCAGCCTCACCCTTTCGCGGGCTCGCGCTCGGCTTGCGCACCGGCTCGGCGACGATCGGGCTCTATCACGCGCAGGTGGCGCTCGGTCGCCTGATATCGGAGCTCGGCGTCAGCAACGAGCAGTACCGCAAGCCGGACAAGAACTAGGACGTGCGGMATGGCGAGCGGTGATGCAGCTCCGATCGGAGCGGAGCGCTTTTGCTGGGGCATTATCGGAACCGGCGTGATCGCGCGGCAGTTTGCGGCCGATCTCGCGTTGCTGCCGGACGCGCGGATCGGCGCGGTCCAGTCCCGTGCGTTGGAGAAGGCGCAAGCCTTTGCGGCCGAGTTCGGCGCTACCGTCGCCTATGGCGATGCCGAGACCCTTCTCGCCGATCCGGCCATCGATGCGCTCTACATCGCGACGCCGAACGCCTTGCATGTCGCACAGGGCCTCCGGGGTATTGCTGCCGGCAAGCCGGTCTTGATCGAAAAGCCGATCGCCCTCACCGCGGCCGATGTTCACAGCGTGATCGAGGCGAGCCGGGCGCATCGCGTCTTCGCGATGGAGGCGATGTGGACGCGCTTCCTGCCGGCCGTGGTGGCGGCGCGCGAGCAGGTGGCGGCGGGGCGGATCGGCAAGGTTCGGCGCATTCGGGCGGATCTCTCCTATGTCCGCGAGGACATCCCCGGCAGCCGCTTCTTCGACCCCGCGCTGGGCGGAGGCTCGGCATTCGACCTTGGAGTCTATCCGGTCTCGCTTGCCTTGCATTGGCTTGGCAGTCCCGAGCGCGTCACAGGTCGGTGGTTGGAGGCGCGCAGTGGCGTCGACCGGCGTTGCGAGATCGTCCTGCACTATCGGGAGGCGTTGGCGGAGCTCTCCTGCGGCTTTGATCGCAATGGAGGAAACCAGTTCGTGATCGAGGGGGCCGCAGGCGCGATCCGTCTGGATACGCCCTTCCTCAAGGCGCAGCGGCTGACCCATTATACCACCGCGGCACTTGGGAGCTCGTGGCGAGGGCCACGGCTCCGGAATGGACCGGCCGGAAAGCTGCTCGACCGCCTGCCGATGCCGGGACGCACCCGAGAGATCTACAGCTTTGCCGGCAATGGACTGCAGTTCCAGGCCCGTGCCGTGATGGATGCCGTTCGGAGCGGCGAGACTGGCTGCGCAATCATGCCGCTCACCGAAAGCGCGGCCGTACTGAATATCATCGAGACGGTCCTGGCGCAGCCGCCAGTCAAAACCTTCTGATCAGAAACGGCTCTGCATCCGATAGGGCTGCGGCAGGTCGCGGGCATTGTTCAACGCGAGCGCAAGCTCGGTGATGTGGAGTGCGAGCGCGCCCGAGAAGACGGGCTTCTGCTTCGCCGCAATCGCGTTTGCCTGGTCGGCGATGCCGCGCGCGAAATCGATTTGCGAGGGGAAAGCCGGCAGCGCGGACCGGCCCGTGGCGGCGGGGTAGGCGAGTTTGCGGCCGGGCTCCGGCTTCCAGGTCAGGAAGCGGCCGAGCCGCGCCTCGACGCGGTTCGCCAGCAGACGGGGGAGGCTGCGCGTTGCATCCGTGCGCTCGAGATGGATTGCGGATCGGTTGTCCCAGAGGTCGCGGACCGTGATCGTTCCCTTGTCTCCGAGAATCTGCAGCGAGCGGTCCTTGGGTGCGGCCAGGCCACAACTCAACCGGGCGACGGGACCGGAGCGAAAGGTGAGGCAGCCGACCGAGAAATCTGGGGCCATGGTGATGGTCTCGGTGCCGGGCCCCTTGTCCGGGAATGTCACCGCGGAGAACGCGGTCAGGGCTTCGACCGCGCCGAAGAGCGACACGAGCCAGGACAGTGCGTAGCCCGCATGCTCCAGCGTGCAGCCGATCTCGAACTCATGCAGGCCAGGCCATGGTGCGCCGGAACGCGACCGCCAGGTCGCCCAATTGCCCCGGAAGACCGGGCCGTCCTCCATGGCGGCATAGATCAGCCGCGGCGTTCCGATGGCCCCCTGCGAGAGCGCATCTCTCACCAGCCGATGAGCATCGCTGAGGCCGTTCGCCGGTGCGGTGGCCAACGTCAATCCAGCGGCATCCGCAAGGGCGACGAGTTCGCTGGCCTGCTCGAGCTGCATGGCCAGCGGCTTTTCACAATAGACATGCTTGCCTGCGGCGAGCGCCTGCCTGGTGATCTCGTAATGGCTTTCGGGCGTCGTCAGGTTGACGATGATGTCGACCTGCGGCTCGGCGAGCACGGCCTCCAGGCTTTCATAAGGCCTCGCGCCGTGAAAGGCGCAGAACGCACGGAGGCGGTCCGGCGAGCGATCATAGACGCCGGCAAGCTGAAGCCCGGGATGGTTGGCCAGCGTGGTCATGTAGTAATCGGCCACGAATCCTGTGCCGATAAGCGCGATCTTCATCACGGTGTCCTGTCTGGCGATCGATGGCGACGGCGGCGCTCAGGCTTCGTTTCTGACGAAGCCGCGGATCTTGGCTGCGTTCCGGCCCAGCGCCGTACTTGCCTGCTGGAGTTCGCCCGCGCCGACCTCACCCTCGCGAACGACCAGCACGATGTCGTCGACCGCATCTGCAAAACGCTCCGTGAAAGCGTCGGAACCCAGCGAGGCACCATCGATGAAGACCGGCCCGAAGCGGCGGGCCGCGCCGAAGAAGTCGTGGCTGATCTGTTCGGCTGTGACGAGTTCCGGATGCCCTTTGCGCGGCACGAAGAACAGGCCGGTGCCCTCGTCCTGCAGCGCCGCACGGATCAGGCTGGCGCTGCCGGAGACGATCTCGTGCACACCTGCCTGCGCGTCCGGCGCGAAGACCGATGTCAGGCTGTTTCCGCCGAGGCCGGCATCGACCAGCATGGCCGGCAACCCCGCTTGCGCGGCATCGAGCGCGAGGTTGAGCGCCAGCGTCGAGGCGCCGGCATTGCGGCGCAATCCGACGACGAGAATCCGCCGACTGGGACTGCCCTGGCTGGCGAGTTCGGTTCGGATGCCGCGGATCGCCCGGGCGAAGGAGGCATTCGGCTTGTCGATGACGTCGACGAGATGAGCCTTGGCCTGAAAGACCGAGCGCACTTCGCCATCCCGCCGCCAGCGTCGATGCCTCACGGCAGGCAGTTTTGCCAGCAAGGCCAAGGGGGGAGCTGCGGGGGCTCGCACGACCTCCGGAGTACGGGCTGGTTGACCGCCTTGAATCGCCATGAAACGCCGCCATCCGGTCCTGGCGGGGGCCGCGACCGCATCAGGGGAAGGCGGCTCCGTGGCCGCAGCGACCACAGGGACGGGATCGGCAGGAGCGGGCGGGGGCGATGCCTGAGCGGCAACAGGCTCGTGGCGATTGCGGAATGGCCAGCGGCGCAGCCCGGCAGGCGGTGCAGGCAGGGAGCCGCCAAACAGCGCCAATCCGAGTGCGGCGATCGCGCCCAGACCGCCCCCGGCGATGCCTCCGAGCATGACGACGGTGCGCCTGCTGACGCCGCTCTTCTCGAGCGCCGGCATGGCCATGCTGATGACGCGCGCATTGGTCGTGTCGATACCGGACAGTTCCCCGGTCTCACGTGCCCGCCGCAGGAAGGCGTCATAGACGGCGCGCGAGGATTCGATCTCGCGTTCGAGCTCGCGCAACTGCACCGAAGCGCGGCCGGCGCTGTATTGCTGCCTGGTCAGCTCCTCGACGCGCCGCGCGATCTGCCTCTCGGCATCGACGGCGCGGTCGTATTCGATCTTGGCGGCGCGCGCGATCCGGGCAAGTTCCTCGTTGATCTGCCGGCGCGCATCGCGCACCTGAGCCTGCGCCGCGGCGAGCGCGGGGTGACGCGAGCCGAGCGAGGCCAGCAGATCGGCTTCCTTGCTGAGCGCCGCGCCCAACTGGGACCGGAGTGCAGTCATGGTGTTCGAGGCGACCGCCTCGGGTATGGCGCCGGCCTCGATGCTCGAGGCGCGCGTCGCAAGCGTCTGGTCGTATTTCGCCTTGGCTTCGCTGACCCTGGTGCGCAAGGCGACGAGCTGGGCATTGTTCAGCGCAAGCTGTTCTTCGCCGATCGACTTGCCGCCTGCACCGACGAGGCTGTTGGCTTCCTTGTATTTCTCTGCCTTCTCCTCGGCGATGCGCAGGCGGTTGCGCAATTCCTCCAGGCGCCCGGTCAGCGCGCCGGTGGCGCGTTGCGCAGCCTCGGCACGGACGGAAGCCTGGTCGTCGAGATAGGCGGTGGCAAGCGCATTGGCGATCCGCGCTGCCTTATCGGGATCGCGCGAGGTCACCGAGATGTCGATGACGAAGGTCCGCTCGCCACGCCGGACCGTGACGTTCTTGTCGAGGGCCGCGAGCGCATAGAGCAATCCATCGCGGGAAGAGGTGCTGTTGCTGCCAGAGAGGAGTCGACCCAGCCCGCTCTTGGCGGCCTCGCCCCCGAATTCCGGATCCTTGTCGAGGCCCTCGCTCTTGACGACGCGCGCCTTGATGCTGTCCGAGGCGATGATGCGCGCCTGGCTTTCGAGATAGGCCGTAAGCGAGGTCGGGTCGCTGCCGACCGCATTGGGCGAGACTTCGTTCTGCAGCACGCGCAGATCGCGCGGATCGATGAAAAGCTGGGCGGTCGAGACGTATTTCGGCGGAATGAACAGGCTTGCCAGGGCGGCAAGGAGGGCGCCCGCCAGCGCTGCCGCGATGATCAGTCCCTTTCGGCTCCACAGCGTCTGAAAGAGCCAGGCCGGGTTGGTCAGGCGCGCCAATGCTGACGGCACAGCTCCGCCGGCCGCCGGCTCCGTGCGGCTGCCGGCCTGTTCGGTTCTGCTGAGCTCGCCATCGGCGGTCTCGGTCGTGAACATGACGCTACGCTTCACTCAAACCTGCCCGGCCCGGGATGATGATGGTCGTCACCCCGGCGGACATCGAACTCACCAACACCGCTCAGCTCGTCCCCAGCCGATAACGGTCAAGTACCTTCATCATCGGCTTCGGCCTGTAGTCCTCATCGAGGGGGAGTGGCCGGGCCTTGGCAGAATCCTTACGCGCGAAGGTCTCTCCGATCCATGAATAGCGGTCGCTGAGGCCCCAGGTGACGATCGCCTTGGGCTGGCGCGCGGGGACCACCGCATTCAGGAAGGTCGAAACGAGGTTTGCCGCGGTGCTGTCGCGCTCCCGCGCTACAGCCGGCAGCTTCCAATCGATCACGTCGAGTTCGGTAATCTCGACATCGACGCCGAGCGTGCCGAGATCCTGCATGAAATGCTGCAAGCCGGGCGTATCGATGGCGCGTTCGCCGTACAGATGGGCCTGCATACCGAGCCCATGGACCGGGATGCCCTTGTCGCGCAGGTCCCGGATGATCGAGAGAGCCGCGGCGCGGCGCCTCACGATGCGCGGATCGGTATCCTCGAAATCATAGTCGTTGATCACCAGCCGCGCCTCTGGATCGATCTGGGCCGCGGTCCGGAAAGCGATCTCGATATGTTCGGGGCCGAGCAGGCGCTGCCAGATCGTGTCGCGATAGGGCTCCTCGAGGGTCGGATCGTGAGCGATCACCTCATTGACCACATCCCAGGTCGGTATGACGCCCTTGTAGCGGTCCACGACGGTCTCGATATGGCTGATTAGCTCGCGCTCGGCTTCCGCCTTCGTGCTCATCTCCTTGGCCCAGGGCGGCAAGGCCATGCCCCAGAGCAAGGCGTGGCCGCGCAGGGCCTGCTTGTTGCCGCGTGCGAAGGCKACCAGCTCGTCGGCTCCGGAGAAGTCGAACCGGGAGCGGTCATGCCGGAGCGCTTCCCATTTGAGGTCGTTCATCGGGACGATGACGTTGCAATAGGTCTTCAAAGCCTCGCGATAGCGCGGGTCGGCGCGGAAGGGCTCGATCTGCGCGGCCGAGCCGAATGGAATGGCGGGTCGGCCGACCTGCGCGAGACCGGCGCTCGGCCACGCCAGGGCGAGGCTGGCAGTTCCGGCCAGGGCGTCGCGCCTGGTGATGCGGCTCATGTTCCGTTCCGATTCAGGCAGCTGCGCGGGGCAGCGCTTCCCGGGCTTCGTTTAGGGTCGCTCAATGCCTTTGCGTTAAGCGAGGTTCGGGCTCAATTTTGGCGTGAGCAGGGCCCGAGCCAGCTCTCGCCGCCGCCGCAATGGACTCCATGTCGCCAGATCGTGCCACCATATCCGCCTACCTTACGATCCTGAGCGGCTCAGCCGGTCGTCTCATTATCTCTCTTGTATATTTCCTCATCGTTGCGAATACGTTGACCCTTGGTGAGTTTGGCCTGTTCGCGACGGCCTCCTCGACAGGACTCATTCTCTCGCGGTTGCTGGCTTTCGGCTTCGTCTCGCCGGTCTATCGCGTCGCCACGGTCAAGCCGCGTCTCCTCGGCGCCTATCTCGCCGGCTTCGGCGGGCTTGCCGTCCTGTCGCTGCCGCTGATCGCTGCAGTTGCCGCCCTGGCCTATGTCGCCTTGTTTAGGGAGCGGCTGGATCTTCTTCCCTTCGCCCTGATCATCGTCGCCGAGGTGCTCGGCTGGCGCCTCGTCGAGGTCGTCGCCATCATCAATAACGGCCTGAGGCGTTTCAGGCAGTCCGCCCTGCTCGTCATCATCGGCTCCTMGCTGCGCACGCTTGCTGCGGTTGCCTTCTATGGTCTGGGCCATGCGAGCCTGGAAACCTGGGTCTGGGCCTATCTCGGCACTACGATCCTGTCCGCGGTGATCGCGCTGACGCTGTTTCTGCCGCCGCTGCGCCTGCGTTTCGTTAGGGCGCTCTATCCCCGCCGCATGGCCGATGCCGTATTCGCGGGCGCGGCCGACATCGTGTTCTACGTCCAATCCGAACTCGACAAGCTGCTGATGCTGGCGCTCGCGGGAGAACGCACCGCGGGGCTCTATGCCATCGCCATGCGCGTCATCGATCTTACCGCGATGCCGGTGCGCAGCTTCAACCAGATGCTGGTCCAGAAGATCATGAAGGATCGCGGCCTCGGCGGCGGCTGGCGACGCAAGATGCTGGTCGAACTCGCGATCGCGTTGGTCTCGATCGGCGGACTGGTCGCCATCGTCATTCTGCTGATGCCGTTTCCCGGCGCGCTCGGCCGCAACGTCTCCGAGGCCGCCTATCTCTTCCTGCCGATGTTCGCGGTGCCTGCCTTCCGCAACCTCGTCGAGTATCACGCCGAGTTGCTCTATGCGCGGGAGCGCACCGGCTCGCGTATCGCGCTGCTCTGCGCCATCACCGCGCTCAAGGCGGCACTGATCGCCTGGGTGATGATTCGCTTCGGCCAGGAAGAGGCCTGGGCCCCCTGGTTTAACGCCGTCTTCGGCGCAGTCTATCTGCTCTCCGTCACGGTCACCTATCGGTTGCTTGGCCGGGCCCGCTGAACCGGGACTATTGTGCTTCGAACAGCGCCTTCAGGCGCTCGACGGGCTGCCCGATGAAGGATTGCACGCCGACCGCGACCTGTCCCGGTTCCAGGATGTCCTCGAAGCTGCGCAACGTCGCCAGCTCGCCGACATCTTCGGGAAACCAGTAAACCTTGCAGAGCTCGTGCTCGTCCGGCCAGTGGCCGGCGGCTTCGAGCCCGAGCACGCGTTCGACGAAATAGCCGTAGATCATGTATTCCGAGAATTGCCGGTGCGTGGCGATCGCTTCGACCCAGCTGCGCCCGGCTATCTCCTCGATGCGCGTCATCATCGCCAGCACGGCGTCCCGTCGCCAGCTGACGAGATTGTTGATGTAGTCGGGACTGGGAAATGCTGGTTCCGGCAGTCCGAGCAGGCGGGCCGCCATCATGCACCAGTCGGTATGCTGGGCCATGGCGCCGGTGATGCCGTCGGGCTTGCGGTAGAGGCGGACCGTCCCGTCCCGGCCGAGGCGCGTGACGTCGAAGGGCCGCAGGAACATCATGTCGGAATCGGCGAAGATCACCACGTCCTCGTGGCTCTTCATCGGAAAGGCGAACTTGCGCAGCTGTTGTGCGTGCCAGCCGCGCAGCGGCGGCAGACCGCGCCGCAGGGCACCGAGGCCCGTCCAGACCCGGCGACGTCCGAGGCTCAGGAGATCGGGCCGGGGTTTCAGCCAGGAGGGCAGAAGCTCCGCCTCCGCGATCACCCGCCGGTGCGGACCTTCCAGCTGCTTGAACAGCGCGACGTCCCGATCCTCGACCAGAAGGTAATGGGCCGTGTGGCCGGTGACGAAACGGTCGATGCTGGCGCAGAGCAGCCGGCAGCGTTCGAAGTCCCCGGCATAGCTCGGCGTCGCAATGGCGTAGCTGAGGCTCATTGCGTCGGACCGCGGGGCTGGAACCTGATGCGCAGCATCCGCAGCAGGAACGCGGGGTTGCCGAGCACATAGCGCCGCCACAGCCGGCGGGGCTCCAGCAGGAGGCGGTAGAGCCATTCCAGCCGCAGACGCCGCAGGACGTCTGGCGCGCGCTCGACCTCGCCTGCCAGAAAATCGAACAGCGCACCGATACCGGCAGCGATCGTCGCGTGCTGGAGCGTGATCTTCTCTGCAATCCAGCGTTCCTGAAGCGGATTTCCGAAGGCCACGAGCAGGAGATCGGGCGGGCTTTCGGCCAGCTGCGCCAGAAGCCCGGCCTCTTCGCTCTGAGCAAAATAGCCGTGGCTCAGCACGGTGAAGCCGTGCCGTGGGTAATCCTGAGTCAGGCGCGCCGCAGCGCGCTCGGCCACACCTGGCTGTCCGCCCAGCAACGTCACGCGGAGCGAACGGTTCTGCGCGGCGAGCAGGGCCGGAATGAAGTCGGTGCCATTGAGATTTGCGGGGAAGGACGCGCCATAGAGAAGCCGGGAGCCGATATCGACGCCGATTCCGTCCGCAAGCACCAGGAAGTCCTTGAGCTGCGCCTGCAGCCTTGCGTCCACGGCGGCCAGGTTGACGAGGTTCGCATTGCAGAAGGCGAGCTTCACGTGGCGGTGACGGGCAAGTGCCGTGTCGAGCACCGCGAGCGCCTGCGCGCGATCGAGCACAGCCACACCAATGCCGCCGATATCGCGGCGGGCATGGTCGGGATGGTCGGCTGGCTGCGTGTGCGATGACATGTCGAAGAATGAAATGGCAGTCACGATCTCGTTCATTTCGAGGCGTTTTCGGTTCCTGTCTTGGCCGCTCACGGCGGTGGATCACGCCAAGCCCGATGGACGGTGAACAGCCCTTGACCCTGACTACCATCAGACCGGCTGCCGAGGAGTTGCGGAACGGGATTGGCGCTGTCTCATAACGGGACGCCGTCATGTCGGTCGTTGCAGCCGGATTCCCTGACCCCTTCGTGTCGCGGCCGAACTCCGCTCTCGGCGTCTCATTCCGGCGCGTGACCGGGCGGCATGGCGCTTGCCGCTCGCAGCCGTGAGAGCAGTTGGAAGGGAGCGTCCTGTTCCGTTCCGGAGCGCTCGCCGCCGGCCGTCAGGCCGTTGTGGCTCCGGAGAGCCTGCCGCGATGATGAGCGTCAACGATCTGAACTATGCGGCGGCGGCTGCCGACGAACGCGCCAATGCCTGGCGGCACTGGATCGGTCTCGTCACGGCGCTGACAGACGCGGTCGTGGTGCTGACGATCGTGTCCCTCGCCTCCGTGGTCTACCACCTCCTGGCCTACGGCCATTTCGGCGATGTCAGGATCACGCGCGAGCTGGCGATGATGATCGCGGCGATCTTCGTCTTCACCAATGTGATGCGCGGTCGCTACCAGCTCAGCCATTATCTCTCTGCGAAGGGGCAGATGGCCTCGGCCTTTACGGTCTGGAACATTACGATGGTGGCCTTCATCGCCGTCGCGTTCCTCGCCAAGATCGTCGATCATTATTCACGCGCCGTCGTGCTCGTGACCTATCTGGCCGGCATTCCGCTGATCACTCTGGCGCGTGCCGGCATTGCCCGCATCATTTCAGTGGCCAGCAAGACCGGCCGCATCACCACGGAGCGGGTGTTCCTGATCGGCCGTGAACCCGACGTGATGTCCTTCGTCTCGCGCCATCAACCCTGGAACATGGGCTTCGCCATCGTCGACGTCGCTTTCCTGCACAGCAACGACGCGCGCCGCATCAATGATCCGATGGCCGCGCTCAAGGCCGATCTGGTCACCGCTGCAGGGCGCTGCCGGCAGATGCGGCCGGACGCGGTCTTCATCGCCTTGCCCTGGTCGGATCAGGAGACGATCGATGCCTGCATCGATGCCTTCATGAACCTGCCGGTCGCGATCCACCTCGCGCCCGAGCGGATCATGGATCGGTTCGACAGTCCCCATATCGTGCGCATCGGCTCGTTCGCCAGCCTGCGGCTGACGCGCCCGGCGCTGTCCACCGCTGCGATCGTCGCGAAGCGCGGCTTTGACATCGTCGCCGCTTCGACCATCCTGCTTCTGGCGTTGCCGGTTCTGCTGATCATTGCGGGGTTGATCAAGCTCGACACGCGCGGACCGGTGTTCTTCCTGCAGCGACGCTACGGCTTCAACCAGCAGCCCTTCCGGATCTTCAAGTTCCGCACGATGACGGCGACCGATGACGGCGACGTCATTCGTCAGGCGACGCGTAACGACCCGCGCATCACGCGCATCGGCCGCTTGCTGCGCCGCTTCAATCTCGATGAGCTGCCGCAACTCATGAATGTCATCGCCGGTCAGATGTCGCTGGTTGGGCCGCGCCCGCATGCGCTCGCCCATGATCACGCGTTCCAACGCAAGATCGCCCTCTATGCCCGGCGTCACAATGTGAAGCCGGGCATCACCGGCTGGGCTCAGGTCAACGGCCTGCGCGGTGAGACCGACACGGACGAGAAAATGGCCAAGCGGGTCGCATTCGATCACTGGTACATCGACAATTGGTCGTTCTGGCTTGATCTCGGCATTCTCCTGCGCACTGTGTTCAGCGCGCGGGCCTATCTCAACGCCCAATAGTCGACGCGCTGATCTGCCCCGATTTGCGCAGACCGGCATGGCACCGAGCGCGCTGGCCTAGCGGAAATCAGGCCGCTACCGTGCAGTCCGACTTCTCAGCCGGGGGCTTGCCATGAACCAAATCGATTTAGACGGTCGCGTCGCCATTGTGACCGGTGGAGCGCAGGGGATTGGCCGTGCGGTTGCCGAGCGCTTCGCGGCGAGTGGCGCCAAGGTCGAGATCTGGGACCTCGATGGCGCGCTCGCAGCAAAGGCGGCGGGCGAGATCGGCAAGGGGGCGACCGGGATCGCCATCGATGTCACCGATGCCGCCGCCGTGAAGCGGGCGGCCGACGCGCTCGAGGCTCGCCTCGGCAGCGTCGATATCCTCGTGACCAGCGCCGGCATCGCGGGCCCCAACCTGAAGACCTGGGAATACCCGCTCGACGAATGGGCGAAGATCATGCGCCTGAATGTCGATGGCACGCTGCATTGCTGCCAGGCGGTGATACCCGGAATGCTGAAGCGCAATTACGGCCGGCTGGTGCTGGTCGCGTCGATCGCCGGCAAGGAAGGCAACCCCAACGCCTCGGCCTATTCCGCCTCGAAGGCGGCGGTGATCGCCTTGACCAAATCGCTCGGCAAGGAACTCGCCGACAAGGATATCGCGGTCAACTGCATCACGCCCGCAGCGGCGCGGACCCGCATCTTCGACCAGATGAGCGAAGAGCATATCGGCTACATGCTGGCCAAGATCCCGCGCGGCCGTTTCCTGCAGCCTGACGAGGTCGCCTCGATGGTCGGTTTCCTGGCTTCCGCCGAGAACAGCTTCACCACAGGCGCGGTGTTCGATCTGTCGGGTGGGCGCGCGACTTACTGATCCCGATCCGCGCCGCGCGGTTCTGCGGGGCGCGGTTTGCCTTTTCGGTCAGAGGCGCTGGCCGACATCGATCCGGTTGCCGTCCGGATCGGCGAAGACGAAGGACCGCAGCCCGTATTCCTGGTCCCGCAGCCCCTTGATGATACGCAGCCCTTCGCGCTGGCAAATCGCGTGCAGGGCCTCGGCATCGCCGACCATCAGATGGGCGACGTTGAATGGCGCGGCGAGATGCGTCTTCTGCAGGGTGAGATGCAGTTCGGCTTCATCGCGCTTCAGGATCATGAAGCCGACGGGGACACCGTTCTCGAAGGTTTTTCGGAAGCCGAGCACCCGTGTGTAGAAGTCGTGGGCCTTGTCCATGTCGCGTACTGGCAACATGGCGGCAATCCGTCCGAAGCGGATTCCGTGGTCGATTGGGTCGGTCATGGCAACGTCTCGCGATGGGGAGCCGCTTCACCCGGTACCGGCGGTGCGGCGCGGACGAGTGCTTTCCAGGGGGTGAAGAGAGACGGTGCTCCGGCTGGATGATTAGCAGGCGGATGGGCTGTCGCGCCAGTCATGGAAATTCGACCTGGGGACGCCTCTGGCTGCTTCCCCCGCAGGGCCGATGCGCTATGGTTTCGCCATGACCGCCTCACTTCCCTCCGCCGCCGTCCTTGGTGCCCGTGCCTTTGCCGCACTCGATGGACTGAACCGCTTCACCGACGAGCCGGGCAAGATCACCCGTCTCTACCTCTCCCCTTCGCATCGGCAGGCTGCCGAGTGGACGAAGGGCGCGATGGAAGTGGCGGGGCTCGACGCCTTCATCGATGCCGCCGGATCGGTCCAGGGCCGTCGCGAGGGCGCAAAGCCTGGTCTTCCCGCCGTGCTGATCGGCTCGCATATCGATACGGTGAAGGATGGCGGCCGGTTTGACGGCAATCTCGGCGTCGTCGCCGGTATCCTTGCAGCGCAGGCGCTTCGCGATGCCGGCATCGTCCTGCCCTTCGCACTGGAGGTGGTCGGTTTCGGGGACGAGGAGACGGTGCGTTTTCCGACCTCCCTTTCGACCTCGTCGGCTTTGATCGGGCACTATGATACGGCTTGGCTCGACTCCCGGGATGCGGATGGCGTGGTGCTGCGTGATGCGCTCGTCGCCTTCGGCGGGGACCCATCGGGAATTGCTGCGCTGAAGCGCAAGCCCGGCTCCGTAAAGGCTTATCTCGAAGTCCATATCGAGCAGGGTCCGGTGCTGGAGAGCGAGAACGAAGCCGTCGGCATCGTCACGGCCATCAACGCCCAGAAGCGGGCCCGGGTCCGCGTCACCGGCGAGGCCGGCCATGCCGGGACGGTTCCGATGAAGCTGCGCAAGGATGCACTTGCGGCTGCCGCGGAGATGGCGCTGGCGCTCGAGGATATTGCGGCTGCGCATGAGCAGGCGGTCGGCACGGTAGGGGTGTTCAGGCCTGATCCGGGCGCCACCAATGTCGTGCCCGGCGCGGTCGACTTCACCGTCGATTTCCGCTCGCCGCGCAACGAGACGCTGGCGAGCATGGACAAGGCCATTGCCGAGCGCTTCGCCGCGATCGCGGCTCGGCGCGGTGTCGGGTTGGAGATCACGCCCTATTCGCAGGAAGATGCGACGCCGATGGCGGAGCGGCTGCAGGAGGCCTTTGCGACGGGCATCGCCCGTACGGGCTCGAACCTCAGTGCTCGCCGTCTCCCGTCCGGCGCCGGCCATGACGCCATGGCGATGGCACGGCTCTGTCCCTCAGCCATGCTCTTCGTCCGCTGCGAGAGGGGCATCAGCCATTCCCCGCTGGAGAACATKACCGAACTCGACGCCGGCATCGCGATCCGGGTGCTGCTCGAGACCGTCCTGGAGCTGGCGCGGCAGGAGGGGTAACCCCTCGTCCTGCTCGGCTGTACGCGCCGAGCAGCTATTTTCGTGCAAAAACCGCGTGACGGCTGGCCTTACTCGAGCGTCCCGACCACCGCCTCGACCGCCTCGACGATCGCGCCCGAGCGCACCAGCGCCGTCGCCTGATTCATCTCGGCAGCGTACCAGCGGTCGCCGTCGAGCGCGGGCGGGATCGTCTCGCGCAACGCGTCGAGCGCCGCCTGCGTGCCCCGGCCGAGCGGATGGCCCTTGGCGGTCTCCGCGATCAGGGTCAGCGCCTGGCAGGCCATCAGGATTTCCATGGCAATGATCATCTCGACATTTTCGACCACGGTGCGGGCCTTTCGGCCGCACCAGGTCGAATTCGAGACATGGTCCTCGGCATTCGACTTGCCGGGGATCGAATCGACGGATCCCGGCGACGACAGCGTCCGGTTCTCCATCACCAGCGCCGACATCGAGCACTGCACCGTGGCGAAGCCGGTATTCAGGCCGCGCTTGCCGGCGAGCAGGTTGCGCGGCAGGCCGTAGCTGAGCGTCGGGTCGATCAGCCGGGCGAGGCGACGCTCGCAGATCGAGCCGAGATCGGTCATGGCCATGGCGAGTAGGTCCATCGCCTGCGCGACGTATTGGCCGTGGAAATGACCGCCGGAGATCACGGTGTAGCTGCCGCTTTCCTCGAAGATCAGCGGGTTGTCCGTGGCCGAGTTGGTCTCGGTGCCGATGACGCGCAGCACGTAGTCGAGCGCCTCGCGTGCCGGGCCATGCACCTGCGGGCCGCAGCGCAGCGAATAGACATCCTGCACGCGTGGTGACGGCGGCTTGCCGGGCGTGCGGCCGATCTCGTCGGGGTAGATCGTCTCGCGGGCCGAAGCCGAGCAGCGCTTCGAGCCCTGCGTCAGTTTCAGGATATTGCGGGCCACCAGCCCCTGGCCCGGATGGGGACGCGCGGCGTGGACGCGCGGATCGAAGGCTGCAAGCTCGCCCCGCATCGCCTCCAGCGAAAGCGCGAGCCCGATATCGGCCGCCTTGACCAGACGTTTGGCATCCTCGCTCGCCAGCACGCCGAGCGCGAGCGAAACCGTCGAGCCGTTGATCAGGGCAGAGGCATCCTTGGCGCCGAGCGGGAAATCCGGCGTGAGGCCAGCCTTCGCCAGCGCAGCGCGCGCCGGCATGCGCTTGCCCTTGTAGATCGCTTCGGCTTCGGCGAAGCCGCAGACAGCCGCCGACATATGGGCGAGCGGGGCGAGATCGCCGGAGGCGCCGACCGAGCCCTTCTGCGGGATCACCGGGTGCACGCCGGCATTGAGGCAGGCGAGCAGGCGCTCGACGAGCTCGACCTGGGGGCCGGAATAATTCGAGGCGAAGGCATTGGCGCGCAGCAGCATGGTGGCGCGCGTCACGTCTTCAGGGAAAGGCTCTCCGATGCCGGTCGCGTGCGCGTAGACGCTCTTGCGCTGATATTCGGTCATCTCCGACATCAGCACGCGCTGGTCCTTGAACAGGCCGACACCCGTGTTGAAGGAATACATGAACGGCGCATCGTCGGTCATGAAATGCGCATCGATATGGGCGCGTGTCGCCGCAATGCGCTCGCGTGCCGCCTTGGCGAGGCCGGCCTTCTCGTAGCGACCGGAAGGGCCCGGCCTTGCGACCTTGAGAACCTGCTTGCCCTTGAGCGTGCGCCCGTCGATCGAAACCGCCATGCTCGTCCCTTCCGCGTGGTCCGTTCTGTTTCCTCTGGTCTAGAGCATGGCATCCGAAAGGGGAAACCGGCTTTCCGGCGGTTTTTGCGCCCTAACTCCTTGATCCAAGACGGATTCAGGTTTCAAACCAAGCAGCTTTGCCGTTTCGTGAATAATCGGCCGGTCCTTGTGGCGTGGCTGCAGCAATGAAAAAGGCCGTGCACTGATGGGCGAGGTCAAGATTTGGAATTGGTGGCTCAGCCCCCGGCAGCGCATTGTGCACCGAACGCCTCATCTTGAGCGCTCCTGACAACGGATTCGCCTGCCAATGCCTCGCATGATCGACTATTTCCTCACGCTGTCCTCGCCCTGGGCCTATCTCGGCCATGCGGCTTTCCTTGAGACCGCCAAGCGCCATGGCGCGACGGTGACCTACCGGCCGATGCCGGTGCGGGCGGTTTTCGACGAGACGGGCGGACTGCCGCTGCCGAAGCGCCACCCCTCGCGCCAGCGCTATCGTCTCGTTGAGCTGCAGCGCTGGCGCGAACGGCGTGGCCTGCCGCTGGTGTTGCAGCCGAAGCATGTGCCGTTCGATCCTTCCCTGGCGGATCGCTTCGTCACCGCCGTGGTGGCGGCTGGCCATGATCCCGATGCGTTCCTGCGCCGCGCCTTCCACACCATCTGGTCGGACGAGCGGGACATGGGCGATCGCTCGGTGATCGCCGGGCTGGCCACCGCGGAGGGGCTTCCGGCCGAGGCCCTGCTGACGGCCGCCGAGAGCGCGGCGAGTTCTGAGCGCTATGAAGCCAATCGCGTTGACGCGATCGCCGCCGGTGTCTTCGGGGCGCCCTCCTATGTGCTCGATGGCGAGGTCTTCTGGGGCCAGGACCGTATCGAACTCCTCGACTCCGCTCTGGCGAGCGGGCGGGCTGCCTATCTCCCGCAAGCCTGATCAGGCTCTCGCAGGCCTGATCTGACGCGACGCCTCGGGTGCCCTGCGACCGAGGCGCTGGCATGCCGTGCCCCAGGCGATATGGTTCAGGAACGCCTCCTAGGCGTGCTCAAGAATTCAATCGATTAAGGGAGAGCCGAGCGCGATGACACAGGATCATTCGACACCGAACTGGCCGCAATTGGCTGATCTCAGGGGCAAGAGAGTACTGATCACCGGTGCCAGCACCGGCATTGGCGCGGCGGCTGCGCGGGCCTTCGGTGCCAATGGCGCTCGCGTCGGCGTTCACTACAATGCCAGCCGTGACAAGGCGGAAGCGGTGGCCCGCGAGATCGAGGCGGCCGGTGGCAAGGCTGTGCTGATTGGCGGCGACGTCACGGAGAGCGGCGAGATTCCGCGCATCATGGCCGAGGCGCTTTCGGGCCTCGGCGGACTCGATGTGCTGATCAACAATGCCGGCGGGTTGGTGAAGCGCGTGCCGGTCACCGATTATGACGATGGCATCATCGACGACATCATCGATCTCAACATCCGCCAGGTCGCGCATTTCATGCGCGAGGCGGCCAGGACCCTGATCGCGCAGGCACGGGCGGCAGCATCGTTAATGTCAGCTCGGTCGCGGCGCGCATTGGTGGCGGCCCAGGCTCCGTGCTCTACGCCGCCTCAAAGGGGTTCATCTCGACGGCGACCCGCGGCTGGGCTCCCGAACTGGTCAAACACAGGATCCGGGTCAACGCCGTTTCGCCCGGGGTGATCATGACACCGTTCCACGAGCGCTACTCGACCCCCGAGCAACTCGCCGCGATGCAGGCCGGCATCCCGATGGACCGGCTCGGCAAGGCGGATGAATGCGTCGGCGCGTTCCTCTATCTCGCCTCCGAGACACTCGGCAGCTTCGTCACCGGCCAGATTCTCGAGGTCAATGGCGGCCAGTACATGCCGTAACCGTCGTTCCGTAACGGCCCCCGCGACACCGCGCACCATTTCGCGTTAGGCTCCTCTCTCGTAGGAGAGGCCCGTCGCAGGAGGCCACCCATGGACTACGAACACTTCTTCCGCACGGAGCTCGACGCGCTTCGCAAGGAGGGACGCTACCGGGTCTTCGCCGATCTGGAGCGCATCGTCGGGCGCTTTCCGCGTGCGCGCTACCATGGCGCGGACGGGCCCCGCGAGATCACGGTCTGGTGTTCCAACGACTATCTCGGCATGGGCCAGCATCCCGACGTGCTGGCCGCGATGCAGGAGGCCCTTGCCGGTTGCGGCGCTGGTGCCGGCGGCACCCGCAATATCAGCGGCACCAACCACTACCATGTGCTGCTTGAGCGGGAACTGGCCGACCTGCACGGCAAGGAGGCAGCGCTTCTCTTCAACTCCGGTTACATGTCGAACTGGGCCTCGCTCTCGACACTGGCCTCCCGGCTCCCGGGCTGCGTCGTCCTGACCGATGCGCTGAACCATGCCTCGATGATCGAGGGCATCCGGCATTCGCGCGCGGAGAAGCTGATCTTCGCCCATAATGATCCCGACGATCTGCGCCGCAAGCTGCAGAGCATCGATCCGGCCCGGCCCAAGCTGATCGCCTTCGAGTCGGTTTATTCGATGGACGGCGATATAGCCCCGGTCGCCGCCTTCTGCGACATTGCCGACGAGTTCGGTGCCATGACCTATATCGACGAGGTCCACGCTGTTGGCCTCTACGGGCCGCGTGGCGGCGGCATCAGCGAGCGCGACGGCCTCAGCGATCGCCTGACCCTGATCGAGGGCACGCTGGCCAAATCCTTCGGCGTGATGGGCGGCTATATCGCTGGCTCGGCCGCGCTCTGCGACTATGTCCGCAGCTTTGCCTCGGGCTTCATCTTCTCGAGCTCCCTGCCGCCGAACCTTGCGGCGGGGGCGCTCGCCGCGATCCGTCATCTCAAGACGAGCTCAGTCGAGCGCGAGCGCCAGAACGACAGGGTCATGGCGTTGAGGAGCCGGCTCGACGCGGTCGGCATCGCGCATCTCGCCAATCCCAGTCATATCGTCCCGGTGATGGTCGGCGACGCGGGGCTGTGCAAGGCGATCAGCGACGAGCTGCTGGCGCGCTTCGACATCTATGTCCAGCCCATCAACTATCCGACGGTGCCGCGCGGCACCGAGCGGCTGCGCATCACGCCGTCGCCGCTGCACAGCGATGCGGATATCGATCAGCTCGTGGTGGCGCTGACCGAGATCTGGAGCAGGGTGGGACTGAAGCGCGCGGCATAGCCGCGCCGACCTCTCCCGAACGGGAGCTCCGGAACCCATTCCGGAATGCTCTGGGTCCCGGCTCTGCACTTGGCTGAGGGCGGCCCTCAGACCGCCGCCAACGCACGCTCGAAATCGGCGATCAGGTCGTCGGGATGTTCGAGCCCGACCGAGAAGCGCACCAGCCCGTCGGTGACGCCCATGCTGGCGCGAATCTCCGGCGTGAAGCGCTGATGGGTCGTCGTGGCGGGGTGCACGATCAGGCTCTTGGCGTCGCCGAGATTGTTGGAGATGCGGATCAGCTTGAGCGCATTGAGCAGGCGGTAGACGGCCTCCTTGCCGCCACTGACCTCGAAGGCGATCAGGGTCGAGGGACCGCTCATCTGGCGCGCAATGATCTCGGCTTGCGGATGATTGGGGTCGCCCGGAAAGATCACTTTCGGCAGCTTGGGCTGCTTGGCCAGCCAGGCGGCAAGGATCGCGGCGCTCTGCGCCTGCCGGTTGACGCGCAGCGGCAGCGTCTCCAGGGCCTTCAGCATCACCCAGGCGTTGAAGGGCGACATCGCCGGCCCGGTCTGGCGCAGAAAGATCTGGATCTCGCTCTGGATCAAGTCCTCCGAGGCGAGGACCAGTCCGCCGAGGCAGCGGCCTTGCCCGTCGATATGTTTCGTTGCCGAATAGACGACGCAGTCGGCACCGAGTTCGAGCGGACGTTGGAAGAGCGGGGTCGCGAAGACATTGTCGACCACGAGCTTGGCGCCGACCTCCTTCGCCAGCGCGGCGACGGCCGCGATGTCGATGACCTCGAGTGTCGGGTTCGCGGGGCTTTCCAGGAAGAAGACCTTGGTGTTGGGCCGCACGGCCTTCCGCCAGGCCTCGAGATCCGGGCCGTTCACCAGCGTCGATTCCACGCCGTAGCGCGGCAGATGATCCTCGACGACATAGCGACAGGAGCCGAACAGGGCCTGCGCCGCGACGACGTGGTCGCCAGCACGCACCAGGCTCATCACTGCTGCCGTCACGGCGGCCATGCCGGTCGCCGTAGCGCGGCAGGCTTCGGCCCCCTCGAAGGCGGCCATGCGCTGTTCCAGCATGGTCACGGTCGGGTTCGAGAAGCGGGCATATTGGAAGCCCGGATCCTTGTTCAGGAAGCGCGCCTCGCATTGCTCGGCGCTGTCATAGACATGGCCCTGCGTCAGGAAGAGCGCTTCCGACGTCTCGCCGAACTGCGAGCGCAGGGTGCCGGCATGAACCAGCCGCGTTTCGGGATGCAGCGCCTTTGCGCCAGCGTCTGGACCTGACATGAACTGAACTCCGGCCGTTCGTTATAACGGACAAAGGGAATAACAGCTCAGCCATCGTTCGTAAAGACGGACAAAAATTCTCCGGAAGGAACGCCCGAGATCTGCGCCTTAGATCATCGGGCCGGATATAGTAACCGGTCCGATGATCTAACTATCTGTGATTGCATCGGCTTCCCCGAAAACCGCAATCCACTTTTCGGGCCGATGTCTTAGCGTGACGGTTTCGGCGGGCGCCCGAGCGGGGTGAGGAAGCCGGTGAGGTCGGTCGTGACGTGGTGGACATGGCCGGCTTCAATCGCGGCCTGCTCCCAGGCTTCGCGGAACGGGTCCGGCGTCTGCGGCAGGATCAGCACGGTCTTCATGCCGAGCGCGTTGGGGACAAGCAGGTTCCTCTCGATGTCCTCGAACATGGCCGCGCGGCTGGGATCGACCGCATGTTTCGTCAGGAAATGCTCATAGGTCGCGCGCTCGGGTTTGGGCAGGAAGCCAGCCTCGACGATGTCGAAGATGTCCTCGAAATGGTGGAGGATACCGAGCTTGCCCGCGACATTCTCGGCATGTCCGCGCGAGCCGTTGGTGAGGATGAGCTTGCGCCCCGGCAGGGCGGCGATGGCGTCGCCAAGCGCGGGGTTGGGATCGAGCAGGGAGAGGTCGATCTGGTGCGCGAAATCGAGGAAATCGTCGGGATCGACGCCGTGTTCCTCCATCAATCCCTTCAGGGTCGTGCCGTAGCGCTGGTAATAGTATTTCTGCAGCGCCCGCGACGACAGCCCGTCGAGCCCGAACAGCTCGCCGAGGAACAGCGTGATGCGCTCATCGACCTGCGGCCAGACTTTTGCCTCGTGCGAATAGAGCGTGTTGTCGAGATCGAAAACCCAGTGCTCGACATGCGCAAAGGCTTCCGCATTCGGCAGGAGCGGCGTAACGGCGGATATGATCGGTTTCTGATTCATGGGCTATGTCATGTGGCGACGTCAGCGTCGCATGCAAGTCTTCCGCAAAGGTTTACCGACGTGCGACGACACTGGCCGATCGGCGGTCAGGCTGCTGACCCGCGATCAGAGCAATGATCAGGCCGTTCTCTCAAGCGCCGCATGTGGCGTGAACGGGTCGCGCATGAGACACATGCGGCCCGTCTCCCTACCTTTCGTCCCGAAACGACCTGGCGCTTCGCGCCGGGACACGCGCGATATCCTCTCGCCGTCGCGACATGGTGCGGACGAGTGCAAGACCGACCATGGCCAGCGAGAGGCCGAGGCCGAGCGCGATGGTGATCGAGTAATCCATGATCGCTCCTCCCGAGACGCCCCCCGGGAGGATGATGAACCTGTCGCTGCCGGCACGCATCACCGGCAAAGGTGGATCACCTTCTGATGATGGTGCCCGAGCCGGTATCGGTGAAAAGCTCGATCAGCGCCGCGTGCGGGATCTTTCCGTCAAGGATGACKACCGCCTCGACGCCCTTTTCGAGCGCGTAGATGCAGGTCTCGATCTTCGGGATCATGCCGCCGGAGATGGTGCCGTCCGCGATCAGGCGGCGGCATTGCTCCACCGTGAGCTCCGGAATCAGGTTCTTGTCCTTGTCGAGCACGCCGGGCACATCGGTCAGCAGCAGCAGGCGCTTGGCGTTGAGTGCACCGGCTATCGCGCCCGCAAAGGTATCGGCATTGACGTTGTAGGTCTGGCCGTCGGCGGCGGCACAGACTGGTGCCAGCACGGGGATCAGCTCCGCCTTCAGCACGGCCTCCAGCACGCTGATGTTCACCGCTTCAGGCTCGCCTACAAAGCCAAGATCGAGCACCTGCTCGATCTTGGAATCGGGATCGACGACGGTGCGGGTCACCTTGCGGGCGGTCACCATATTGCCGTCCTTGCCGCAGAGCCCGATCGCCTTGCCACCCTCGCGCGAGATGTAGCCGACGATCTCCTTGTTGACCGAGCCGGCCAGAACCATCTCGACGACATCGACGGTTGCGCGGTCGGTGACCCGCAGGCCCTGCTTGAACTCTGACTTGATGCCGAGCTTGTCGAGCATGCGGGCGATCTGCGGGCCGCCGCCATGGCAGACGACCGGCTTCAGGCCGGACTGCTCGAGCAGGACGATATCCTCGGCAAAATCCTCGGCGGTCGCGGCATCGCCCATGGCGTTGCCGCCATATTTGATCACGATGATTTCCTGATCGTAGCGCTGCATATGCGGCAGCGCCTGAACCAGCAGTTCTGCCGATTGCGACGGCGTCAGGTGGACGGCGGGATTGATCATCGGCAGGCTCCGCGGGACGCGAGGATCGCGCGCCGGGCCTTCTAGCCGAAGAATGGCCGGGGCGGAAGCCGGCGGGCGCGGTTCAGCTACGCCGCGCGAACAGGGCGGAGAAGGCCAGAGCGAGCCAGCCGGCCAGCATCAGGAAGCCGCCAGCAGGTGCGGCGCCCGCAAAGAGCCGCTCGTCATAGAAGCCACGCCGGGTGAGATCGGCGGCAAAGAGCGCGACGCCGAGGATGATGACGGAGAGCGCGACACGCGCCAGCAGATCGGAGAGCAACCCGGCCTTGCGTGCGGCCGTTGCGCCCAGGATCACGGGAGCGTGGGTCAGCAGCATCTGGCCGGCGGTCTGGAGGCCGCTCGTGCCTGGCCCATGCGCTGCCGCAGCCAGGAGCGTCACGCCCGCAAGGCCCATCAGCGCGGCCAGCGTGAGATGAATCTTTGCGGCGCTCATGGCAGGATCACTTTCTCTGGACCGGACCGAAATGCTGGCGTGCGGGGCCTCGCGAGGAGGACTGGCCGGATTGCCTCGCCTCCCTCGCCATCACGGCAGCCGCGAGGCTTATGCCCGCTCTGCCAATACGCGCGCGATCGCTGCGCGCAGCTCCGGAATGCCGAGGCCCTTTTCGCTCGAGGTGAGCAGCACCTCGGGGAAGGCGGCCGGCCGGCGCTTGATCTCGTCGAAGGTCGCTTCCTGCATGAACTGCTGGTCGGCCTTCTTGATCGCGTCGCCCTTGGTCAGCACGACCTGATAGGAGACGGCGGCCTTGTCGAGCGTCTCCAGCACCGCGCCGTCGACATCCTTGATGCCATGGCGGGCGTCGATCAGCACATAGACCCGCATCAGGTTGGAGCGGCCGCGCAGGTATTCGTGGATCAGATTGGTCCAGGCCGCGACCTTGTCGCGCCCGACGGCGGCGTAGCCGTAGCCGGGCATGTCGACGATGGTCAGGCGCTCATCATGCCCGACCTGGCGGAAGAAATTGAGCTGCTGGGTACGGCCCGGCGTATGCGAGGTCCGCGCCAGCGCATTGCGCCGCGTCAGGGCATTGATCAGGCTCGACTTGCCGACATTGGAGCGCCCGGCAAAGGCGATCTCCTGGCCGACCATGGGGGGCAGGTCGTCGATCTTGGTCGAGGCCCAGACGAAATCCCAGGGACCTTCGAAGAGCTTGCGAGCGCTCTCGATCTCGTCCGGAGTGAAGGGGGTTGTCGTGCTTGTTGTCATGGGTCCTGCCTACACGGCGGCGCGCAAGGCGTCGATGTTGGCGCCGGCGATTGCACCGAGATTGCGGGAGATTGTCTCTGCATCCCAATCCCACCAACGAATGGCGAGGAGTTCCGCGATCGTCTCGGCCGGGAAGCGCATCTTTACGATCTGGCCGGGATTGCCGACAACCACCGCATAGGGTGGCACATCGCGCGAGACCTGGGCCCGCGTCCCGATGATGGCGCCGTCGCCAATCGTCACGCCGGGCATGATCACCGCCTCGCGACCGATCCAGACATCATTGCCGATCACCGTGTCGCCACGCAGGCCAAGCCTGTCCGGCGTCATCTCGGGAGCGCCCTCGAATCCGAACATCTGGAATGGATAGGTCGAGAAGCCGCCCATCGGGTGGTTCGCGCCATTCATGATGAACTGTGCCGCCTGGGCGATGGCGACGAATTTTCCGATGATCAGCCGGTCGCCGATGAAGTCGAAGTGATAGCGCACGCAGCGGCCGACGAAATGCTCCGGCCCGCGCGAGTCGTMATAATAGCTGTAGTCGCCGACCTCGATCAGCGGGTGGTCGACGACGGCCTTCAGGAAGGCCGTGCCCTTCCAGCCCGGGATCGGGTGAAGGGTCCGCGGATCGGGAAGCGGCATGGAAGGCTCCCTTTCGAAAGCAGCGGGAACAAGGTCCGAAAAAAGCAAAAGCCCCCCTCCCGAGGGAGAGGGGCGCCGCGTCGCAGCCCGGAGGCTTACTTCGCCTTGTTGCTGTTCGCCGGCTTTCCGGGCGCCGGCGTGGCCGTTGCTGCCGCCGCAGCCGGCTTCTTGCCGAACATGCTCTTCAGATTGTCGAACAGTTCGATCTTCACACCGTGCTTGCGCATGATGAAGCCCTGCTGGACGATCGAGAGCAGGTTGTTCCAGCTCCAGTAGATCACCAGACCGGCGGGGAACGAGCCGAGCAGGAAGGTGAAGAACACCGGCATCCAGGTGAACATCATCTTCTGCACCGGATCGGGCGGCTCCGGGTTCATCTTCATCTGGATGAACATGGTGATGCCCATGAAGATCGGCCAAGCGCCAATCATCAGCATCGCGGGGACCGCGAAGGGCAGCAGCCCGAACAGGTTGAAGACCGAGGTCGGATCGGGCGCGGCAAGATCCTTGATCCAGCCGAAGAACGGCGCGTGCCGCATCTCGATGGTGATGAACAGGATCTTGTAGAGCGCAAAGAAGACCGGGATCTGCACCAGTACCGGCCAGCAGCCGGCGAGCGGGTTGATCTTCTGGGTCTTGTACAGCTCCATCAGAGCCTGCTGCTGCTTCATCTTGTCGTCGGCGTAGCGCTCGCGAATGGCGAGCATCTCCGGCTGCACCGCCTTCATCTTCGCCATCGAGGCGTAGGACTTGTTKGCGAGCGGGAAGAACAGGGCCTTGAGCAGCACGGTGACGATCAGGATCGAGACGCCGAAATTGCCGACGTGCTTGTAGACCCAGTCCATCACGAAGAAGAGCGGCTTGGTGATGAAATAGAACCAGCCCCAGTCGATCATCAGCTCGAAGCGCTTGATGCCGAGATTCTTCTCGTAGCCGTCGATGGCCGCGACTTCCTTGGCGCCGGCGAAGAGCCGGGCATTGGCGGTCGCGCTGGCGCCCGGCGCGACCGTGACGGCCTCGCCCAGGAAATCGGCCTGGTAGGTGTGCGAATTGCCGGTCTGGACCGAGGAATAGCGCCCGTCATACTTGCGCTGCTGATCGGGGATGACCGCGGCCGCCCAGTACTTGTCGGTGATGCCGAGGAAGCCGCCGACGGCGTCCTTCCAGACCTTGCCGGTGGTGCCGGGCGAGAGCGTCGGCTCCTTGTCGATCTTGTCGTAGGTGTATTCCTGCAGGCCCTGCTCGCCGAGATTGCCGACGAGGCCTTCGTGCAGCACGTAGTAGCCAAGCGTATGCGGCTTGCCGTGGCGAACCACCTGGCCGAACGGATACAGCGTGACCGGCGCACCGCCCTTGTTCTCGACCTCGTCGCGGATCGAGAACATGGCGTTGTCATCGACCGAGATCATCCGCTTGAACAACAGGCCCTGGCCATTGTCCCAGGTCAGCGTCAGCGGCGTACCGGGGCGCAGCACTTGGGCGTCCGCGGTCCAGACGGTCGTCGCATTCGGCAGCACCACATTGGCGCCGGGTGCGGCGACCCAGCCGAAATCGGAATAATAGGCGTTGGGTCCGCCGAGCGGCGAGAGCAGCACGATGTTCGGGCTGCTGCGGTCTACGGTCTCGTGATAGGCCCTGAGCGAGACGTCATCGATGCGCGCGCCGGTGAGCGAGATCGAGCCGGCGATCTTGGGCGTGTCGATCTTGACGCGCGGACCGCGTGCGAGCGCCTGCTCGCGGGTCTCGACAGCAGCGACGGCCTGGGCCGTGCCGGGAGCGGCGGTCGCTGCCGGCTGGCCTGGAACGGTCGCCGGAGCCGGAGTAGCCGACGAGCCCGGCTGGGCCGTCTGGGTCTGCGCCTGCTGGCTCTGCTGCGCGGCCTGCTTCTGCTTTTCCATCTGCGGCACGCCGTAGAAGAACTGCCAGCCGAGCAGCACGACCACCGACAGGGTGATCGCCAGAAGCAGGTTGCGATTGTCTTCTTTCATCATGACCGGAAACGGATCTCGCTGAATGCCCCGAAGGGCTTTTGGCCTAAGGCTGGGGACGGGTGCCACCACTGGTGGGGCGCTTGTCGGTCGGCCTGCGGCCGGGTTTTGCGGGTCTGGCGCGATCGAGTGCGACGGAAAGATCGGCGATCAGCGCGGAAAACGGAGCTGTCAGCACCTCGCGCCGCGCGACGATCACGAGATCGCAGGGCCGGTCGGCCTGGGCGGCAAGGGCTTGTTTCGCGGCGGCGCGCAGACGGCGCCGGATGCGGTTGCGCTCAACGGCATCGCCGACCTTGCGGGAAGCGGTCAGGCCGAGGCGCAGGCCGTGACGGCCTTCTTCACCCGCGGCATCGCGCACCTGCGCCGTGAAGGCAGGCGAACGAAAACGGCGGCCATGCTCGGCCGCCGCCAGAAACTGTTTGCGTTCGGTCAGACGGGCGTGGCGCATGGCGATGGGCCTGTCTTCCGGAAACGGCGCGCAGGTCACGCGCCGGTCGCTCAGGCCGACAGGCGCTTGCGGCCATGCGCCCGGCGGGCGGCGATGACCTTGCGGCCACCCTTTGTCGCCATACGGGCGCGGTAACCGTGGCGGCGCTTGCGAACCAGCTTGCTGGGTTGATAGGTTCTCTTCACGGTCCGTCTCCGGGGCCTTGTTCCGGCATGGCGACCGGGTTCCCGCTGGGGAAAATCGGCCGGCCAAGCCTGTCATGCAAAAGGGGCGGCGCCGCCCGAAAGGCTGCGCAGGTCGCGGGCTTATGGCGGAAGGGCGGGGGCGAGTCAATGCCGAAGGCGCATCCTGCGACGATGCCGCGCGGATCGACAGGCCCGGCTCCTCGGCCCGCCCGTGCCTTGAAGACGTTGATCATCAGGAGCCGCGACGCAGTCGGCGTGCAGAGGGCCTTCGATCGTGAAAAGAGGCAGGGCGTCGCCAGGGGCCGCCCGTGCGGCAAGGCTGACGACGCCGAGGTTCATCGGGCCGGCTCTGTCATAGAGCGGCTCGCGCCGGCGCTGGGGAGGCGGCCGAGCGGCTGGTTTCGGTCAGATGCGATCCTTGATGCCCATGCGCAACATCTCTTCGCGCGGCAAAATCATCTCTTCGCGCGGCAAAATCTCTTCGCGCGGTAGGAGGGGAAGCGCCCGGGCGAACTGCGCGACAAGGCGTAGCTCGCGCTTGCGCTCTCGATCGACATGCACGATATAGCGCCCGGGAGGTTGGCGAGGGACGTCTCACTCGCCAACCGGGTCAGGTCCGGAAGGAAGCAGCCCTAACGAGACCGAACGGGTCTTCGTCCAGCCTCCCACTTTGCGGCTGCCTTGCGCGCTGCTCCCGCTTGCCAGGTCTTCGATCCAAGCCTTGGATCGGGGCCGCTCCTGCCTCGTCCCGGCCGGAGTATTGCAAGTCCGGCGTTGACCGTCGCCTCCCGATTGGCGAAAGCATGCGGATGACCGACGAGACCGCCGCTGCCGATTCCGTTGAAGAGCTGGGTTTTCCCGGCCTCGCGCCAGCGCCCGTCGCGACCGCGGCGCCTTACCGGGTGCTTGCGCGCAAATACCGTCCGGCCCATTTCGGCGACCTGATCGGCCAGGACGCCATGGTGCGTACTCTGACCAACGCCTTCGCCGCCGGCCGCATCCCGCAGGCATGGATGCTGACGGGCGTCCGCGGTGTCGGCAAGACGACCACGGCCCGCATCCTGGCGCGTGCCCTGAATTTCCAGAGCGCGGATGGGGCGGGTGGGCCGACCACCGATCTCTCGCGTTTCGGCTTGCATTGCCGCGAAATCATCGAGGGCAGGCATATCGACGTGATGGAGATCGATGCCGCCTCGAACAATGGCGTCGACAATATCCGCCAGATCAACGACAGCGTGCGCTATGCGCCGGTCTCCGCACGCTACAAGGTCTACATCATCGACGAAGTGCACATGATGACCGGGGCGGCGTTCAATGCCTTCCTCAAGACCCTGGAAGAGCCGCCGCCGCACGCAAAGTTCATCTTCGCCACCACCGAGATCCGCAAGGTGCCGGTGACGGTGCTGTCGCGCTGCCAGCGTTTCGATCTGCGCCGGGTCGATGGCAGCCTGCTCGTCGGCCATCTCTCGAACATCTGCAAGGCCGAAGGGGTCGACGCCGAAGAGGAGGCGCTCGGTGCCGTCGCCCGCGCCGCCGAAGGCTCGGTTCGCGATTCTCTCTCGATCCTCGACCAGGCCATCGCCCATGCGGCCGGCCGAATCACGCTCGAGGATGTGCGCTCCATGCTCGGCCTCGCCGACCGGGCCCGCGTCATCGACCTGTTCGAGTCGGTGATGAAGGGCGATATCGCGGCGGCGCTCGGTGAACTCAGGGCGCAATATGATGCCGGTGCCGATCCGGTCGTGGTGCTGACCGATCTCGCCGAGTTCACCCATCTGGTGACGCGTCTGAAGCTCGTGCCCGAAGCCGCCCGGGATAACGGCCTGAGCCAGGCCGAGCGCGTGCGCGGCAGTGATTTCGCGGCCCGACTGTCGGTGCGCGTGCTGGCCCGCGCCTGGCAGATGCTGTTGCGCGGCATGGCTGAGGTGAAACAGGCCGACAGGCCGGTGATGGCGGCCGAGATGGTGCTGGTCCGTCTCACCCATGCGGCCGACCTGCCGACGCCCGACGAGGCCATGCGGATGCTGCGCGACGGCAATGGCTCTCCCGCCGGATCGGGCAATGGCGGGGGGGGCGCARCGCCCCGCCCTCCCTCCGGTGGCGGCAACACGGCGCTCGCGGCACGGCCTGTGCTCGCCAGCGCGAACCCCGCGCCCGCTGCCGCCCCTCGTGCGGTTGCGGCCCCGGCCGTGCTCGTCGCTTCGATCGAAGATATCGTCGCGCTCGCCTCGCAGAATCGCGACATCACCTTGAAGATTGCGCTCGAGCGCGATGTGCGGCCCGTTCGCTTCGAACAGGGGCGGATCGAGTTCGCCCTGGTCGAAGGTGGTTCACGCACGCTCGCCAATGATCTGTCGCGCCGCCTCAAGGAATGGACGGGACAGACCTGGATGGTCGTCATCGTCAATACGGAGGGGGGCGCGACGCTGCGCGAGCAGGCCGTTGCCGCCAAAGACCAGCGCGAGAGCGACGCTGCCGCTCATCCAGCGGTGAAGGCTGTCCTGGAGCGCTTTCCCGGCGCCCGCATTGTCAACGTGCGCGATCCGCGCGCGGCTGAAGCTGCCGAGGCGCAATCCTCGGGCTCGGCCGACGATGATTACATGTCTGATGCCGAGCCGCTGTTCGACGACAGCGAGCCGGATTTCGACGGCGTCGATTTCTGACACTTTCGCATACGGAGAGACACCATGCGCGACATGATGGGCCTGATGAAGCAGGCGCAGCAGATGCAGCAGAAGATGGCCGATGTTCAGGCCGAGCTCGACACGATCGAGGTCGAGGGCGCCTCCGGCGGCGGCATGGTCACCGTGACGATGACCGCCAAGGGCGCGCTCAAGTCGGTCCGGATCGACCCGAGCCTGATGATGGCCGACGAGCGCGAGATACTCGAGGATCTGATCGTCGCGGCCAGCACCGACGCCCGCGCCCGCGCCGAGCGGGTGATGCAGGAGCGCATGGCTGAGATCACCAAGGGCCTGCCGATCCCGCCCGGCATGAAACTGTTCTGAGCTGCAGGCCCGCATGTCACGCGCCATTGCCGGCCCCGAGATCGAGCGGCTGATTCAGCTTCTCGCCAAGCTGCCGGGCCTCGGGCCGCGTTCGGCCCGGCGCGCTGCCCTGCATCTCGTCAAGAAGCGCGAGCAGCTTCTGGGCCCGCTCGCCGAGGCCATGGCGACCGCGCGCGAACGCATCGTCGTCTGCACGACCTGCGGCAATATCGATACCAGCAATCCCTGCTCGGTCTGTCGCGACGCCCGCCGCGACGATGGGGTGATCGTCGTCGTCGCGGACGTCTCCGACCTATGGGCGCTCGAGCGCTCGGGCGCTGTTTCAGGGCGCTATCATGTTCTGGGCGGCGTGCTCTCGGCGCTCGACGGCATCCGGCCCGAGCACCTGACGCTCGATGCGCTGGTGGCCCGTGCCTCCGACCCGGCCGTGAAGGAGGTCATCCTGGCGCTCAACGCCACGGTCGACGGGCAGACCACGGCGCATTTCATCACCGATCTGCTTGCCCATTTGCCGGTCAAGGTGACGAAGCTCGCCCATGGCGTGCCGGTCGGCGGCGAGCTCGACTATCTCGACGACGGCACGCTCGCTGCCGCCATTCGCCAGCGCACGGGCTTCTGATCCGGGCTTCGTCCCGTCAGAACTTGTAGCTCAGGCTCGTGCGGACGCTATGCAGCGTCGAATCCTGATCGGTCGTCACGCCAAGGAAGGCGCCGCGCGCCAGGCGGTTGAACCGGCCGAAATCGGTGTAGCGGTATTCGACGCCGGCGATCAGGTGGTCGGTCAGCGCAAAGGAAAGACCGCCGCCCACGCTCCAGCCCGAGCGCGATGTCTGGGCGCTGTCACGTGCTCCCGAAGCCGGATCGAAGAGCTGCTGGTCGAACTCGGTGAAAGTCGCGCCACCCGTGGCATAGATCATGAAGCGGTCCATCGCAAAGCCCAGGCGACCGCGCACCGAAGCCTGCCAGTCGCGTTTCACCTCACCGATGCCGAGGGCATGACGGAAGCGCCCATCGCTATTCAGGGCCTCGATATCGCCTTCGATGCCGAGGACATAGGAGCCGAACTGGTAATTGAAGCCGGCATGTCCGCCGCCGAGCACCGAATCGGTATCGGAGGTGAAAGCCGCGCCGATGCCGTTGGCGGCGATGAAGCGGGTGCGCTCCGAGCCCCAGGAATAACCGATCTGGCCGCCGGCGTAGAACCCGGTCCAGGAAAAGAATTCCGGCAGTGCAGGAGCCGGCGGCAGCGTGCCCTTGCGATAGGGCATGTCCGCCGCGGAGGCCGCGCCGCCAGCCAGAAGTGCGAGGCTCGCAAGGCCGGCTTTCAGGAACATCTTCATCGCAGGTCTCTGTATGTCGTTCGCCGATCGGGTGGCCAGATGCGGTGCCTCCCGTCATCCGGGACGAGGAGGTCGCAAGCCTTTGCTGACGCATGTGAAGCGCGCGTTTTCTGGCTCTGATTAGGAACTGTTAAGGTTAACAAACGGATAAGCGGCCTGGGGTGGCCCGCCGCGCAGGGAACAAACTCGTCGTCCGCCCGGTTTGCCCTAGGCTGGTGCCAGGCCGCGTGTCGACCCACCGCGGCGGCGGAGACTTTTCATGGCCTTCTTGAAACGCATCACGGGCGCAGCGGGCGCGGGGGTGGCGCTGGGCTACGTGGCCGAGGCGATCTCGCGCTGGCGTGCGCGGCCTTCGCGAGAGGAGGTTGCACGCGGCCGCGACGCGGCTTCGCCGCTCGAGATGACCTGGCTTGGCTGGAAGGATGTCCTGCTGCGCTTTGCCGGCAATGTTGCCGATAACCGTCTCAGTTCTCTGGCTGGTGCGGTCGCCTTCTTCACCTTGCTTTCGCTTGTCCCGGCGCTCTCGCTCCTTGTCGCGCTGTACCGCTATTTCACCGACCCGCTGACCATCGCCGGCCAGCTCGACAGCCTCACCACGGTCTTTCCAACTGCCGCACGCGAGTTGATCCGCGAGCAAGCGATGCGGCTTGCGACACAATCCAGCACCGGCCTGTCCCTTGCTGTCCTTGTCAGCCTGCTCGTGGCGGCCTGGAGTGCGAACGCCGCGGTGAAGGCGGTCTTCGATGCGCTCAACATCATCTATCGCGAACGGGAGAAGCGCAGCTTCTTCAAGCTGAACCTGATCTCGCTGCTGACCACGCTGAGCGGGGTCGTGCTGCTGATGGCGGCGCTGATCGCGATCGCCATCCTGCCGGTCATCTCCGCGTTCTTCCCGTTCCACTACGAACTCGAGCAACTGGTCCGGCTGGTGCGCTGGCCGACCTTCGTCGTGATGGCGACGCTGGCGATCGCCTGCCTCTACTGGATCGGACCGAGCAGGCGGCGGCCGCGCTTCGCCTGGGTCATGCCAGGCGCGATCGCCGCCTCGCTGCTCTGGGCGGCCGCGTCATGGGCCTTCTCCTGGTATGTCGGCACGCTCGGCAATTACACGGCGACCTATGGCTCGCTCTCGACGGTGGTGGTCTTCATGACCTGGCTCTGGCTGTCGGCGATGATCGTGCTCGCCGGTGCCGAACTCAATGCCGAACTCGAGCATCAGACCGAGCGCGACACCACGATCGGGCGACCCAAGCCTCTCGGCCGCAGGGGCGCGACCATGGCGGACAGGGTCGGTGCTGCCATGGCGGACGAGTAGGCGATGCTGGATCCCGACGACACGCGCCAGAGCGACCTGCGCAGCGGTTCGAGCCCCTGGCGCACAGATGCCGGACATCCGCGAGGCGAGACGCTCGAAGCGGATATTCGCTGCGACGTGGCGATCATCGGCGGCGGCATCACGGGGGCGATGCTGGTGGAACATCTGACCGCGCGTGGGCGGCAGGTCGTGCTCGTCGATCGTGAAAGACCAGGCTTCGGCAGCACGGTGGCCAGCACTGCGATGCTGCAATGGGAGATCGACCAGCCCTTGCGGCGGCTTTCGGCGCTCTACGACTTCGAACGGGCGGCGGATATCTATCGGCGCAGCCTTCGGGCCGTGGCGGGGCTTCGTGAGCTGGTCCTGGGCCAACAACTGCGCTGCGCCTTCCATCCCCGTGACACGGTCTATCTCGCAGCTGGCGAGACCGGGGCGCGTGAATTGCTGGACGAGCATCTCCTGCGGGAGCGCGCTGGCCTGCCCGGCTCCCTGCTCGGCCATGACCTGCTGCTGCGCGAGTTCGGGTTCGACCGGGCGGCAGCCATCGTCTCGCCCGGATCGGCGGAAGCAGACCCCCTCAGCCTGTGCCATGCCCTGCTCGGCGTGGCGGCAGCGCGGGGCGCGCGTCTTATCCGCGACGAGGCGGTGGCATTCGATGGCCAGGGTCGCTCCGCCATGGTCCAGCTCGGCGCTGGCCACACGATCGAAGCCGGTCATGTCGTCCTGGCAACCGGCTATGTCATGCCAGATTGCGTCCGGAGCGATCTGCATCGCATCGCCTCGAGTTGGGCATTGGCGACGCAGCCGCAGCCCGCACAGGCGCTCTGGCCTCGGCGTGCGCTCGTCTGGGAGGCTTCGACGGACTATGTCTACTGCCGGACCACGGCCGATGGAGGCATCGTCATCGGAGGCGAGGACGAGGGGAGCGATGACGCCGATCTGCGCGAGCGTCTCGGGCCGGAGAAGACAGAGGCGCTGCTCGGCAAGCTCGCGGCCCTTGTGCCGGCTGCGCGGCTCTCGCTTGCTCACACCTGGTCCGGGGCCTTCGGCCAGACCGGGGACGGGTTGCCGCTGATCGGGCGGGTCCCTGGCCAGCCACGCCTGCTGGCGGCCTATGGCTATGGCGGCAACGGCATCACCTTCAGCTTCCTCGCGTCTCGTCTCCTCGGCGCCCTGCTAGAGGGCAGGGAGGAGGCCTGGTTCTCTGATTTTGCGATCGACCGGCCGAGCCCGGTCTGACGGCCCCGCGATATTGCGCGGCTGCAATCTTGGTCTTGCCATGCCAAGGGGCGACAATGGCTCGGTTTCTTGCCATTTGAAGACTGCGGCGGACGTCGGGCCGCATCATTTTCGGAGGCGGCGATGCTCACGGTTAAGGACAAGGTTTCGTCACCGGTACGGCTTGAGGCCTATGACGCGCCCCTTCACATTGGCGCGGTCTCCTTGCGGGTGCGCGATCTGCCGCGCCTGACGGCCTTCTATCGCGACGCGATCGGGCTGACGCTGATCTCGGAAGAGCCCGGCCTCTCCGTGCTCGGTGTCGACGGCGTGCCGCTGGTGCGGCTCGAAGGGGGGGCGAGCGCACCGGTATCGGCCGCCGGCCTCTTCCATCTCGCGATCCTGCTGCCATCGCGCCGTGACCTCGCCAACTGGCTGGCGCATGCGGCCAGGACCCGAGTGCCGCTGGAAGGCGCCTCGAACCATCTCGTCAGCGAGGCGCTCTACCTCTCCGATCCGGAAGGCAACGGCATCGAAATCTATCGTGATCGCAGCCGGCCGGAATGGCCGCGACTTGATGGCGGCGCCATCAAGATGTCGACCGATCGGCTCGATCTCGACCTGCTCCTGCGTGAGTCGGACGGAGCCGCCTATCCCGGCATGCCGACTGGCACGGGCATGGGGCATGTTCATTTGCGCGTCGGCGACACCGCGCAGGCCGAGGGCTTCTACCGCGATGGGCTCGGTTTTGACGTGATGGTGCATTATCCCGGCGCCAGCTTCCTCGCGACCGGTGGCTACCATCACCATATCGCCGTCAATGTCTGGGGCAGCCGGGGGGCAGGCCTGCGGGCTGACAGCGATGCGGGGCTCGCGAGCTTCGAGCTCGTCGCCGCCGACGACCCGGCCTTCGCGGCGATGCGGACGCGGATGATCGCTGCCGGCGGTCGTGATCAGGGAGGCACCGTCACCGTTGCCGACCCCTGGAATAACCGTCTGATCCTGCGTCGCTAACGGATCGGCCCGAAAAGTGGGGCGCGGTTTTCGGGAAAGCCGATGCAAACACGAAAGCCTCGGCCCGAAAGGTGGGGTGCGGTTTTCGGGACGCCGATCCAGGCTTCGATCCTAGCGCGTKAGCAGATGGCTGCGGCGTGTACCGCCGCCATCGGGCTTGAAGCCCATGGCTTCCCAGAAAGCGGCCGCGCCGGAATCCGCAGCGTTGAGCGAGAGCCTCGGCGCCAGCGACAGCCCTTGTTGCACGAGTGCGCTCGCCAGCAGGCGGCCGACGCCTCCGCGCCGGCCGGTCGGCCGGACATAGACATGGCGAATGCGCAGGAGGTCGGGCGCTGGGTCATAAGGGTCCGGCGTCACCGCGCCGATCGCGGCGAGCACCCCATCGCGAAACACCGCAAACAGGGCATTCCGCTCGTCGGCGTCACGATAACGGCCGGATTGCCACTCGTCCCGCAAACCGTCGACGAAGCGGTAGCCTTCGGCCGCCGCTTCGTCCTGCAGGGCAGAAAAATCGTCCGGCAGCGTTTCGCTGAGCCGGACGACCTGAAGCGCGCTGGAGATCACAGGCCTTCGAAGAGAGCGCTCGAAATATAGCGCTCGGCGAAGGAGGGGATGATCACGACGATGGTCTTGCCTTCGTTGCCGGGACGCGCGCCGATTTCCAGCGCGGCAGCGACTGCCGCGCCCGAGGAGATGCCGGCCGGAATGCCTTCGAGGCGGGCCAGCGCGCGAGCCGTGTCGAAGGAGGTCTGGTTGCCGACAGTCACCACCTCATCGATCACCGAGCGATCGAGCACGCCGGGAACGAAACCGGCGCCGATGCCCTGGATCTTGTGCGGACCGGGTTGGCCGCCGGAGAGAACCGGGGAGTCTTCAGGCTCGACCGCGATGACCTTCAGCCCGGGCCGGCGGGGCTTCAGCACCTGGCCGACACCGGTGATCGTGCCGCCGGTGCCGACACCGGAGACGAAGATGTCGATTTCGCCGTTGGTGTCGTTCCAGATCTCTTCGGCGGTCGTCCTGCGGTGAATCTCGGGGTTGGCCGGATTCTCGAACTGCTGCGGAATGATCGCACCCGGGATCTCGGCCTTGAGCTCTTCGGCCTTGGCCACGGCACCGCGCATGCCGCCCGGGCCGGGCGTCAGCACGAGTTCGGCGCCGAGCAGGGCCAGCATCTTGCGACGCTCCAGCGACATCGTCTCCGGCATGACCAAGATCAGGCGGTAGCCGCGCGCGGCAGCGACGAAGGCGAGCGCGATGCCGGTATTGCCCGAGGTCGGCTCGATCAGCGTGCCGCCCGGCTTCAGAACGCCTGAGGCTTCGAGCGCATCGACCATGTTTACGCCGATACGATCCTTGACGCTGGAGATCGGGTTGAAGAATTCGAGCTTGGCAAGGATCGTCGCCTTGACGCCGCGTTCTGCCGGGAGACGGTTCAGCCGCACCAGCGGAGTGTCACCGATCGTATCGGTGATCGACTCATAGACCCGGCCTCGACCGGGCGCCTTGTCCTGTGCGGGATTGAGCTTCTGTGCTGCTTCGGCCATAGCGGCCTCCCTTGCGTCATATGGTCAGGATGGAAGGGCTAACGTATTTCACATCTTATGTCGAATAATTAGTTTAATAACATAATTATATTGTGAAATCGGCTCTCTGGGCGATCTCTCCGAAGACCGACTTCTGCTCGGACTGGCGACAGAGATCTTCGACGGTGACGCTGTCGAGCTCGGCCAGGAAGGCATCGGTCGCCCGCCTCAGCGCCGGGCCGACCACCTCGTCGATAAGGCGGGACTGCGGCAGGGGCGTGGTTTCATCGCTCGTTTCCTGCATGGCCGCACGCGCGATATCGCCGGCGGTGATGCGGCGGCGTTCGCGAGCGAGCTCATAGCCGCCGCGCGGACCGCGCACGCCCTTCAGGATGCCGGCGCGCACGAGCGCCTGCAGCATGGTTTCGAGATGGCGCGGCGGCAGGTCGTGGCGTGCAGCCAGGAATTTGGCGGCGACGGGCGACGGGCGAGCATGCAGCGCGATATCGACGACTGCGGCGACGGCGAGGAGGCTGCGGTGCGAGAGCGGCATCATTGGCCGCCACCTTGCGCCGTCGCCTTGCTCCCAGCGATGCCGGTCGAGCCGAAGCCGCCGTCCCCGCGCGCGGTCTCGTCGAGTGTGGCAGCCTCGACCAAGGCCGCCTGTGAGACCGGGGCGACCACGAGTTGGGCGATGCGGTCGCCGTGCCGGATCACGAAGTCTTCTGCGCCGAGATTGATCAGGATCACCTTGATCTCCCCACGATAGTCGCTGTCGACGGTGCCGGGCGAATTCAGCACCGTGACGCCATGCTTGAAGGCGAGGCCCGAGCGCGGCCGGACCTGCGCCTCGAAACCCTGCGGCAATTGCAGCACGATCCCCGTCGGGATGAGACCGCGTCCGCCCGGCGCCAGAACGCAGGGCTCATCGGCGGCCAGGGCGGCACGGAGGTCCATGCCGGCGGCGCCGCTGCTCTCATAGGCCGGCAGCGGCAGGTCGGCGCCATGGGGCAGGCGCTTGATGGGAAGCGTGACCATGGCGCTCAGCGGTCCGTCTTGCTGGCCTGCGGCATGCGCGCCAGATGCGCAATCAACCGGCTCGCGACCTCGCCCTTGGGCAGGGTCGGCCAGGTTTCGACATTGTCGGAGGTGACGAGATGCACGGTGTTGGCGTCGCCGCCCATCACTCCGGTGCCGCCGACATCGTTTGCGACGATCAGGTCGCAGCCCTTCTTTGCCAGCTTGGCGCGGGCATAGTCGATCACGTGGTCGGTCTCGGCGGCGAAGCCGACGACGAGGGCGGGGCGATCGATCTCGCGTGCGGCGATCGTCGCCAGGATGTCCGGGTTCTCGACGAGGGCGAGGGCAGGCGCGCTCGCGCCGGCCTGCTTCTTGAGCTTGCCGGGCGCCTCTTCCGCAACGCGCCAGTCGGCGACCGCGGCGGCGAAGATCGCGATATCCGCCGGCAGCGCGCCTTCGACTGCGGCCAACATATCGCGGGCGGATTCGACATGGATCGTGGTCACCCCCTCCGGATCGGCGATCGCGACCGGGCCGGACACCAATGTCACGCTGGCGCCCGCGGCCGCGGCGGCGGCTGCGATCGCGTGACCCTGCTTTCCGGAGGAGCGGTTGGCGATGTAGCGCACGGGGTCGATCGGTTCATGCGTCGGCCCGGAGGTGATGAGCACGCGCTTGCCGGCGAGCAGCTTGGGGGCACCGGACGCGCCGCCCGGACTGCGACCGAGGAAGCCGATCGTTCCACCCGGGGAGAGCCGGGTTTCGCCGGCCAGCGCCTGTTCGATCGCCGCCAGCAGCTCATGAGGCTCGGCCATGCGGCCGGGTCCGTTCTCGCCTCGCTCGGCCATGGCACCGGAGTTCGGCCCGACGACGAGCACCCCGTCCTTCTCGAGCTGCGCCATGTTGCGCCGTGTCGCCGGATGCTCCCACATGCGCGGGTTCATCGCGGGCGCGATCAGGATGCGCTTGTCGGTGGCGAGCAGGGCCGTCGAGGCAAGGTCATTGGCAAGGCCCGTCGCCATCTTGGCGATCAGGTCGGCGGTCGCGGGAGCGACGACGACCAGATCGGTCGAGCGCGACAGCGCGATATGGCCGATATCGGCTTCGTCGGTCAGCGAGAACAAATCGGTGAAGCAGCGTTCGCCCGCCAGCGACGATACGGCGAGCGGCGTCACGAACTCTTCGCCGGCTTTGGTCAGGATGCAGCGCGAGGTGATGCCGTGGTCCTTCAGGCGCCGGATCAGCTCCAGCACCTTGTAGGCGGCGATACCCCCGCCGATGATCAGCAGGACGGAGCGAGATGCGGACAAGGGCGGGCTCCCGAGGCAAGAAGCCCTTCACCTAGCATCGCGGAGGCGCGGCTGTCATGGGGCGGACGTGCAGGGGCCTCTAGCGGAAGGGCGGCTCGTCGAAGGAACGCAGCTTGCGTGAATGGATCGTGCTGCCGGCTTCCTTGAGCTTCTCCAGCGCTGCAAGTCCAATTTTCAGGTGCTCGCCGACAGCGCGCTCATAGAAGGCGTTGGCGGCGCCCGGCAGCTTGATCTCGCCATGCAGCGGCTTGTCGGAGACGCAGAGCAAGGTGCCGTAGGGCACGCGTAGCCGGTAGCCCTGTGCTGCGATGGTCCCGGATTCCATGTCGACCGCGATGGCGCGCGACAGGTTGATACGGCGGCGCTCCTTGGTCCAGCGCAGCTCCCAGTTGCGATCGTCCTGCGTCACGACGGTACCGGTGCGCAGCCTCTGCTTCAGCCGGTCGCCCTTCTCGCCAGTGACCTCGGCCGCAGCCTGCTGCAAGGCGACCTGGACCTCGGCGAGCGCCGGAATCGGAATGTCCGGCGGCACATGGTCATCCAGGATGCCGTCCTGGCGGAGATAGGCGTGGGCCAGCACGTAGTCGCCGATGATCTGCGTCTGCCGGAGGCCACCGCAATGGCCGACCATCAACCAGCAATTCGGCCTGAGCACCGCGAGATGGTCGGTGATGTTCTTCGCATTGGACGGGCCGACGCCGATATTGACCAGCGTGACGCCTTCGCCTCCAGCGCGGATGAGGTGATAAGCCGGCATCTGGAAGCGATGCCAGGGCGCGGACATCACGCGCTCGGCGGCGCTGACATCGATGCCTTCGCGGTCGATCCGGATCCCGCCCGGCGCGACGAGCGCCTCGGCGGTGCCGGCCTCGATCTCGGCCAATGCCAGCCGCACGAACTGGTCGACATAGCGATGGTAGTTGGTCAGCAGCACCCAGGGCTGCACCATCCGCCAGTCGGTGCCGGTATAGTGGACCAGCCGCCGCAGCGAATAATCGACGCGCACCGCATCGAAGAGCGAGAGCGGGCGTGGCTCGCCCTCGATGATCTCGAAGGTGCCGTCGGCGATCTCGTCGCCGACCAGCGAGAGCAGCGGCGTCGGGAAATGCCGCGCAAGCTCCGCGGGCGAGATCCGGCCGCCGCCCAGTTCGTCGCCGCCCTCGATTGCATAGGGGTAGGGAATTTCCTGGGTGCTGATGCCCGTCTCGATGGTGGCGCCGTATTCCGTCACCAGGGGGTCGAGCTGGTCGAGCAGATAGGTCCGGAACTCGGCCGGCTGGGTCACCGTGGTCGAGTAGATGCCGGGCGCCGCAAATTTGGCGAAGCCGCGGCGTGTCGCTGCGGGCAGCTTCGACGGCTCATAGGTGACGCGCAGCATCGGGTAGCGATAGCGGGCGCGCTCCTCCGGCGTCGGCGGCTGTCTCGTATCGAAGAAGCGTTGGAGATCGGCGCGGAGCGCGTCCTTCGCTTCGGCATAAAGCGCCTCCAACCGGTTGATGGCGTCATGCGGCGTGGCGGCGATCTCGAAGCTCATGGCTGACTCTAGCCGGCTGCGGGCGCTCCTGACAACAACCGGCATCGCACCGGCCGATGGTCGGCAGGCCGGGCGTTCAGCGGTCTCGCAACGGGCGCTTGACGTTACGGCTTTGGTGCATTAGTAAACCGGTCAGTTAATTAACCGATCGGTTTAGTTGATGTCGCCGGACCACCTCAGCGCCACGCTCTCTGCCCTCGCCGATCCCACCCGGCGGGCCATCCTGGCGCGCCTCGCGCTGGGGGAAACCTCGGTCAAGGAGTTGGCGGAACCTTTCGCGATGAGCCTCCCGGCCGTCTCGAAACATCTGAAGGTGCTCGAGAAGGCCGGCCTGATCTCCCGTGGCCGCGAGGCGCAGTGGCGGCCCTGCCGGCTCGATCCCGGCCCGCTGCGCGATGTGGCTGCCTGGCTCGAGCACTACCGGGTCTTCTGGGACCGGAGCCTGGACAGGCTGGAGAGCATGATTCTGGAGCTGAGGACTGAGGACCAGAATGCGGCGCTGTCGTTGAGCCCGCCTTCGAAGGGGACGGACGGACAATGATCGCGGCCCGTCATCGCCCCGGAATCCAGGCGGTTTTGCCTGCTCGCCAGGCGGTCTTGTCTGCTCGCAATGAGATCTTAGATCCCAATCAAACAACTTTGGAGAGCATCATGTCTCTATCGATTACCGAGCCCGCCTTCGCAGAGCCAAGAGCCAAGCTCTGGACGGGACGGGTGCTGAGCGGTGTCGTCGTCGCGTTCCTGCTGTTCGACGGCGGTATCAAGCTGGCGCCCCTGCAGGTGGTCAACGATACCCTGCAGCAGCTGGGATATTCGGGAAGCAATGAGCTGGCCCGGGGGCTCGGCGCCATGACGCTGATCATTGCGCTGCTCTATGCCTATCCCCGCACATCCATTCTTGGCGCCGTGCTGCTTACGGGGCTGCTTGGCGGCGCCATGGCGACGCATCTGCGCGTCGGCAGCCCGCTCTTCAGCCACCTCTTCTTTGGGCTCTATCTCGGCCTCATGGCCTGGGGCGGACTCTACCTGCGCGATCCGAGGCTGCGCGCACTCATCCCGCTGCGAAGCGCCTAGCAGCTTTCGCCACTCCCTCTCGATCCGTCACAGGAGCGTTCCGTGCTCAGCACCCTTCTTTGGGCCATTGTCGCCATTCTCGCCCTCGCCATCGTCGTCGTGCTCGTCCTGGCCGCGATGAAGCCCGACAGCTTTCGCGTCCAGCGTTCGCTCGCCATCAACGCACCGCCGGAGCACGTCTTTCCGCTGATCAACGGGGTCCGGAGCTGGGGTGACTGGTCGCCCTGGGAGAAGAAGGACCCGGCGATGAAGCGCAGCTTCAGCGGCGCGGAAAGCGGCCTCGGTGCGGTCTATGCCTGGGACGGCGACAAGAATGTCGGGCAGGGCCGCATGGAGATCGTCGAGGCCTCGGCTCCCCGCAAGGTTGGATTGAGGCTCGATTTCATCAAGCCCTTCGAGGCTCATAACGACGTCACATTCGCGCTCGAGCCTCGCGGCGGCGCCACCGAGGTGATCTGGACCATGACCGGCCCAGCGCCGTTCCTCACCCGGATCATGCATGTCTTCTTCAACGTCGATCGCATGGTCGGGCGCGATTTCGAGACCGGACTCGCCAATCTGCAAGTGGCGGCCGAGCGCTAGACCCATCTCAGTTCCCGAAGAACCAGCAAGGAGGAGGCTATACCCATGCAGACTGTCGAACCGCAGGACGAACATCGCTGGCTTCAGCAGCTCGTCGGCAACTGGGCTTATGAATCGAACTGCTCGCCCGACAAGCCGGAGGAGATCTTCAAGGGCTCGGAGACCGTTCGCTCCATCGGCGATCTCTGGATCGTCGGGGAGAGCAAGAGCGAGCTGCCCGACGGAAATCCCGCGACCATGCAGATCACGCTCGGCTTTGACCCCCAAAAGGGCCGTTTCGTCGGAACCTGGCTGGGCTCGATGATGGCGATGATCTGGACCTATGAAGGTTCTCTCGACGACAGCGGCAAGATCCTGACGCTCGAATCCGAAGGGCCCAGCTTCTCCGGCGATGGCACGACGTCGAAATATCGGGACATCATCGAGATCGGCAGCCCGACCGAGCGGTTGTTCTATTCGAAGGTTCTCGGTGCCGATGGCAACTGGAGCGAGTTCATGAGAGCTCGCTACCAGAGAATCTGATCCACCAAGCCATCCAAGGCCGGCGCGACCGGCCATTTCTCAAGGGAACAGCCCAATGAAGCTCTCGACTTATCTGATGTTCAACGGCAATTGCGAAGAAGCGTTCACGACCTACCAGAAGGTGCTTGGCGGCAAGATCACCGCGATGATGAGCCATGAAGGCACGCCGGCGGAGAACGACGTCTCGCCGGAATGGCGCAAGAAGATCATCCATGCCTGCCTGGAGCTCGACGGCCAGATGCTGATGGCGTCCGATGCGCCGCCGGACCGCAGCAGCGGCCCGATGCGCAGCGTCTATGTCAACGTCATGGTTAAGGAGGTCGCCGAGGCCGAGCGCATCTTCAAGGGGCTCTCGGAGGGCGGCCAGATCCAGATGCCGATCGGGGAGACCTTCTGGTCCAAGAGCTTCGGCATGCTGACCGACCGCTTCGGCACGCATTGGATGGTCAATGCCGAGTTCAAGAACGGATGAGCGCTGGCTTCTCCGAAAAGGCCCTCGCCGACACGGCCGCCGCGATGCGCGGCCATGTCACGCGCGGTGCCGTCGCCGGGATCGTCACGCTGATCGCCCGGGCGGATGACGTGCATGTCGAGACCTTCGGCCTGGCCGATTTCGACAGTGCTGCGCCGATGCGTCGCGATGCGATCGTCCGCATCGCCTCGATGACCAAGCCGATGCTGGCGGTGGTGGCTCTGTCGCTCGTCGAGGATGGAGCGATCGGGCTCGATGACGCCGTCGAGCCTTGGTTGCCGGAGCTGGCGGACCGCCGGGTCCTGCGCAGCATCGCTGGCCCGCTCGACGACACCGTGCCGGCCCGCCGATCAATCACGTTGCGCGATCTGCTGACGCTCAGGCTCGGCATCGGCGCGATCATGGCGCCGCCGGGCCGTTACCCGATCCAGCAGGCAATGGCCGATGCCGGCGTCGCGCCCGGTCCAATGAGCCCCGAGATGTCGCCCGACGCCTGGATGAAACGGCTCGGCTCCCTGCCGTTGATCCACCAACCCGGGGACGTCTGGATGTATCATACCGGCTTCGACGTGCTCTCGGTGCTCTTGGCCAGGGTTTCCGGCAAGCCGCTTGATGATCTCATGCAGGAACGTCTGTTTCGACCGCTGGGCATGGTCGATACCGGCTTCAGCGTGCCGGCGGGCCAGGCCGGACGACTGGCCAGCGCCTATCGTCTCGATTCGGACGCGGGCCGGCTCGTCCTGTTCGATCGCGGCGCCGGAAGCGCGTTTGCCCGCGCGCCCGCCTTTCCCTGCGAGCTTGTCTCGACGGCCGACGATGTCCTGAGATTTGCGCGCGTGCTCCTGGCGCGCGGGCAATACGGCGGGCAGGGCATCCTCTCGCCAGGGATGGTCGAGCAGATGACGCAAGATCAGATCACGCCGGAGCAGAAGGCGGTTTCACCGTTCTTCCCGGGCTTCTGGGAGAGCACGGGCTGGGGCTTCGGTCTTGGGATCGCGACGCAGCCCGATCCGATCTCGGCGGTTCCCGGGCGCTATGGCTGGGAAGGCGGGTTCGGCACCAGTCTCAATATCGACCCGCATCGGAACCTCGTCACGGTCTTCCTGAGCCAGAGACTGATGCAGGGTCCGGAAGACGCCGCCCTCGGCCAGGAATTCCAGGTCCTGGCCTATCGGGCGGTCGCCGGCTGAGGGGCGTCAGCTGAAGATGCTGTAGGCCAGCAGGCCCGCGATCAGCCACAATGCCCAGTTGCCCCAGCGGTTGCGCCGGGCTTCGGCCCGGCCAATCTCCTGGATGCTGCGTTCGTCCAGGACAAAGCCCTGGCGCGAGGCGTCCTCGAGTTGGCCCAGCACACGCTCGGCCCGAGCGGCCGTTTCAGGAAGGCTGGCGAGCGTCGAGAGCATGGACTGGGCGCCTCGGCTGACTTCCTCGATCTTGCCGAGAGGGCCGAGATTGCGGGTGATCCACTCGCGCACCACCGGCTCGGCCGTCTTCCACATATCGAGCTGCGGATCGAGCGAGCGCGCTACACCTTCGACCACGACCATGGTCTTCTGCAGCATGACGAGTTCGGTCCGGGTCGCCATATCGAACAGCCCGGTGATCTCGAAGAGAAGGGTCAGAACCTTCGCCATCGAGATCTCGTCGGCACGCCGGTCATGGATCGGCTCGCCGACGGCCCGGATCGCCTGGGCGAAGTCAGCGACATCGTGATGGGCCGGAACATAGCCGGCCTCGAAATGGACCCGGGCCACGCGGGCGTAGTCGCGCGTGATGAAGCCGAGCAGGATTTCGGCGAGGAACCGCCGTTCCTTGAGGCCGAGCCGGCCCATGATGCCGCCATCGACTGCAACCAGCCGGCCCTGCGCATCGACGAACAGGTTCCCCGGATGCATATCGGCATGGAAGAAGCCGTCGCGGATCGCGTGCTTCAGGAAGGACTGGATGACGGTGCGGCCGAGCGCCACGAGGTCATGGCCGGCAGTACGCAGCGCTTCGACATCGGAGAGGCGAATGCCGTCGATCCATTCGTCGACGAGCACCTCGCGCGCCGTCAGCTGCCAGTCCGGCTTCGGGACGCGGAAATCGGCATCGTCCCTGGTGTTCTCGGCGAATTCCGAGAGCGCTGCAGCCTCGAGGCGAAGGTCCATTTCCATGGTGACGGAGCGCGCCAGCGTCTCGACCACGCCGGAGAAGCGCAGGCGGCGCGCCTCGTGCGAGCGGCTCTCGGCGAGTTCGGCGCCGAAGCGCATCGCCGCCAGGTCGCGGTTGAAACGGTCACGGATGCCGGGCCGAAGCACCTTGACCGCGACCTCCGAGCCATCCTTCAGCCGTGCGCGATGGACCTGGGCGATCGAGGCGGCCGCGACGGGCTCGCCGAATTCGGAGAACAGCGCCTCGACCGGCTCGCCATGCGCGGCTTCGATCGCGGCGCGGGCCTGCTCCATCGGGAACGGCGCCATCCTGTCCTGAAGCGCCGACAGGTCTTCGGCGATCTTCATCCCGACCACATCTGGCCGCGTCGCCAGAAACTGGCCGAACTTGACATAGGACGGACCAAGCCGGGTCATCGCAGCGGCAAGGCGCGTGGCCGAGGAGCCGGCGCCCCGGCGTTCGATCAGCCGGCCGACCCTGATCAGCGCACGTGCCGCGGGCGGCAGAACCGACGGATCCACCAGCGCGAGCGCGCCTTCGCGAGCCAGAACGAAACCAACCCGCGCCATGCGGGTGAAATGGGCGATTGAGGAGATCATGCTGGAAGGCGGGCCGTCACAGCTTCCAGCCGGAATGCAGTGCCACGACCCCACCGGTCATGGGCGTGAAGCGCGCCCGCCGGAAGCCGGCTGCTGCGATCATGTCGGCGAAAACCTGTGGTTTCGGGAATTTGCGGATCGATTCGACCAGATAGCGATAGGGCTCCGCATCTCCCGTCACGAGCCTGCCCATCGGTGGGATCAGGTTGAAGGAATAGGTCTCGTAGATCTTGTCGAGCACCGGCACGTCGACATGGCTGAATTCGAGGCAAAGGAAGCGCCCGCCGCGCTTCAGGACGCGATGCGCCTCCGTCAGCGCCTTGTCGATGCGTGGCACGTTGCGAATGCCGAAGGCGATCGTATAGGCGTCGAAACTGTTGTCCGGCAGGCTGAGCTCCTCGGCATTGCCCTGGACGAAGCGGATGCGGCCATCGCCTGGAAAGCGCTTCTGCGCGCGTTCGCGCCCGACGCTCAGCATCTCGCCATTGATGTCGAGCACCGTCACATCGGTTGCCGGGCCGCCGGCTTCCAGGACCTGGAAGGCGACATCGCCTGTGCCGCCGGCCACGTCGAGATGGTGGAAAGCCCGGTCGCGCGGCGGCTTCAGCGTCGAGATAAGGGCATCCTTCCAGAGCCGGTGCAGGCCCGCCGACATCAGGTCGTTCATCAGGTCGTAGCGGCCGGCGACCTTGTGGAAGACGTCGTCGACCTTGGCCTGTTTCTCGGCGAGCGGCACGGTCTCGAAGCCGAAATGGGTGGTATCGGAGGCTGCTGTCACGGCTTGGCCCGGAGCTTGTGTTCTGGTGAGGCGGTAACTAGAGCCGGATGAATAGCGAAACGAGCGAGCCTTGTCGCGGCCCGTCTCGACGCATGCTGAAGAGCGAAGTGCAATGCCCGAGCTTCCCGAGGTCGAAACCGTCCGCCGTGGGCTGGAGCCCGCCATGCTCGGCCAGGTGCTGGCCCGGGTCGAGCAGCGCCGGCCTGATCTGCGCTTTCCATTGCCTGAGCATTTCGTCGAGCGCCTGACCGGGCGGCGGGTCGAGGGCCTGTCGCGCCGCGCCAAGTACCTGATCGCCGATCTCGATGATGGCGAGGCGCTGATCATGCATCTCGGCATGAGCGGCCGCTTCGTGGTCGAGGCGCCGGGCACGCCACCCACCGAACCTGGCGCCTATTACAACGAGATCGGCCGGCACCTGCAGCACGATCATGTCGTCTTCCATCTCGGATCGGGAGCGCGCGTCACCTATAACGATGTCCGTCGCTTCGGCTTCATGGATCTCCTGCCGCGGGCCGAGCTGGAGAGCTCGAAGCATTTCGCGGGAATGGGAATCGAACCTCTCGGCAACGAGCTCTCCGGCGAAGTCCTGGCAAAGCTCTTTGCCGGCAAGCTCGCGCCGCTGAAGGCGGCGCTGCTCGACCAGCGGCTCGTGGCAGGCCTTGGGAATATCTATGTCTGCGAGGCGCTGTTCCGGGCGGGGCTTCATCCGGAAGCGGCGGCCGGTACGATCACGACGCCAACCGGTCGGCCCCGCGAGGCAGCCCATGCGCTCGCACAGATTATTCGCGAGGTTCTCGAGGAGGCGGTGGCCGCTGGCGGCTCGACCTTGCGCGATTTCGCCCATGCCGACGGCTCGCTCGGTTATTTCCAGCACCGCTTCAAGGTCTATGACCGCGAGGGCGACCAATGTGTCACGCCCGGCTGCGGCGGCCTGGTGAAGCGGCTCGTCCAGTCCGGCCGCTCGACTTTCTATTGCGAGCGCTGCCAACCGAAGCGCTGAGCCAACGTCATATCGCGCGGAGCGGTGTCGGCGGCACGGCTTCCGCAGGGTTCGAAAGCCGCCTTTGCGCGGCCGCGCATGGACCGCGCCCGCGGGCCCCGTTAATGCTGCACGCGAAGCATCATCCGGGAGGCCGCCATGGCTTATGAGACCATTCTCGTCGAGGTGAAGGGCAAGGTGGGCGTCATCACGCTGAACCGCCCGCAGGCGCTGAATGCGCTCAACGGCCAGCTGATTGGCGAGGTCAACACGGCGATCGATGGTTTCGAGAAGGATGCCGGCATCGGCTGCATCGTCATCACCGGCTCGGAGAAGGCCTTTGCCGCCGGCGCGGACATCAAGGAAATGCAGTCCCGCACCTTCCCCGAGACCTATCTCGACGACAAGTTCGAGCCGTGGGACCGCATTGGCCAGCGCCGCAAGCCGATCATCGCGGCGGTCGCGGGCTTTGCGCTCGGCGGCGGCTGCGAACTCGCCATGATGTGCGATTTCATCATCGCCGCGGACAATGCCCGCTTCGGCCAGCCGGAGATCAATCTCGGGGTCATTCCCGGCGCCGGCGGCACGCAGCGCCTGACCAAGGCGATCGGCAAGGCCAAGGCCATGGATCTCTGCCTCACCGGCCGCATGATGGACGTGAACGAGGCGGAGCGCTCCGGCCTCGTCGCCCGTATCGTTCCGCTGGCCGACCTGATGACGGAAGCGCTGAAGGCGGCCGAGGCGATCGCGGCGAAGTCGCTGCCCTCGGTGATGATGGTCAAGGAATCCGTCAACCGGGCCTTCGAGGTCACCCTGAACGAGGGGCTGCGCTTCGAGCGGCGCGTGTTCTCCTCGCTCTTCGCCACGCAGGATCAGAAGGAAGGGATGGCCGCCTTCTCCGAGAAGCGGCCGCCGGATTTCAAGAACCGCTGAACCCAGTCATGAGCGGGGCGAATGCCGGGGCCGACGATCTTTGATTTGCGGCTCAGCCCCGCTTGCTGACACGATGGGGGTTCTCTTCGAAGCTTAGGGATACCAGATGAACGCTGCCGCTCCTTCCGCCACGGGCGGGCTCGTCCTGCCGACCTATGAGGATGTCGTGACGGCGGCGGGTCGCCTCCAAGGCATCGCACACCGGACGCCGGCACTGACCTCGCGCACGGCCAATGCCCGCACCGAGGCCTCGCTGGTCTTCAAGGCCGAGAACCTGCAGCGCATGGGCGCCTTCAAGTTCCGTGGCGCCTTCAACGCGATCTCGGCGCTGAGCGCCGAACAGAAGCGTGCTGGTGTCGTCACCTTCTCCTCGGGCAATCACGCTCAGGCGATCGCCCTGTCGGGCAAATTGCTCGGCGTGCCGACCGTCATCCTGATGCCGCAGGATGCGCCTGCCGCGAAGGTTGCGGCGACCCGTGGCTATGGCGCCGAGGTCGTGCTCTTCGACCGTTACAGCCAGGACCGCGATGCGCTCGGCCGCGAGCTGGCCGAGACCCGCGGCCTCTCCCTGATTCCGCCCTATGACCATCCCGATGTCATTGCCGGCCAGGGCACCGCCGCCAAGGAGCTGATCGAGGAGGCTGGCCCGCTCGATATCCTGCTGGTCCCCCTCGGCGGCGGCGGTTTGATTTCCGGCGCGGCTCTCGCGGCCAAGGCGCTCAACCCCGGCATCCGCGTCTTCGGCGTCGAACCGGAGGCCGGCAATGACGGCCAGCAATCCCTGCGCAGCGGCAAGATCGTCAAGATCGACGTGCCCAAGACCATTGCCGACGGCGCCCAGACCGCCTTCCTCGGTCAATACACCTTCCCGATCATCCAGAACCTCGTCGAGGATATCGTCACGGTGCCGGATGCGGCGCTGATCGAGACGATGCGCTTCTTCGCCGAGCGCATGAAGCTCGTGGTCGAGCCCACCGGTTGCCTTGCGGCTGCAGCGGCCTTCACCGGGGCGGTTCCGGTCACGGGCAAGCGTGTCGGCGTCATCATCAGCGGCGGCAATGTCGATCTTGCTGCCTTCGCACGCTTCGTAGGGCCTTCGGCATGAGCAGGATCGAGACCATCGCCTCGCCCGAGGTGCCGGCCCCGGCGGGGCATTATGCGCATGCCGTGGCCTATAAGGACCTCGTCTTCGTCTCCGGCCAGCTCGCTCCCCGCCCTGACGGCAGCCATAGCTCGGCCGAGCCCTTCGCCGTCCAGGCGCATCAGGCGCTGGCCAACATGCTCGCGATCCTCACGGCGGCTGGCTGTGCGCCGTCCGATGTCGTCAAGGTTACGGCCTATCTGGTCGGGGTGGGCAACTGGCCCGAGTTCAACCGGATCTACGCTGAGGCCTTCGGCGATCACCGCCCTGCGCGCTCGGTCGTGCCGGTGCCCGAGCTGCATCATGGCTACCTGATCGAGATCGAGGCTGTGGCGGTCCGAAGGGGCTGATCTGGCGCTCCTGGCGTGATACGGCCATTCCGGCGTTGACGCGGCCCGCACAAGATACTATAGGCCAGCGTCTCGCGACGGCTAGCGCAAGCAACCGCCGCCGCACATGCATTTCAATCAAGGTAGCGGCCCGAACCCGCCAGGCAAATCCGCCGGGTGTTCGGTCGCAATGAAGACGAGGACGATCGATGGCCAATACGACGTCGGCCAAGAAGGCCACGCGCAAGATCGCGCGGCGCACCGAGGTGAACAAGGCGCGCCGCAGCCGTATGCGCACCTTCCTGCGCAAGGTCGAGGAGGCAATTGCCTCGGGCGACAAGGGTGCCGCTGCGGAGGCGCTCAAGGCCGCTCAGCCGGAGATCATGCGCGCCGCTCAGAAGGGCGTCGTTCACAAGAACACCGCTTCGCGCAGGGTCTCGCGCCTGGCGCATCGGATCAGCGCTCTCGCTTCCTGAGCGGCGTTCTGCAGAGCAGTTTCGGACTAAGAAAAGCCCGGCCGTCAGGTCGGGCTTTTTGTTTGCTGTGTTAACCGACCGTTAGGCAAGCCTGACTGCCGCAGACGAGAAAAATCTCATCTGCGGGGCCGATTCAGTAATCTTTCCGCTGCGTTATGGGGTTGACTTCGGTTGTGGTTTCAGGGCGCCAAAAGGTGCTTTTTTCGCCTTTTGGCCGCGCAAATAAATCCCATATTTTTCATGACGTTAGCGGGCAAAGGAATCTGTTGTCGGGAATCGCCGGAGCTTCTACCTGCGTCTCCGTCGCTTCCCGAAAAAAAGATTCGCGCTCCGCGCGCAGCCTCCGCCGTAAAAAAAACGTTAAGTTCCCCAACCTATTGGGCCTGCCTTGCCCATAGGTCATGGGGGCTCTGAAAGGGCTTGAGTCTCCGAAGCCGGCTGACTGGGATATTGCCCCCGTTCKAGGCGCCCCTGTAAGGTCCCTTCATCGCCGGGCGGACAGCAATGACCTCCGGTGGTTTCCAAAGATTAACGGCGTTTTTGGCTCACGCCCCAGAGGGGAGAGGATGCGGCTCTTTGTCTGTTTGAGTTGAGATGAAGTAGCGGCTCCGTCCTTCGGCGAGCCTTCTAAGCGTAATCAGAAATGGATCGAGAGCCTGTCACCCGCCGGCGCATGCCGTCGAGTGGGCGTCATTCTCTTTGTCCAAACAACAGCTCCGGCAGGCGGTCCACCAAGAGCCGCCGCCGATAGCGCATCTCTTGATATTGAAATGGGGCACGAAATGTTCGAGCGGCAAGCCATGGACGAGATTACCGATGCGAAGGCTGTGCCGGCGTCTGTGATCGCGACCACGACTGCGAGCATCCAGGGGGAGGGAGCAGCGCTTTCCCTGACTGAAGCCTGGGACCGCGTGCGCCGCCGCCTGCGTGCCGAACTCGGCGAGGATGTTTTCTCCAGCTGGTTTGCGCGTGTCGAGATCGGCGGCCTCGTCGATGGCGTGGCCTATCTCACCGTGCCGACCCGTTTCCTGAAGAGCTGGCTGGAGGCGCATTATGCCGAGCGCCTGCGGGCGCATTGCCTGGCCGAGTTGCCTGCTGCCAATGGCATCCTGCTTTCGGTGCGCCAGGCTGCCCGGGATGCCATTCCGGCCGCGGTCCGCGAGGCTGCCATGGCTGCCCCGCGTGCGGCGGCACCCGAGCCCGTCATGGCCCTTCGCTCGGCGGAGGCCGGATCCCTGCCCTGTGAGCAGGAGCTTGTCGACGCCTGCGGCACCATGCTCGACCGGCGCCTCAACTTCCAGAGCTTCATCGTCGGCAAGTCGAACCAGCTGGCCTTTGCAGCGGCCGAGCGAATTGCCGCGGCCCCGGCCGGATCGACCCCCTATAATCCGCTCTACCTTCATGCTGGGGTCGGGCTCGGCAAGACGCATCTCCTGCAGGCGATTGCTCAGGATGCGCGCAATCATGGCAAACGCGTGGCCTATTTCACGGCCGATCGCTTCATGTACGGTTTCGTCGCGGCCCTGAAGTCGCAGACGGCGCTCGCCTTCAAGGAAAAGCTGCGCGGCATCGACCTGCTGATCGTCGACGACGTACAGTTCATCCAGGGGCGCTCGATCCAGCAGGAGTTCGGCCACACGATCAACGCCTTGATCGATGCCGGCAAGCAGATCGTGGTCGCGGCCGATCGGCTTGCCAATGATCTCGAAGCGCTCGACGAGCGCATCCGTTCGCGGCTGGCCGGCGGGCTTGTCGTCGAGGTCGGCGAGCTTGACGAGGCGCTGCGCGTGAAGATTCTCGGAAGCCGGCTCGAGTCGCTGCAGGCGGCGCATTCGAGCTTCCACGTCAATTCCGACGTGATCGCCTATGTTGCCCGCGTCATCACCGCCAATGGCCGCGATCTCGACGGCGCCGCCAATCGGCTGCTGGCCCATGCCACCTTGTCCGGCAATGCGGTGACGCTGGAAACGGCCGAGGCGGCGATCCGTGACCTGGTCCGGACCCGCGAGCCGCGCCGCGTCAAGATCGAGGACATCCAGAAGCTGGTCGCCACCCGCTACAATGTCAGCCGGGCCGACATCCTCTCCGAGCGCCGCACCGCGGCAGTCGTGAAGCCGCGCCAGATCGCCATGTATCTGTCCAAGGCGCTGACTCCGCGCTCGCTGCCGGAGATCGGCCGCCGCTTCGGTGGCCGCGATCACACCACCGTGCTGCACGCCGTGCGCAAGATCGAAAAGGCGATCGCCGAAGATCGCCTGCTGCATGACGAGGTCGATCTCCTGAAGCGGATGCTGCAGGAGTGAGCTGCCTGCCGCGCTATGCCCTGAAGGCGAGCGCGGCTTTGGCTGTGGCCGGTTGTGAGAGCGCCCTTGCGCCACCGGCGCGCGTCCTGCAATGTCGCGGGCCATTMCGTCGCCCGCGCAGCCGCTGCTCGGGCGCTAGCACGCCAGAAGACAGACGATGAAGGTCACGGTCGAACGTTCTACGCTGTTGAAGTCGCTGGGTCATGTCCACCGCGTGGTGGAACGCCGCAACACGATCCCGATCCTGTCGAACCTTTTGCTGAGCGCGGACGGTGCCGGCCTCAAACTGAAGGCGACCGATCTCGATATCGAGGTCGTCGAGACGGTGCCTGCCGATGTCCCGGAGCCGGGCGCGACGACCGTGCCGGCACATACGCTCTACGATATCGTGCGCAAGCTGCCCGACGGCGCCCAGGTCTCGCTCGAGACGACGGGTGAAGCGGGGCTGACGCTCCGCTCCGGCCGCTCGCGTTTCATGCTGCAAACCCTGCCCGAGGGCGATTTCCCCGACATCACCGCGGGCGAGATGGCGCATCGCTTCACGCTCGCCGCGGGTGAGCTCAAGCGCCTGATCGACAAGACCCAGTTCGCGATCTCCACCGAGGAGACGCGCTACTATTTGAACGGCATCTATCTCCACACCATCGAAGTCGAAGGCCGCAGCCTGCTGCGCGCCGTTGCGACGGACGGGCACAGGCTTGCCCGCGTGGATACCGCGGCTCCGAGCGGGGCTGCCGGCATGCCGGGCGTGATCGTGCCGCGCAAGGCCGTGGCGGAGATCCAGAAGCTGCTGGAGGATGGCGACACCGAGGTCTCGGTCGAGCTCTCCGCCACCAAGATCCGTATCGCGACGCAGGCGGTGGTGCTGACCTCGAAGCTGATCGACGGCACCTTCCCGGATTACCAGCGGGTGATCCCAAGCGGAAACGACAAGCGCCTGACCGTCGACAAGGGCGATTTCGCTGCCTCGGTCGATCGTGTCTCGACGATCTCCTCCGAGCGCGGTCGCGCGGTGAAGCTGTCCATCGCCGATGGCCGCCTGACCCTGTCGGTCACCAATCCCGATTCCGGATCGGCGACCGAGGAGGTCGAGGTCGATTATGATGCGAGCCCGCTCGATATCGGCTTCAACGCCCGCTACCTGATGGATATCGCCGCCCAGCTCGATGGCGACACGGCCCTCCTCAAGCTTGCCGATCCCGGTTCGCCGACCGTGATCCAGGATCGCGAAGGTGCGTCTGCGCTCTATGTGCTGATGCCGATGCGGGTTTAGGCCGCGCTCGCATCTTGACCACGGTCGCGCGCCTGATCCTTCAGGATTTCCGCTCCTATGAGGCCCTCGATCTCGCGATCGGGGGCCAAATCGTTGCGCTTGTCGGTGAGAATGGCGCCGGCAAGACCAATCTGCTCGAAGCCGTGTCTCTGTTCGCGCCGGGCCGGGGGCTGCGCCGCGCCGATCTCTCCGACATGGCGCGCCAGGCGGGCCCGGGCTCCTTCGCCGTATCGATTGCGCTCGCGGAGGATGGGCCGCGCCTCGGCATCGGGCTTGGCAGCGAAAGCGACGGGCGGCGTGCAAGGCTTGCCCGCATCGACGGGGTCCAGGTCGGCTCGGCGCTGGCTTTCAGCGACTATCTCCGCGTGGTCTGGCTGACCCCGGATCTCGACGGCTTGTTCCGTGGCTCGGCCGGCGACCGCCGCCGCTTCCTCGACCGGCTCGTGCTTGCGGTCGATCCAGGCCATGCGACACGCTCGAACGCGCTAGAACGGGCTTTGCGCTCGCGCAACCGGATCCTCGAGGACACTCCGCAAGAGTCGTCCTGGCTTGAAGCGATCGAGCGGGAGATCGCCGAACTCGGCGTGGCCGTGGCTGCCGCGAGGGCCGAGACGGTTGGCCGACTGGCGATGATCATCGCGGCCAATGGCGACGACGCATCTCCCTTCCCCCGTGCCGCGCTCGGCCTTGAAGGCGAGATCGACCGGCTTGTGGCGGGGCTGCCGGCACTCGATGCCGAGGATCGCTATCGCGACATCCTGAGGCAGGGGCGCCAGCGCGACCGCGCGGCCGGGCGCACCCTTGTCGGCCCGCAGGCGTCGGACCTCCTCGTTCGCCATGCCGCCAAGGATATCCCGGCCGAGCAGGGCTCGACCGGCGAGCAGAAGGCCCTGCTGATCGGGCTCGTGCTTGCGCATGCGAGGCTGGTCCGGAGCATGAGCGGGCTTCCGCCACTGGTCTTGCTCGACGAAGTCGCCGCCCATCTCGATCCGCGTCGGCGCGCGGCGCTCTACGCCGAACTCGGCGAGCTGGGCTCGCAGGTCTGGATGACGGGTGCCGATCCGGCGTTGTTCACCGATCTGCCGGCAGGGGCGCAGTGTTTCACCGTGACATCCGGGCAGGTCGAGGCCATCGGCTGACGTGCTTGAGCTGGGCTGATCGGTCAGATCACGCGTCGCAATGAGACGCCTCGGGTGCATTCTGCTAGGGTTGCCGCTGCTCTGAAGAGGCTGCTCCCATGGAACTTACAGGCCTTCTGGTATTTGCCGGCGTCTATTTTCTGGCGGTCGCTTCGCCTGGTCCTGCGGTCGCTGCCCTGGTTGCGCGCTCGCTCGGCACCGGCTTTCGCCGCTCGCTTCCCTTTGCGGCGGGAATCGTCGCAGGCGATCTGATCTGGTTCTCCTGCACGGCGCTTGGCCTTGCGGTGCTGATGCAGGGCTTCCATGGACTCTTCGTCGCGATCAAATATGTCGGCTGTGCCTATTTGCTCTATCTCGCCTGGAAACTCTGGACCGCCCCGGCCGAGGCGCCGCGTCAGCCGCCGAGTGCCCGCGGGGAGGGCTTGCGGCTGTTCTTCGGCGGCATCGCGCTGACGCTCGGCAATCCCAAGGTCATGGTGTTCTTCCTGTCGATCCTGCCTCTTGTCGTCGATCTCGGCCGGATGACGATGCTCGCCTTCGTCGAGGTTGCGTTGCTGCTGACCCTGATCATAGGCTCGACGATGCTCGCCTATGCCTATGCCGCGGATCGGGCTCGGCGGCTGGTGGCGAGCCCGACGGCGATGCGTCGGATCAATCGCCTGACTGGCGGCGTCATGGCCGGTGCGGCGGCTGCTATCGCCGCTAGGGGCTGAAAACCAGTTCCAGCGCCCCCAGGATGGTCGCGGCTTGGGGCTGGCCATTGCCGCCAGCCTCGGGCAAACCCTTCGGCATGCCGCAATCTCGCGAATCACAGGCGCGCGCGACGCTGAAATCCGTCTTCGGCTATGACGATTTCCGCCCGGGACAATGGGAGGTCATCGCGGCCGCGCTGGCGGGAAACGACGTCTTCGCGGTGATGCCGACCGGCTCCGGCAAGTCGATGTGCTATCAGCTGCCCGCACTGGTCACGGGCGGGCTGACGCTCGTGGTCTCGCCGCTGATTGCGCTGATGCGGGATCAGGTCGGGCAGTTGACGCGGGCCGGTGTCGCGGCGGCTTCGCTCAACTCGATGAACAGCGAGAGCGAGGCGGCGGACGCCTGGGCGAAGCTCAACGCCGGCGACCTGCGTCTGCTCTTCGTCTCGCCGGAGCGATTGGCGGGGGAGGGACTGGTCGCTCGGCTGCGCAGGCTCGGCGTTGCCCGGCTTGCCATCGACGAGGCGCATTGCGTCTCGCAATGGGGGCATGATTTCCGCCCGGAGTACCGCCTGCTTGCCAAGGTTCGCGAGGCGCTCGGCGGCGTCCCGGTCACGGCACTGACGGCCACTGCGGATCGGCAGACGCGCGATGACATCGCCCAGCAGCTGTTCCCGAAGCCGCCTGTCACCGTCATTCATTCCTTCGATCGGCCGAATCTGAAGCTCGCCTTCGCCCCGAAGGACCAGCCGCGGCGCCAGATCGCCGATTTCCTGAAGCGACATCGCGGCGGCAGCGGCATCGTCTATTGTTCGTCGCGAGGCCGGACCGAGCGCCTCGCCGAAGGCCTGCGCGAGCAGGGCTACAAGGCCTTTGCCTATCATGCCGGCATGGAGCAGCAGGAGCGCAACCGCAACCAGGACCTCTTCCTGCAGGAGGATGGTGTGGTGATCTGCGCCACCATCGCCTTCGGCATGGGCATCAACAAGCCCGATGTCCGCTTCGTCGTCCATGCCGACATGCCGGGCTCGATCGAGGGCTATTATCAGGAGATCGGCCGCGCCGGCCGCGACGGACTGCCGGCCGATACGCTCACCCTCTACGGCGTCGAGGACATGGCGCTGCGCCGCCGCCAGATCGACGAGAAAGCGATCGACGACGAGCGCCGGCGCATCGAGCATAGGCGTCTCAGCGCGATGACCGACCTGTGCGAGTCGGCGCTCTGCCGGCGCTCTTCCCTGCTTGCCTATTTCGGCGAGGAGACGCCGCCTTGCCGGCATCGGGAAGCACAATTCCGCTGCGATCTCTGTGCTGGAGAGGCGACGCTCCAGGATGCCACGCTGGATGCCCGAAAGCTGCTCTCGGCAGTGGCGCGCTCGGGACAGCGCTTTGGCGCCGGGCATCTCGCCGATATCCTGACCGGCACGATGAGCGAAGCGGTCCGCCGCCAGAACCATGACGGGCTGAAGACCTTCGGCGTCGGCAACGACAAGCCCAAGGCCGCCTGGGCAGCCCTGACCCGCAAGCTCTTCGCCGCCGGCGCGCTCGCGGAAGCCAGCACCGAACATGGCGGTTTCCGCCTGACGGAGAAGGGCGAAGACATCTTGTTCGGACGCGAGCCGATCGCGCTCAGGGCCGATGCCCTCCCCGTACGGCGCGGTCGCCCTGCCGAGCGTGGCGCGCGGGCCGATGGGCTCGATGAAGGCACCGCTGCCCTGTTCGAGCATTTGCGCCAGCTCCGGCTGACGATTGCCCGCGAGGAAGGCGTGGCGGCCTATATCATCTTCACCGACCGCACGCTGATTGCCATGGCGCGCGAGCGGCCGCTCGGGCTCGATCAGATGCGCGGGATCGAGGGCGTCGGCGAGCGCAAGCTCGCCCAGTATGGCGAGGTCTTCGCCGATGCGATCGCTGGCTTTCGGGGATAGCGGGGCAGTCTCGTCACGATGCGCCGGGGCTGCCCCTGCGCGCACGTACGCGTACGCGCGTGAAAAAGCCACCGTTCCCGCCTATATTCATGATACGAATCAAGACGATCGCGGGCATAGCCTCGCCCGCTGAAGGACCCCGACATGAGTGATGCTGCCCGCGACCTTGAAGACGCTGCCTATGGCGCCGATTCCATCAAGGTTCTCAAAGGCCTGGATGCGGTGCGCAAGCGCCCCGGCATGTATATCGGCGACACCGATGACGGCTCGGGCCTGCACCACATGGTCTACGAGGTGGTCGACAACGCCATCGACGAGGCGCTGGCAGGGCACGCCGATCTCGTCACTGTCACGCTGAACGCCGATGGCTCGGTCACGGTCACCGATAACGGGCGCGGCATCCCGACCGATATCCACAGCGAGGAGGGCATTTCCGCCGCCGAGGTCATCATGACCCAGCTCCATGCCGGCGGAAAGTTCGACCAGAATTCCTACAAGGTTTCGGGTGGCCTGCACGGCGTCGGTGTCTCCGTCGTCAACGCGCTCTCGGTCTCGCTCAAGCTGCGCATCTGGCGTGGCGGTAAAGAGCATTTCATGGAGTTCCATCATGGCGACGCCGTCGCGCCGCTCGCCATTGTCGGCCCGGCCGGCGACAAGCGCGGCACCGAAGTCACCTTCCTGCCCTCGACCCAGACCTTCACGATGGTCGAGTTCGACTACAAGACGCTCGAGCATCGCCTGCGCGAACTCGCCTTCCTGAATTCGGGCGTTCGCATCGTCCTCACCGACGCACGCCATGCCGAGGTCGTCCGGGAGGAGCTGAGATATGAGGGCGGCGTGGAGGCCTTCGTGCGCTATCTCGACCGCGCCAAGACCCCCGTCGTCGACAAGCCGGTGGTGCTCGGCGCCGAAAAGGATGGCATCACCGTCGATGTCGCCCTGTGGTGGAACGACAGCTACCACGAGAACGTGCTCTGCTTCACCAACAACATCCCGCAGCGGGATGGCGGCACGCATTTAGCCGGCTTTCGTGCTGCGCTGACTCGCCAGATCACCGGCTATGCCGAGACCTCCGGCATGATGAAGAAGGAAAAGGTCTCGCTCACCGGTGACGATTGCCGCGAAGGACTGACGGCCATCGTTTCGGTGAAGGTGCCGGACCCGAAATTCTCCTCGCAGACCAAGGACAAGCTGGTTTCCTCCGAGGTGCGTCCCGTCGTCGAGAACATCGTCAATCAGGCGCTTTCGACCTGGCTCGAGGAGCACCCGAATGAAGCCAAGACCATCGTCGGCAAGGTGGCGGAAGCTGCCGCGGCGCGCGAAGCGGCCCGCAAGGCACGCGATCTGACCCGGCGCAAGGGCGCGCTCGATATCGCCTCGCTGCCCGGCAAGCTCGCGGATTGCCAGGAGCGCGACCCCGCCAAATCAGAACTCTTCATCGTCGAGGGTGACTCGGCCGGTGGCTCCGCCAAGCAGGGCCGTGCCCGTGAATACCAGGCAGTGCTGCCGCTGCGCGGCAAGATCCTCAATGTCGAACGCGCGCGCGTCGACAAGATGCTCTCCTCCGAGCAGGTCGGTACGCTGATCATCGCGCTCGGAGCCGGCATCCGCGAGGAATTCAACATCGAGAAGCTGCGCTACCACAAGATCATCATCATGACCGACGCGGACGTGGACGGCGCCCATATCCGCACCCTGCTGCTGACCTTCTTCTTCCGGCAGATGCCGGAGGTGATCGAGCGCGGGCATCTCTTCATCGCCCAGCCGCCGCTCTACAAGGCGGCGCGCGGCAAGTCGCAGACCTATCTCAAGGATGAGCGCGCGCTTGAGGAATACCTCGTCGACTCGACCTTGGACGGTGCTGTTTTCCGGACAGGAGACGGCATCGAGCGCGCCGGTCCCGACCTGCGCAGTCTGATCGACGAGGCGCGCGGCGTACGCAACACGCTGTCGCAGCTTCATTCGCGTTATGACCGGCGCATCGTCGAGCAGATGGCGATCGCGGGCGCGCTACATCCGCTGACCAACGAGAGCGAGGCGCAGGCCAGCGAAGCCGCGGCCTATGTCGCGCGGCGGTTGGACGCGATCTCCGATGATCTCGAGCGCGGCTGGGAAGGCCGGGTGGAGGACGGCAGCTTCACCTTCTCGCGCCTCGTGCGCGGCGTGAAGCAGGTCGCGGTACTTGATGCCGGCCTGCTTGCGAGCGCCGAAGCGCGCAAGCTCGCTGCGGCAGCCGTCTCGCTGCAGGAAGCCTATGCCACGCCGGGCGTGCTCAGCCGCAAGGGCGATGATCACATCGTCAATGGCCCGAGCGATCTCTTCGACGCGGTCAGCGCCATCGGCAAGAAGGGCGTCTCGCTCCAGCGCTACAAAGGCCTCGGCGAAATGAACCCCGAGCAGCTCTGGGAGACGACACTCGATCGCGACGTGCGCTCGCTGCTCAGGGTCAAGAACGACCAGAATGACGAGGCTGACGATCTCTTCGTCAAGCTGATGGGCGACGTCGTCGAACCCCGTCGCGACTTCATCCAAAGCAACGCACTGAACGCGACCGTCGATACGTGACGGCGCGGCCCTGGCGGTCCGTGACCCGGACCGATCGTGCCGCCCTGCTCCACGGACGCCTCCCTCGAGTGGTGTGCCAACACCACCACTCAAGCACGCGGGTGCCGTCGGATGGGGGCGTCCTGGGATGCCCATCAGATCGGCTGATATCAAATCTGTGCGACAGCGAGGTTAGGGAAAGAAAACAGAGGCGTAGCGAGATGCGCGCGGACGGAATCGCGCTGCGGGCTCCCGCGGCTACGCGGGCAGTCGCTGAGGCCTGAGGCGAGGGCATCAGGGTTTCTTTTCGTTGGGTGCCTGCGTTGCCGCGGTGATTGCCGCGATCAATCGCTGGCGATTGTCGAGCACGAAGGCCGTGAAGGTGTCCTGACCGACGATCGACCTCAGCATGGTCGGCAACATGCCGTAGAGCTTGAGGGCGAAACCGGTCATTGCAGCGTCGTCGTTGATGAGACCGGAGGCCTTCTGCCCCACGAAGTCCGTGATGAGATGCTGGTTCTGGCTCACCAGCGCGACGATCTCCGCTTCGATTTTATCTTTCACGGCTTCGAGCATGAATCACCTCGGTCGGCACGATCGGGAAACCAAGAGTATCGGCCCGCAAACGGGAATGTGGCTCTCAGGCTCATGCTAGACGCTATCCCGATCAGGCGGGCGTGTCGCCGAAAGGAGGCAATTGGCTTCAGAGCGCGTCACCTGAACCGAGATGCCGACACGGTTTCCGATGATGTCCGCGGATGTTGCCCTTTCAGCGTCGACTGGTTCGCGTCAGGCGGGTCTGCAATCTGCGCTGCAGGCCCTCGACCGCTGCGATGATTGACCCACCGTGTCTCGCTGTCACCGCGAGCGAGATCAAGGCCGCTGGAATGGCCACGATAATCGCGCCGAAGAGGTCGGATGGGTAGTGGACGCCGACGTAGACGCGCGACCAGCCTACGAGCGCACCAATCGCGGCAGCAAGGCAGGCCACCCCATATTGCCGCACCAAGGCAAGCACAGCGACAGCCACCGCGAAGGCGAGGGCGTGATTGCTCGGGAAGGAGGCGCTGGAGCGGTGATCGACCAAGCTGTGCCCGAGGCTGACCATGAAAGGACGAGGCCGAAAGGCGATGAGCCCGATCACAAAACTCATGGTCATTGCGATGACCAGAGCGAGAGTGAGGGCAAAGGCGAGAAGGCGCCGCCTTCGAGAGCCGCGGATCCACAGGACGACGATGTAGCAGGGAATCAGGAGAATCACGAAGCGAGTGACCGCTATCGCGAAAAGAGCGACATAAGAGCTTGGGCTCGGCCCGGCATTGAGAGCAAGGAACAGTTCGGTATCGAGTGCGAGCATCGGCGAGAGAATCGGTCACGATCTTGGGGGACGGCTGTCGCACACGATGCGGTGGCGGGCGAATGAAATTTACCGGCCTTTCCTCGACCGTATGGAGGCCGTGCGCCTGCGGCTCCTTGGAGGGTGAGAGCCTGTCTCGGCCCGATTTTCATCGCAGCCTTCGTTCTCGACGCTTCCGGGATCGTCTTCGTCCTGATGCCGAGCCTGTTGCCGCTCTGCTGGAGATCGAGCCCGTCTCAGAGGGATGACACCGGTCGGGACCGCCGGCTTTCTGCTTTGCAACGGCGACATCAAGGCCTCCGCATCGATCGAAAGCATGGCGCGATGAGCGCGCGGCGAGCACGGCTGGACCGCTCGTAACGGATGTCCGATTCCGGGCCGTGACGCCTCGGCAAGTGGCGCTTGAAACGCGGAGATATTTAGCCGTCTGCACATGCTTGCGTTCAGCAGAAATTATTACGATCTAACAATAATTTCTGCTGGTGGAGACCTCGTTCGGTTCCATTTTTGGGAGCCCTGTGCAAATTTGCACAGGAGCGCGCCAAAGGGTTCCCTATGAACAAGCCGATTCGTCCGCCGATCAACGCCCAGCAAGTCGCCGATCGCGCCGGCGTGTCGCGTTCGGCGGTGTCGCGCACCTTCACCGAGGGCGCCAGCGTGTCGGAGTCTACGCGCGCCAAGGTGCTCCGGGCAGCCGCAGACCTCGGCTATCACGTCAACCATCTGGCTCGCGGCCTGACCAGCCAGCAATCCGGCATCGTCTGCCTTTTGATCGGCGAAATCGCCACGCCTTACCAGTCGGCCTTGCTCGATGTGGTGACGCGGCGGCTGCAAGCCATGGGCAAGGTCGTGATGGTCTTGAACACGGCGGGGCAGGCGGAAGCGACAGAGGCCGCGTTACGCCAGACGCTCAATTACCGCGCGGACGCCACCGTGGTCGTGTCGGGCAGTCCTTCATCCTCGCTCGTGGAGACCTGCGTCGCCAACGGCCAGCGCGTCATCCTGATCAATCGCGACGATCTGCTCGAAGGAACCCAGCAGATCCTCGTCGACAGTTCCGGCGCCGCTGCCGAGGCGCTGATGATGCTGCGGCGCGCTGGCTGCGAGCGCATCGCTGTCGTCAGTTCGACCGCCGGCACGCCCAGCATCGTGGCGCGCGAAGTCAGTCTTTCGGTTGCTGCCGCCAAGGCCGGGGTCGACGTGCAGCTGTGCCGTTTCGGCCCGACGGGTTACGCCACGGGCGCTGAGACGGCGCGTCAGCTTTTCGCCTCGGCGGCGCGGCCGGATGGCGTCTTCTGCGTCACCGACCTGCTGGCATTGGGCTTCATGGATGCGGCGCGGAAGGAATTTGGCCGGCGCGTCCCCGAGGATCTCTGTGTCATCGGCTTCGACGATATACCGCAGGCCGGCTGGGCTGCCTACGAGCTGACGACCTTCCGCCAGCCACTCGACAGCATGGCCGACCATATCGCAACAATCCTGGAGGGCGGCTGCCTGGTCGAAGGCCCCATCAACCTGCCGGCTCAGACGGTCTGGCGGCGCAGTGTCCGCCCCTGAGACGGCGTGACGACGAGCGCCTTGAGATCCAGCGCGACATCAAGGGTCGGCATGCGGTCGAGATAGCGCCCGAGCAGGCTGATGAAGGCGATGAGCCGCCCGGCCAGCCCCATGGCTTCGGCATGATGCAGTTCGTCGATCCAGCGGCGATAGACGGCAAGGCGCGCTTCAGGCACCAGATCGAGCGCGAGGTCTGCTGCCTTGCGCAAGCGGTACCAGTCCTCGGCGAGGGCGGTCAGGGCTATGTCACCCGTGCTGGCAGCCGGCGTTGCCTGTGGCCAGAGCAGTCTCTCCAGATCGGCGAAGCGGTGGGTGCGTGCGAACTCCGCCATATCGCGCGGCCATTCGCGTGCCATGTAACGGGCGCCGACGAGGGCGCACAGATGACGGTCGAGAAAGCCAAGATGGCCGCCGGCGCTGACAGCCTTCGGTGACGGATCGCCGGCGGCGCCCGCCTCGCGGCTATAGTCATCGAACGCGGCATCGTGACCGGGCACGTCGTCGAGACGGATGGTGCGTAACCGCACGTGGTCCGTGGTGACATCGAGCAGCTTCATCGCCGGAGCGAAGCCGACCGGCGATGGCACGGCGATGTTGAAGAAGCCCCCATATTCGTCCCGGAACACGGCGGTATCGTTCACGTGCAGATGGCCGGAGAGGTGAAGACGCACGCCGGTCTCGGTGAAGCACCGCGCCACCTCCATGGTCGGCGCGCGCCGGGCGAGGCCGGAACTTGGGAAAAGTGTGCACTCCAATGCCGAGGCGCCGGCGAGTGCGTCCAGCACCGGATAATGCGAGAATGCGACGAGAGCCTTGCCGCCGCGCCGCGCTCGCTCGGCGACGTCGCGCATCCAGGGGAGCAGATGCGGACGCGTGCGCAACACTGCAGACCACCCGCCATCCGAGGGATCGAGCATCTGCGCGGGATCATCGAGATCAGTTGCCCCGTCGCGCGGCGCGACGATGTTGGCGTCGATGGAGAGCAGCCACAACCCCGCAACGGGCTCGATCAGATATGATGCGTCGATCATATCAAAGCTCTTGGCTCCGTCAGGGCTGGCGGCACGGACCGTTCGCGAGCTCCAACGGGCATCGCTGCCAAACGGCGTTTCAAAATGCAGGTCGTCGGTGCGAGGTTGGAAGCCGAGATCGGCCATGAGCGTCAGCGCCTCGGGCGCGCCGAGCATGGCAGTCTCCGGCGACGAGATCGCGGCGCCACCCGGTGCGGCGTGGCTCCCGACGATGACCCGGCTGCCGTCGCGCCCGACGAACTCCTTGCGCTGCGGCCGGCCCTTCAGCGCCCAGAAATCGTGATTGCCGGGTGTCATGAATACGCGCAGGCCATGGCGACGCTCGTACTCGGCGATGAGCGCGACGGCGACTTCGATATTGTGCCGCTGACCATCGTCGGTGAGATCGCCGGGAACGATGACAAGCCTCGCGCCTTCCGCAACAGCGCAATCGAGCGCGGCGCGGAAGGCAGGAAGGCTCTCGTTGAATACGCGGGTGGACGCAGCTGTATCGGCCCAGCTGCGCACTGCGCCCGTAAGCCCCGCCCCCGCTGGTCGCCAGGCGACGTCATGCACATGCGGGTCGGCGATGACGGCGATGCGGTATGTTGGGTTCAATCAGCCAACTCCGGCAGAGGGCCATGCTCTTCCGGGTGCGCGGCGATGTCGTCCTCGATCATGCGCGCCCAGCGAGCAGTCCGCGCGGCGGCGGCGATCAGCATGGGCTTGGGCGTCTCATGCCACTCGTCGGGACGGAGTTCGCGCTTGCCGCGAACGTAATTGATGGCGTCCTCCAGGGTGGGAAACTCCGCTGGGAGACGCAGATGCAGAAAGAGCGCCACCAGGATGACGGAACGCGAGCGCCCGGCCCGGCAGCTGACCAGCACATTGCCGCGCTCGCGCACGGAATAGGATGGCTTCTCCGGCAGAATCTGGTCGAGTGCGCCCTTCAGCTGAAAATAGCCGGCCAGCATCATGGTTTGCGGGTTGCCCGGTCCGTCAACGATACCAAGCTTGTAGTAGCGGATCGGGGCATGCCCGAAATCGACGTCGTTCAGCGCGTCCGGCGCCGGCTCGGCCACGTAGTTGAAGTCGAGATTGACGGCGCAGTTGAGCACCGTGGTGATTCCGTGCCGCTTCAGCAGCGGGATATCGGATGCGCCTTCACGCCCGCCGACATAGAGATCGATGCCATAGCCGGGCAGGTTCTCGTAGACGCGCGAGATGTGCGGCCGGTCATAGCGGGGCGTGGGCATTTCAGGGGCAGCAACGTCTCTTGTCGGAGCCATAAGGGGTACTCGCCAATTCCGGATCGAATGAGTTTGCACAGCTGTTCATTATCGCTCGCTCGCAGCCGCTCGTGCAGATGCGATGACGCAGTCCACTCCTGCGGTGACCGCGCCGCCGCAACGGCACGGCCATCTAGGCGACGCGTCGCCTTCGCCCTTCGGAGATCTCGCGCGCGACGCGATCGAGCGTCGGATAATTCGCCCCTGCGCCTACAGCGACATAGCCCGGGTGGAGGAACGCCGGCGCGGTCGGCGCGACCTTGCCGAGGTCGTGCGGGGTGTAGCGGCCGCCCGCCTTCTCTAGGATCAGGATGGCGGCGGTGACGTCCCAGGCGTTGACGCCGAAACCGGCGGCGGCGTCGACCCAGCCGGCCGCGACATGGGCGATGCTGAGTGCGGCGCTACCCGGTCGTCGCAGGGTCGCGAAGGTGCGTGTCAGTTCGCCGAAACGGCCGAGCGCGACCGCTTCGCCGTCGTTGCGGAAGTCGCGCGGCACCGGATAGCCGGTGATCAGTACGGCGTTGGCCTCGTCGGGGGCGGCACGGCTGGCGAGCGGTTGCCCGTTGAGCCAGGCCCCGTTCCGATCGGCGAGGAACAGGTTGCCACCGATCGGATCGAGGATGGCCCCGGCGACGGTCTCGCCGTCGACCACCGCTGCCACCGACGTGCACCAGAACGCCATCCCGCTGGCGAAATTGGCCGTACCGTCGATCGGATCGACATACCAGTGCACCGCGCCGCTCCCGACCGAGCCGCCTTCCTCGCCGACAAAGGTCGAGTCGGGAACCTCCCGGAACACGAGATCGCGGATCACCGCCTCGGCGCGGCGGTCATGCTCGGTGACGGGGTCGTGCCGGTCGCGCTTGAAATCGACCACCATGCCGGCGCGAAACGCGGCCGTGAGCGGCTCCTGAACGGCGAGAACGGCTTTGCGGGCAATATCGGCGATCGTCGTATGCAGCATTGTCTGGACTTCCGGCTCAAGGGGCGCGGTGTGTTAGCGCTTGTAGTGGATCTGCCAAAAATCCTGCCAATCCTGCCGCTTGTCCCAGTCGTCGAGGCCTGTCTTGGCGTCGTAGGGAAACAGGCGGTCCAGCACGACGGCAACACCCGATGGCTCGTCCTTGGGGACCGGGATCGCCTTGCTGGTCGGCAGCTTGCCATCTTGCATCTGCGGCATCAGCCCCTCTTCCGTCAGAATGTAGCGGACGAAGAGTTTGGCGGCGTTTGGGCTTTTGGTGCCTTTGGCGATGAGCGCAAGCTTGGTGTAGCTCCAGCCGACCCAAGGCTGAAGCGTCTTGCAAAGGCCAAGCTTGTAGCCCTTGTCGGCGTTGTCGCGGAACTTGGCGGAGCTCAGCAGCCCCATGAACGGCGCCTTCTGCCCGGGCGCCCCGACTGCGTCGGAAATGCGGTCGTCATTCTCGGACACGAGCGGCGCATTCTTCGCCAAAGCCGCGAGCCATTCGGCGGCAGCGGTCTTTTGCTGCGGGACCAGCGGCTTGCCGTAGTGCGCCTTGTAGGCGGCAGCGAGCGCCTCGTTGCCGTGCTGGGCCAATTGGTTGAACCAGTCAGTATAGGTTCCCTTGGTCAGCGGATCGATGAAGGCGACGCGACCCTTCCATTCCGGCTCGGTCAGCTGCCAGACATTGGAGATCGGGCAGGTCGCGCCGTGGATTTCGGTGTTGTAGGCCCAGACATTGGCGTTGACGGAAATGGCGAGCGGGTCGCGATAGCCGGCCGGGATTTCGCCGGCGAGGTCGGCAGGCAGGTAGCTTTCCAGCACCTTGGCCGGCAGCATCTGGCCGATGACGGCCGGCGTGTCGGTCAACAGCGCCACGTCTCCCTTGACGTTGCGGCTCTGGCTCTCACGCAGCAGCATTTCGAGCTGGCTGTTGGCCGACACCTTCTGCCCCGTGGCACTGAGGCCGTACTTGGCCGAGAACGCCTTGGCCATGTCGACGATCTTGCCGGTGCTGTCGTAGATGGTGATCGGCGGCTCTTTCCTGGCCGCGGCGATCAGGCTGTTGAGGTCGAGCGGCTCGGCGGCGATGGTCGGAGTGGCGGCGGCTGCCAACGCAACGGCCAGCAGCGGTGCTCTCCAGTAGGCGCTCATGGTCGTTCCTCCCTTGTGCGGCTTGCGAGCTGTTGCACCCGCGCCGCTTGCTTGTTGGGTTCGCGTGCAGGGCGCCGTCAGCGCCTGAGGTTGACGCGCCACAGGTCCTGCCAATCCTGGCGGCGCTCCAGGTCGCTCACGGACGACGCCAGATCCCACGCCATCATCCGGTCGAGGGAACGGCCGATGCCCGAGGGCTCATCAGCGGGCAAGGCGATCTTGGGGTGCGTCGGCACCTTCCCGTCGACGAGTTGCGGCGCGAGTCCCGGTTCGGTCAGCAGGTAGTTGATGAACAGCTTCGCCGTGTTGGGGCTCTTCGTGCCGGCCGCAACGACAGCCATGCTGGGATAGAGCATGCCGGCGAAGGGTTGCATGTCGCGGCAGATCGTCAGGCTGAACTTCTTGTCGATATTGTCGCGGAACTTGGCGACCGGCACCATGCCAAAAAACGGCTGCTTTTGTCCGGGCGCGCCGACGGCGGCGGCGACGGCGGTCGAATCGGCGATGAGTGGCCCGTTGGCGGCCAGCGCCTTCACCCAGGCGGCGGTCGCCGAGCCCTGCCGCTTGTCGAACGGCTTGCCGAAATGCGTCGCATATGCGGCCGCCATCGCGGCGTCGTGGTGCGTCTCCAACTGGTTGAACCAGTCGGCATAGGCCGGCCTCTCCAGGGGGTCCATCAGGGTCACCAGACGCGACCATGCCGGTTCGGTCAGTTCCCAGACGTTCTTGACCGGGCAGGATTGCGATGCCGCGCCGTTATAGCTCCAGACATGCGGATCGGTGACGAAGACCAGCGGATCCCGCGCATTTTTCGGCAACAGGTTCGCCGCGTCGTCGGGCACGTAGGAGGTGACGACCTTCTTTGGCAGCAACTCGGCCGCGACCGACGCCGTGTCGGCCGCAAGCGAGATGGAGGCGAGCGCGGCACCGGCGCGATGCTCCCGAATGAGCAGTTCCACCTGGCCTGCCTCGCTGACCTTCTTGCCGGTGACTCCAAGCCCATAGATCTTGTTGAAGGCGTTGGCCGTATCGACGATCTTGCCGGTAACGGCGTAGACCGTCATCGGCGGCTCGGCCTTCGCACGCTCCGCGAGCAGCTTCAGATCCTCGGCCATGGCGGCCATTGCAGCGACCGACGCGGCGACCGCCAGGCCGGTGCGGAGTGCAGCCCTCGTCATGACAAGCATGGATCCCTCCCGTTTTCTGTCGTTGGGGGCGTTCATTGGACAGCTGTTTGCGCGAGGACGTCGTCGGCACGTTGGAGACGCTGGCCGTCGCGCGAAAACACATGCAGCGCTGCCGGTCGGACGTGGAACCAAATCGTGTCGCCGACCTTGTGGCGCGGCGCCTCGTTGGCGGTCGCGAATGTCTTCTTGCCGCCCGAAGTCAGCTCGACGATCCAACTGCCACCGGTCGGAAGGATGCCGGTCACGACCGCCTCGTCGGCGAAGTTGCCGAGAGGCACCGCGTCGGCCGAGTCGGCAATCTGAATGGTTTCGGGCCGGAGCCCGAGCGAGCCGATATCGGCATCGGGGCCCAGTCGGGCCGTGAGAAAGGTCACCGCGTGCCGCCCGACGACGTCGTGCGAGGCAGCGCCGATCTCGAAAATGTTGATCGGCGGGCTGCCGACGAACTCGGCAACGAAACGGTTGGCTGGCCGGTCATAGATGTCGTTCGGCGTCCCCATCTGTTGCAGCGAGCCCTCGTTCATCACCGCAATTGTGGTTGCGAGCGTCATCGCCTCCCATTGATCGTGCGTGACGAAGACGATGGTGGTGCCGAACTCAGCATGGATGCGCTTCAATTCGGCGCGCATTTCCAGCCTCAGTCGGGCGTCGAGATTCGACAGCGGCTCGTCGAGCAGCAATACGCCCGGATTGACCACAAGCATGCGGGCAAGCGCCACACGCTGCTGCTGGCCGCCGGAGAGCTGCGACGGATACCGTCCCCGGTATTTTTCGATGTCGAGCGCCTTCATGACGCGGGTGACGAGAGCCTCGCGTTCGGCCTTCGGCACCTTGCGCAGGCGCAGGCCAAAATCGGTATTGCGCTCGATGGTCAAGTGCGGCCAGAGCGCGTAGCTCTGGAATACGAGGCCGAGCTCGCGCTTTTCCGGCCCKACGAACAGGCCCTTGGAAATGCTGTCGACGACGCGCTCGCCGATGCGGATCTCGCCGCCGGAGAGGTTCTCCAACCCCGCGATCATCCGCAAGGTCGTCGTCTTGCCGCAGCCGGATGGGCCGAGCAGGCACATGAACTCGCCATTGGCGATCTCGAGGTCGAGATTCGACACTGCGTTGGGCGAACCGGCGCCGTAGCTCTTATTGGCGTTTTCCAGGATGATCGCGGGCATCAGCTGCCTAGTCCTTCCGCCAGGTTCGTCTTGGTGAGCTTCTGCGCCGCCAGAGTGCCGAAATAGGCGATGGCCGCGATGATCAGGACGACCGCGTTGGCCGCCTGCGTGTAGTGATAGTCGACGAGGCGCATCGAGAAGGTGGTCAGCACGTCGGTGCTGGGCACGGCGAGCATGACGAACAGGCTGAGCCCCTTGATGCCGGAGATGAAGGGCAGGAGGATGCCGGTCATCAGCGAACCCTTCTGGATCGGTACGACGACAAGGCGCATGCGCGCGAGCCAGCCTGCGCCGACGACCTGGGCCGCCTCCTCCGGATCTCTGCCGAGTTGCATCATGGCGGAGATGCCGGCGCGCGAGGCATAGGGCATCTGGTCGGCGATGAGTGCCAGGATCAGGATGAGCGAGGTGCCATAGAGCGCCGGAATCGGCCCGCGCGGCACCGCAAACAACGAGAGATAGGCGGCTGCGAAGGCGATGCCCGGCACGAGATAGGGCATGAACGTCACTTGGCGCAGGACGGCGGCGAGTGGCCGGACCGGCGTGCGCACCACGACATACCCGGTGATGATGCCGAGCAGGCCCGAGCAGGTCGAGGCCAGGCCGACGATCCATAATGTATTGAACGCCGCCTGCCACAGGTCCGGGCTGAGCAGGATGCCGGTGCGCATGGCGACCGTTGGCAGATTCCAGCCGATCCAATAGTCGAGGGTGAAGTTCGACCATGAAAAATCCGCCGGTACACGCATGACCGTCGACAGGAACAGGGTCAGCAGTGGCACGCCGACGCTGGCGGCGTAGACGCCCGCGGCGAAGCCGGTGGCCGGCCAGCGCCAGATGCCGAGCCGCGCCGGCCGGTTCATGGCGCCCTTGCCGCCGACTGTGACGAAGCGTTGCGCCTCGCGCACCAGATAGGCGTCGATCAGGATCGTGATGATGCCGATCAGCATGATGGCGCCGGCAATCACCCCGGCCACGCCGGTCTGGCGCGAACCGATCGAGCGGTACAGCGAGGTCGCGAGAACGTCGTACTTCACCGGCAGTCCGAGCACATAGGCGACGCCGAACTCGCCGAGGCACTTGGCGAAGATCAGCACCACCGCCGACATCAGCGCCGGGCGCATCAGGGGCAGGATGATCTTCAGCGCGATAGCTCCGCGTCCGGCACCGAGGACGCGAGCCGAATCCTCGAGCTGACTGTCGAAGCGGCGCAGCGCCGACCCGAAGAGGAGAATGACGAACGGCGTGTAGTGCAGCGCCAGGATGAGCGTGATCGGCACCTGGCCGTAGGCGAGCCAGTCCGGCGGGGTGAAGCCGAGGCTCTCCATCCAGCCGGCCTGGCCGCCGACCGTGCGGTTCTTGAACAGCGTCGTCCAGGCGAGCGCAAAGGTCCAGGCCGGCAGCATATAGGGCACGATGAGGGCCGTCGCGAACCACTGCCGCGCGAACATGTCMGTGCGGCAGATCAGCCAGGCGATGGCCGTGCCGACGACGACGGCGATACCAATGGCGCCGGCGGCCACCATCAAGGTGTTGCGCAGCGGTTGCCAGAACAGGTTCGCCGCCACCGGCGATGTGAAGGCGCGGGTGAGGTAATAGGTTGTGAGGCTGCCGACCTCCGCGGCGGTCCGGCGCTCGTCGCCGAACTGCACGGTCACCGCATCGCGCAGAATGGAGACCACCGGCACGACGATGAGATAGGCAAACAGAAGCGCGGCGAAGAGGCCGATGATGGTCGTCGGCTCGCGCAGCGCAACGCGGAGCCGGTAGCGCAGCCGACATGTCCAGGCCGGCGACGGGATAGCATTCGTCCGGGCCCCTTCCCGGCCACTCTCGCGGCGTGGCGCGACGGCATTACCGGTGGTCATCGAGGCGCCCTATTCCGCGCAAGGGCGGGCGCCCGCTGAAGCGGGACACGTCTTGGCCATCGTACCCTCCCTCTCCCCGCACAGCCTTGCAAAGAACGCTCTGCTGTGGGGCAGCTCTTATTTAGCTCTGATCGTGGGGCTGCACGCAGCTTGACCCGATCCGTTGCGTATCAAGCTCAACGCAAACGGCAGGCCTGTCAATCGCAATTTTGCACATGCGTGCAAGCGCGAACCTGGGCAGGTTGTGGTGAACCTCGACCGTGGTTTGCGACGCGATCCTCGCGTTTGAGCACGTTGGGCGGGCGCCGTTGGCCAAAGCCGCTACGGCCCGGCGGATGCGATCATCCGCCTCGGCGGAACCGTCATGGGAGCACTCTCATCATGGGAGCTCTTGGCGGTCCGACCTCCTCAACCGGGCGGGCCGGACGTCAGATCCAGGCAGCCCGGCGGGGCCGTCACTCCGCATCCAGGCCGGCGTCGCATTCGTCGATCAGCCAGGAGCGAAAGCTCGAGACCTCAGCACGCATTCGGGAGAGCCTCGGCGTGAGAAGATAGAAGGCCCGCTCCGACGCGACACGCAGGGCCGTGCCGAATGGTGCCGCCAGGCGTTGCCCGGCGAGATCCTCCGCAACGAGAGCAGATGGCGCAAGCGCCACGCCCTGGCCGTCAAGCGCGGCAGCAAGGGCCAGCGCGGTCTGGTTGAATCGGCGTCCGACCGTTGGTGGGGTCGATGCGTTCGCCAGTTCCAGCCAGAGCGGCCATGCGTCGTGGGCGTCGTGAAGGAGCGTCGCTCCTGCAAGGTCGTCCAGGCTCGAGAGTGTCTTGGCGATGGATGGGCTGCAGACTGGAAAGAGATCGTCCGCAAGCAGGCGCCGGGCATCGAGCGAGCGCTCGAAGGGCGGAGCTGACAGACGCACTGCGAGATCCGGCAGGCCATGTCCTCCGAGGCGTTCGGTCGATTCCGACGCCAGGACGCGCACCTCGACATCCGGCGCAATCACCGAGAATTTCCCGAGCCGCGGAATGAGCCATCTTGCCGCGAAGGAGGGAGTGACAGTGACCGTCACGCCGCGTCGTTCGCGTTCCTGCGTGGGTTCGATTGCGACCATGGCGCCCGCGATAAGTGCGAAGGCCCGTCTGATCTGCGGATGAAAGGCCCGCCCGGCCGCGGTGAGCGCGAGGCCGCGCGGCTCCCGCTCGAACAGGGCGACCCCGAGGCTGGCCTCCAGGGCGCGAACTTGTTGGGCGACAGCGCCATGCGTCACATTCAGCTCTTCCGCCGCAAGGCGAAGATTGAGATGGCGCGCGGCCGCATCGAATGCGCGCAAGGTCGCGAGAGGGGGCATTCGTGACATGATGAGGGTGTAGCAACGCTACAGGGACACCGCACGGAAAATCCATGGTTCGGGGCGTCCTCGTCGCCTACGACCAGCTGCAGCAGGCAACCAGAGGAAAGTCCATGACTCAGAAAGTCGCGATCATTACGGCCGGTGGCAGCGGGATGGGGGCTGCCGCCGCGCGCCGTCTCGCCAAGGACGGTTTCGCGGTTGCCATCCTGTCCTCATCCGGCAAGGGCGAAGCCCTGGCCCATGAGCTCGGCGGCATCGGAGTGACCGGTTCGAACCAGTCCAATGACGATATCAAGCGCCTCGTCGATGCGACCGTCTCCCGCTGGGGGCGCATCGACGTTCTCGTCAACAGTGCAGGCCATGGCCCGCGCGCGCCGATCCTGGAGATCCCGGACGAGGACTGGCATCGCGGCATGGAGGTCTATTTCTTGAGCGTCGTACGGCCGGCCCGGCTGGTGACGCCGGTCATGCAGGCTCAACGCTCGGGATCGATCATCAACATCTCGACGGCATGGGCCTTCGAGCCCGACGCTATGTTCCCGACATCGGCCGTGTTCAGGGCAGGGCTCGCCTCCTTCTCCAAGATCTTTGCCGACAAGTACGCAGCGGACAATATCCGCATCAACAACGTGCTCCCCGGCTGGATCGACAGCCTGCYGGCCACCGATGAGCGACGCCAGCGCGTGCCGCTGCAGCGCTATGGCAGGAGCGACGAAATCGCGGGCACGATCGCCTTCCTTGCCTCCGACGATGCCGGCTACATTACCGGACAGAATATTCGCGTCGACGGCGGCATCACGCGCGGGATCTGAGCAACAGCGCGCGCTGGGCTCTTGAACATTTGGGGGGCTTGCGGAAAACGCTCGCGGCCCCCTCAGGCGCGCCCGGAAATGCCCTTTCCCCCCAGAAGGCTCCTTCCGACAGAGGGCTCTTGCCCGGTTGCCCTCGGGGGGAGTGGCTCCCGGGTCAGGGCGGAGGTGCAGGCCGGTGACGTGCTGTCTGGATGCTGCCGACCGCTCAGGGGTGGCCGCCTCCTGATGGGCTGAACACCGACCAGCCCGTCGCTTCGGCAATGCGCTCCAGCGCGAGGGTGCCGAGGCGGGAATTGCCGCATTCGTTCAGTCCGGGCGACCAGACGGCGATTGCGGCCTTGCCCGGCGCGATCGCCAGGATGCCGCCGCCGACCCCGGATTTTCCGGGCAGGCCGACGCGGAAGGCGAAGTCGCCGGAAGCATCGTAATGACCGCAGGTCAGCATCAGGGCATTGATGCGGCGGGCTCTTTGCGCCGAGATTACCCGCGCTCCGCCGGGCGAATGCAGGCCGCCGAGCATCAGGTAGCGCCCGGCCATGGCGAGCTGCCGGCAGCTCATGGCGATGGCGCATTGGTGGAAATAGACGCCAAGCGTCAGTGGCGCCGCATGCGTCAGATTGCCGAAGGCCTTCATGTAATTGGCCAGCGCAATGTTGCGGAAACCGGTCTCCTGTTCGGCGCGGGCCACGGTCTCGTCGATGACGATCGTCTCGTCCTCGGCGAGATAGCGGATGAAGCGCAGCAGTTCGCCGATCGCGATGCGCGGTTCATGTCCGGCGAGATTGACGTCGCTGACGACGAGTGCGCCGGCATTGATGAAGGGATTGCGCGGAATGCCCTGTTCGCGCTCGAGCTGGACGATCGAATTGAAGGGGGTTCCGGAAGGCTCGCGTCCGACGCGGCGCCAGAGCGTGTCGCCGACCTTGCCGAGCGCCTGGGTCAACGCGAAGACCTTGGAGACGCTCTGGATCGAGAAGGGCTCTTCGGCATCCCCGGCAGCATGCGTTGCGCCATCGGAGGTGACGATGCAGAGGCCGAACTGTCCGGGATCGACGTGGGCGAGCGGCGGAATATAGCTCGCGACCTCGCCCCGTTCGGGATGGGCGGCCATCTCCTCGGCCACCTCGTGGACGATTCGTCCGATATCTGCCACGGCCGCTCTCCGCTTTCCCGGACGGCAGGAAGCCCGAGGGCTGCAGGGGGGTCAAGATTGCGGCGCGCCAGACCGACCTTGCAAGGGGCCGTCGTTGCGGTGCTGCGGGCGACGATGCTTCGCTGCCGGATGACGCCGTGGGCGTGCGGCATTGCCTGGCCAGGATCGCTTTGGCGACATGCCGTGGGGGAGGAGCGCTGCGAGCTGCAGCAAGCCGCGAATCTTGGGCTCAGTGCAACTGGCGGGCCGAGCTGACCAGCAGCGGCGCGCCGGAGAAGGGCCGGTCGAGTTCGCTTTGCGACGCGATCATGCAGCGCGACTTGCCGCGCGACTTGGCCTGATAGAGTGCGCTGTCTGCCGCAGCGAGCAGGGTCATCATGTCCGTGCCGTGGTCCGGAGCAAGCGCAATCCCGACCGAGGCTCCCACGGTGACCTCGTGCTTGTTGTCGAGCTCGTAGGGCCGCGAAATCTCGCGGATCAGCCTTTCGCCGAAGCCGAGAAGTTGCGCGGCTTCGGTTTGCTCGGACAAGACGATGAACTCGTCTCCACCCATCCGGGCGGCGAGATCACCAGTGCGGATCATGCCACGCAACCGCTCGGCGACGAGCTGCAGCAGCCGGTCTCCGGCCATATGGCCATAGCTGTCGTTGACGGCCTTGAAGCCGTCGAGATCGAGATAGATCAGTGCGAGCCGCTTCTGTCCGGCATCGCGGGCGAAATGCGCGTCGAGTGCCTTCGTCAGGCCCGAGCGGTTCGAGAGCCCGGTCAACATGTCATGGCGCGCATGGAACTCGTTCTCGCGCTCGGCGCGCATCGTCGTGACCAGCATCTTGTTGAGCGTGCGGGTCGCCCGGCTCATGCTGAAAAGATAGAAGGGGATCTGCATGAAGACGATCAGCATGATCGGCTCGCCGAGGAAGGGCGCGGCAAAGCAGCAGGCCCCGAGCGTGAGGAAGATCATCACTCCGGCGAGTCGTGGCGCCCCGTAATTGCGAAAGCAGATGCCGCCGACCATTGCGGCGGCCGACAGGCAGGCGAGCGTGGCCACCACCCAATCGCCGCTGCTCAGGCTGATGAAGGTGCCGTAGCCGACACCGCCGGCCCAGGCGACGCCGAGCAGGATGTAGAGATCCGTCGGTGTTTCCTTGCCCTGCCTTGCCCGGGTCTGGGCGAGGAGCAGCACGAAGAGCCGCGTCACGCAGCAGAGGATCTCGAAGGCGCACCAGAGCACGAATGGCAACGTCGGAATCCGCATCGCGATCAGAAACGACACGGCAATGGTGTTGATCACGCCGCCGGCGAAGATCGGCAAGGTGCCATAGAGGCTCCCAATCAAGGCGACCCTGATGTCGGCAGGCACATCGGGGCCAGCATCGGTCAGCCAGCGCGTCAGGCGCCAGCGCGGCAAACTATAGCTTGATGCCTGGCCATTCATACGCGTGCTGCAACTCCCTGGCCGTGAGGTCCTGGAAGAGACCGGGTCGAGACCAGTGCTCTTGTTCGCGGCTCATAGGGCCGAGCTGTTACGATTCCGTGTGGAAGGCATAATGACTTGCGAACTTCCCTAGCGTCGGATCGTCACGCCGCCGCGACTACAGGCCCTTGCCGGAAAGTTTGAGCAGTCGGGCCACCTGGGCATCCAAGAAACCGCTGCTGCGCGCATCGGTGAGGTTGCCATCGGCATCAAACATCTTGTCGGCGAAACTGACGGCGACCATCTCGGGCACCATCAGCGCGCCGAAGCCGAGTTCGAGTGAGGTTCGCAACTGGGTCAGCCCGCGATAGGCGCCGAGCGAGCCGGTGGAAGCTCCGCCGAGCGCCACGACCTTGCCTGCAAGGCCGCTGGCGGGGGCGCCAGGCTTGGCTGTCGATGCCCAGTCGAGCGCGTTCTTCAAGGCCGGGGCGTAGCCGGCATTGTATTCGGGGCTCGCGATGTAGAGGCCGTCATGCGCGTCGATCAGCGCGCGCAGCTCATGGGCTGCCTGCGGCGCGTTGCCGAAGCCGGTGGCATCGACCAGGGGAAGCGGATAGTCGCCGAGCGAGATCTGCTTCACCTCTGCGTCGGCGGCACGCAGCCTCCTTGCCGCCAGCGTCGCGAGCTTGGTGTTGAGGGAGCCCTCGCGCCAGGAACCGGCGAAAACGAGAATTCTAGGTTCTGGCATGTGACGACCCCATGACCTGGCCGGAAAGCTCCGGCCTGTCCGCGATCAGGAAAGCTTGCACTCTTGCTGGCGGCCTGGAAACCCGGGCTGCGGTATCGACACCATGCGCGGGAGGGCGGGTGGGACCATCGCCCGGGAGCCGTCGCAGTCCTATGCCGCGCGACGATAGACCCAGACGCGGGCCGGCGGGATATTCCGCAAGACCCAGTCGGACACCATGGCCTTGAGGCCCGAACCCTTCCGCGGCACCGGCGAGATCACGGAGTAAGTGAACTGGATAAAGGGCGCATCCTGGATGAGCAGCGTGAAAGCGTCCTTGACGAGGGCCGTGCGCGTGGCCGGCGGGCGCGTGAATAGCGGCAGGCTGGAGACGACCGCTACGGCCTTCTCGCTCAGATGCCCGGCAAGCGTCGTCGATAGCGCATAGGCGTCGCCTTCCACCACGGTGGCGCGCGGAAAACGTTCGCGCAGCAGCTTGCAGAATTCGGGGCTGTACTCGACCAGGATCAGCCTGGACTCGTCGATGCCGCGTTCGATCAGCGCCTCTGTCACAGGGCCAGTTCCGGGGCCGATCTCGATCACCGGACCAGGTACGCTCGGATCGACGAAGGAGGCCATGCGGCGCGCCAGGAACGGGCTTGACGGGGTCACCGAACCCGTGCGCAGCGGGTCGTCGATCCAGGATTTCAGGAAGCGGGCATCGTCGCCGAACTTCGCCTTGGCCTCATTGACCCGGGTCTTCAGCTTCCCGGCCGTGTTGCGGACCTCGCCCTCGACCTTGTAACGCACGGCTGCGACCTTGAGCCTGGCCTCCGCCACGCTATCGGCCAACTCTGCGGCCGTGACGCGCATTTCACCCTCGATGCGAGCGGCAACGCTCGATTTGCCGAGCCGGCCGGCAAGCGCGCCGCGAGAATCCCGGGTGGTGGAAGGACGCGTCATGAAACCTCAGGCCTCGCCCCGTTAGCCGAAGCATCAGAACGAACAGATGCCGCTAGCGAGCAGAATTGACGTTAACCGTCAAGAAGTTCGGGTCAAGAGTGCGGCGTAGCGGTTGAGCTGTTTCAGATCAACGGTCTCGGATGGCGTTCGCGTTCGAAAAGCAGGGCCATGCGCGCGGTCAGCCGCGGGTTGAGCAAGGTGAGCCGTCCCCCGGCAAGCGAGAAGAGGCCGGCACGGCGCAGGCGCGACCAGGTTTTGCTGGTGTGGACAAGTGACAGGCCAAGCGCGTCTGCGAGGTGCTGTTGCGACAAGGGGAACTGGAAATTGTTGTCGCTGACGAGATCGAGCGCCTCGGCCCGGCGATAGAGCGAGATCATCAGTGCAGCAATGCGCTCGCCCGCATTGCGCTGGCCGACCGAGGTCAGATTCTCGTCGATTAGGCTCTCCTCGCGGGAGCCGAGCCACGCGATCTCGTATGACAGCGACGGCATGTGCACGAAGAGATCCCAGATCCGCTTGCGCGAAAAGGTGCAGAGCTCGACATCGGTCAGCGCTTCGATGCCATGTTGGGCCGCGCTCAGGAGTGACGCCTGCAGCCCGACCAGATCGCCCGGCAGCAGGAAGTTCAGAATCTGACGCCGGCCGTCGGGGAGCGATTTGTAGCGAAAGGCCCAGCCGGAGAATAACGTGAAGAGCTCGGCATCTTCCTGGCCGGGATGAATGACCTCCGATCCGGCCGGAACGGAACGATGATCGATCTTCATCCCCTGGATGAAGCGGACTTCCTCATCGCTCTTGTCCTTGAATGCCGCCTTCAGCCGCAAAGGGCAGGCCAGGCAAGGCACTCCGAGCCGGGCTATGCTGGCATGGTCGGGCATGGTCTTCATGACGCCATTATGCGCGGAGGAGCCGGCATAGCTCAATGGCGAATCGCATGCTGCGTGCGGTGCAACATATCCTTTGCAATTGGCGGAACTGGCAGAAGCGTTGCGGCGTTCTAGCGCCGTGGAGCGTGCCGATCTCCAGCCTCCGGTTTATGATTGCGACACCTCGCGATGATGCTCCGGTCAATGACATCTCGGGCGGGAGTTGCAAGGCCATGGCTGAGACACCGCAACCATCCAGGCGGTCGCGCATGCGGCAGTTTTTCCGCATCGCGCTGCGGTTCTGGAGCGGTGAGACCCGGTTGCGCGCCTGGGTTCTGACGATAGCGGTGCTGGTTTTCGTCGCTGCGCAGACGGCGAGCGCCGTCGGCATCAATAGCTGGAACCGGTACTTCTTCGATGCGCTTGAAAAGCGCGATACCGGCGCTGTCTGGTCGGTGATCGCCTGGCTGCCGGCGCTGGTCATCGCATTCAGCCTGTCGCTGTCTGCCCTCGTGATCAGCCGCATGCTGCTCCAGGCGCGATGGCGGGAGGACCTGACCAGGCGTCTCGCCGGCTGGTGGATCGCTGATCAGCGCTATTATCGGCTCGGCTTCCTCACCAAGAGGCAGACGGCTCCCGAATACCGGATCGCAGATGACGTCCGGCTCGCGATCGAGCCGCTCGCCGAATTCGCGATCGGGTTGATCAGCGCGGCGGTGACGGCCGCGACCTTCGCCGCCATCCTCTGGCAGGTCGCAGGCTCAGCTCACTTCACGCTCGGTGGCGTGGCGGTCGTGATCCCGAGCTACATGGCGCTGGCCGCGATCGTCTATGCGGCGGTCGCGTCGCTCGCGGCCTATCTCACCGGACGACCGCTGGTCGCTCGCATTGCGGCCAAGAACGAGGCCGAGGCCCAGTTCCGGGCAGAAATGACGCGATTGCGCGAGAATGCCGAGAGCATTGCCCTGATCAAGGGCGATGCCGACGAGCGAGCATCGGTTGGCGAGAACTATGGCCGCGTCCTGGCCGCCTGGCTCCGCGTCATTCGCCAACAAGGCGTGATCGCATTGGTGCTCAACACCAATGGTGCCTTGTTTCCGATCGTGCCGCTGCTGCTGATCGCGCCAAAATATCTCTCGGGCGAGGTTACGCTCGGGGCCGTGATGCAGGTCGTCGCGGCGTTCAGCGCCGTTCAGGCCGCGCTGATCTGGTTCGTCGACAACTTCGTCAGGCTGGCCGAGTGGTTTGCCTCCGTCATTCGGGTCGACGAGCTTGTCGAAGAGCTGGAGGCGCTCGATGTCGGCACGATCATGGTCGGCGAGACCCAGATCTCGCTCGGCGAGAGTGATGACGGCGCGATTCATATCAAGGAGCTCTCGCTGGCGCACAGCAATGGGCGCATCGTCATCGCAGACGCGACGGTTATCATCGAACTCGGCGAGAAAGTTCTGATCGTTGGCGAGAGCGGCTCCGGCAAGAGCACGCTGATCCGGTCGCTGGCCGGCCTCTGGCCCTGGGGTTCAGGCTCGATCCAGGTGCCTCGCGGCAAGAGCATCGCCTTCGTGCCGCAGAAGCCCTACTTGCCCCTCGGCAATTTCAGGACAGTCCTGCTCTATCCCGATTCCGACATCCCCGTCAGCGACGAGACCATCATTGCCGCCCTTCGGCGCTGCGGCCTGGCCTACATGGCCAAGCGCCTGAACGAGGAGGATAATTGGGATCGCGTCCTGTCCGGCGGCGAGCGTCAGCGCGTCGCCTTCGTGCGCTTGCTGATCCAGAAGCCCGATATCATCATCATGGACGAGGCGACTTCGGCCCTCGATGAGGACAGCCAGAATTCGCTCCTTGGACTGTTCGAAGGCGAGCTCGCACACGCGACAGTCATCAGTGTCGGTCACCGCCCCGGCCTCGAGGATTTCCATGACCGCAAGATCACCCTGGAGAAGCGTCTCGCCGGCGCGCATTTGAGCTCGCGCCGGATCGGGAAGTCGCTCTGGCGGCTGTTTCGCAGCCGTCAGCCCGCCAACGAGGACGAGGAGGCCTGAACCGCCGCTCCCGGTTTCGTGATCGCTGCCACCCGCACAACGGGAACCGAACGGGCGGCGTCGCGTTCTCTTCGACGTAAACCGGTCAATGGTGACCGGTCGTGGCGTAGGGAGAGACAGATGTTGAATGACAGCCTTGCCCCCATCAAACGCGCCTTCGCCTTCTTTGGAATCATGGGCGCGGTGGTGGCCACGCTGACCTTCGGCTCGGCTCTCCAGAGCGCGACCGATCAAAGTTCGACCTCCGTCGCGGAGGCCAAGATTCGAAACAACGTCCCGACGGATAGCCAGCTGGCATCGGTGGATCCCGCCCAGAGGGTCGCCGATCGGACCAAGCGCGCCATCGCGAGCTCCCAGGAGGCTCGCGTGGCCGGGCCGATCGCCAGCGTTATTCGCTGAGCCGGAACCTACTGCGGGATAGCGCAATCAGGGGCGCTCGGTCGCGGTGCGACGGGAGCCCCGCGCGCTTGTCACGCGTGAAGCCGCCTTCGGGCGGCTTGTTTTGTCCGTGGCCGCGCTGACTGCCATGAGGCGCATCGCTTGGCCGGGAGGGTTCTGTGCAGCTGCGTATCCGTCACGCGACGACCTATCGCTACGCCCAGCCGGTCGGGTTCGGACCGCATCGCCTGATGCTGAGGCCGCGGGACAGTTTCGACCTGCGCGTCGTGGAAACCGCGCTCAGCATCACTCCGGCGGCGCAGTTGCGCTGGATGCATGATGCCTATGGCAATTCGGTTGCCATCGCGAGCTTCGAGGGGCAGGCCGACAGCCTCGACATCGTCAGCGAACTGGTGGTCGAGCGCTTCGGACCGGCCCTTCCGAGCCCGGTGCTCGCGTCGGACGCGGCCATGACGGGGGTTGTCTACACCCCCTCCGAACGCGCGGCGCTACAGCCCTATCTGGCTCTGGCGAGCGCCGATCCGGATGGCGCCCTCGACCAATGGCTTCTCGCCTTTCGCGCGCGGAGCGGCACCGGCACCGGGCACCTGTTGCGGGATCTCGCTCATGCCATCAATGACGCATTGAGCTACGCCATTCGCTATGACGAGGGCACACAACACCCGCTCGACACACTACAGCTGGGGAGCGGCTCCTGCCGTGACTATGCGTGGCTGTTTATCGAGCTGGCGCGCCGCCTGGGCTTCGCTGCCCGGTTCGTGACCGGTTATATTCACGAGCGTACCCTGGAAGGCGGCGGCCTCGTCTCACCGGCCGGCCTGACGCATGCTTGGGCCGACGTCTTCATCCCCTTCGACGGCTGGGTCGAGTTCGATCCGACCAATGATCTGGTGGCGGACCGCCAATTGCTGCGCATCGCCGTCGCCCGCGTTCCTGAGGACGCATCGCCGGTCTCCGGCAGCTATACCGGGCTCGCCGGAGCCTTCCTTGGCTTGAACGTTGGGGTCAGCATCGAGCCGGTCGAGACGGACGCCTGCTGAGCAGGCTCAGTCCCGATGCACGATGCGCCAGGAGCCCAGTGAGCGCCCGCCCGGCGCGGAGACCTCGGTCGCCGCGATCTGTGTCAGGAGACCGGCGAAGAGCTTGGGGGGCTCGGCATGGTCGATCTCGCGATCCGCCTTGATGCTGATCTCGATGGTCTCCTCATCGATATCGGTAGCGGTGACCGTCACGGTGAGGCCCGGTCCGTGCCGCAAGGCGCGCCCCACCACGTCGACGATCAGGAAGCCGAGCGGAATGATCCGGTCGACAGAAAGGGACGACATGGTCTCGATCTGGCTGATCAGGCCCTGGTCGCGGCGGCGGATGAGGTTCGAGATCATCGTCATGACGTCGTCGAGGAACAGGTCGACGCGGACAGGCTGCATTTCTCCATCGGCGAGCGTGAAGCGATAGGCTGCCGAGAGGACGTGGACGCGGCATTCGGCGTCGGCGAGCGCTAGCCTGGCTTCGCCGCGGGAATCGCGCTTGGTCAGCCCGATATAACTCTGGACGACCTGCAGGCTGTTCTTCACCCGGTGATGCAGCTCGCGCACCAGGAAGCGATTGTCGTCGAGGGCGTTCGAGAGCTTGCGCTGCCGCACCTCCTCCTCCTCGACCATCGCATTGAAGGCCTCCGCCACGCTCCGCATGTCGCTCGGCATATCCGCCGCAATCGGGGCCCGGGCACTCGAGAGTTTCGCACGTGTCCTGGCCGCCGTTTCGATGCCGCGCAGCCAGCGCACGCAATGCCGGTCGATTGCGCGCAGGTAGACGAAGCAGAGCAAGGCGAGGGTGAGGAGCGGGGTCAGCAGCAAAATGAGGAACTGCGTCTGGGCCGCACGTTCGGCTGCGTTGTCGAAACTCGCGATCACATAGAGGTCAGGCTCGGCAACCATGCGGGCGGCATAGGCGCGGTTGGGTCCGGCCCTGCTTGCCGCCTCCCAGCGGGCCTTGACCTCGGGCACCACTTCCTGCGCCGGCAGCCAGGACTCGTCGCCTTCATCGGCTCCCCGGCTGGTGACGATTCCGCTGCCCCGATGGATCAGCGCGACCGCAAGGCTTTCATCGCTCTCGCCGAGGTCGAAGACCTTGTTGAGCAGGTCGGAGTCGGCGAGCAGCAGAGCTTCCTGCGCAGGCTGTTCGGGATCGTTACTATGAGCATAGACTGCGAGATAGCGCTGCCGATCGAGGATGAGATCGTCATAACGCACGGTCGCCAGTTCCGTGCCTGCCCAGATGCGGACCGGTGGTTTGGCGCTCAGTCGCTCTGCGGTCGCGGCAAGCTTGGCAGACGTGACATGCGGATCGAGCGAGACCGAGCAGATCTCGCCGTTGCGCATCTTGAGGTGAAGGGCGCTGTAGCCGGTTACCCGCTTCAGAATCTCTTGGGCGGCCGCATCGCAATCCCCGCTGCTCGACGTGCCGACGGCCGCGGCCGCCGTCAGCAACGAGCGCAAGGCGCCGCGATACCAGACGCGAGCGCGCACGGCATAGTCGTCCGCCGTGCGGATCTGGAAAGTCTGAATTGAGGCGATGACCGTTCGATAGGTCGTGATCGCCGCGATCGCCGACAGGCAGGCGATCGGCAACGCGATTGCGACCAGCAGGGCGAGAAGCCTGCCGCGGACGGTCTTGAACCGCGCCAGTCGCATTAGGGTCGGATGGGTTCGGAGCTGGTCCTGTGAACCGCCGCCGCGCTCTGACGATCGGGCCCGAGATCATCGAGACCTTTGATCGACAGCAGCTCCGCAAGCTTGGTGCGCGCCCTGTTGACGCGGCTCTTGATGGTGCCGATCGCGACGCCGCAGATTTCAGCAGCCTCCTCATAGGAAAGGCCCGTTGCGCCGACCATGATCAGCACTTCCCGCTGCTCCTCCGGAAGCTTGGCCAGAGCCTTGCGGAAATCTGCAAGATCGAGATGGCTCTCCTGGTTGCCGTGCACCGCCATGCGCTCGGCATAGGTGCCTTCACTGTCCTGCACCTCGCGGCCGCGCTTGCGGTAAAGCGAGTAGTAGGTGTTGCGCAGGATGGTAAAGAGCCAGGCGCGCAGGCTGGTGCCCGGTTCGAACTTGTCCGAATTGCCCCAGGCCTTGAGCAGGGTGTCCTGCACCAGATCGTCCGCGAGCTGCATCGAACCCGAAAGCGACGCCGCAAAGGCACGCAGGTTCGGGATTTCCTTGATCAGGCCGTCCTTGAATTCAGGGGCGCTCATCACTTGCTTCCTCAGCGGATGAACGGCTTTCCTTGGCTTCCAGCTGCGCCAGCAGAACCAGGAATTTGTCGGGGATGGGTGCGTTGATCAGATCGTCGTAATGCGCCTTCAGCGACCGGCCGATCGACTCCTGAACCCTGGGGTCCAGAATGGCTTCGAAATCCGTCTCTTCGCCCCCGTTCGGCTCTGGCATCTCGATCTTCATACCACTCATCATACCCTCGCGCCGACACCGCTCCGCTCTTGCTGCAGGGGCGGCCGGATTGCCCTGTTCAACCGTCATCAACATCCCGGCCGATCATGATCCGCCGGGAGCATCATTGACACGTATGCTGCCAGATAACGGTCTAGTTTCAGAAAAGTTCCGGGCAAATCGTAAAATAAATTGCTTGTCAGAAACACGTTGCGGGTGCTCACTTTCGGCAGGTTGAAGAAGGACCAATCAATGTCGATTGCGAAGGAAATTGCCCCGCATCTGCCCTATCTGCGCCGCTTCGCGCGAGCTCTGAACGGCACGCAGGCGAGTGGCGATGCCTATGTCGTTGAAATGCTCGAAGCGCTCGTCGTCGATCCAAATTCCTTTCCGCGGGACGTCGATGCCCGCACCGGACTGTACAGGACTTTCCTGAAGCTCTGGTCGTCGGTCGGCATCAACAACCAGTCTTCGGGCGGTGTGGAGCGCTCGTCGGCCGAGCGCAATCTCAGTGCGCTGACGCCGCGTCCACGGCAGGCCTTCCTGCTGCGCACCGTTGAGGGCTTTTCGCTCGATGAGGTCGCTGCGATCATGGAGGTCTCCGCGGCGGAAGTGGCAAATCTCGTCCAGGTCGCGGGACAGGAAATCGCCGATCAGGTCGCCACCGACGTGCTGATCATCGAAGACGAGCCCATCATCGCGCTCGATATCGAAACGATGGTCGAAGAGCTCGGACATACGGTGACCGGTGTCGCCCGGACCCATCGCGAGGCGATCGCATCTGTCGCGAAGAAGCGGCCGGGCCTGGTGCTGGCCGACATCCAGCTTGCTGACGGCAGTTCCGGCCTCGAAGCCGTCAATGAGATCCTGAGCGCAATCGACGTCCCGGTGATCTTCATCACGGCCTATCCGGAACGCCTGCTGACCGGAGACCGGCCCGAGCCTGCCTTCCTGATCACCAAGCCATTCCAGCCGGAAGCGGTGAAGGCGGCGATCAGTCAGGCGCTGTTCTTTGACCGGCGCGCCGGTCGCAAGGCCGCCTGATACAGCTCAGTATGACAGCGGGTCCGTGGCGTCATGGCGCAACGGACCCTTTTTCGTGCGTCTTACCAGCCCAGAAAATAGACGATCAGAAGTGCCGGAAACGGCAAGGCGACGATCATCGGCGCAATCCATTTCATGACATCTCTCGTGGCGCGTGGCCGCCTCACGACCGCCGCCCCTTGGTTATTGCAATCAGGCCGGTGATGGCCGCTCCGGCGAGCGCAGCGAAGAAAACGATCCTTGCGGCCATTGTCGCCAGCCCCGGCACACCGCCAAAAGCCAGCATCGCCGCAACAAGCGCTGCGATCAGGAATGTCACGGCCCACCCGGACATCGAGAAACCTCAGAATTCAACATGCATCGTTGAAGCAACGGTTCTGCCGCCGCAAAAGTTCCGCCTTGGTGGCCCGGGGCGGACGAGTGGTGAAGGGAACAAGTTTTACACACCCCGCGTTGCCTCAGGTGCGTTCCGAAATTTGAAGGACGCCGAGAACGACAAGGATGATTCTGCTCGATATCTTTCCGCTTACGACGGACGCATCCATTTTATTTGGCAGTTACGTGGGAACCAGCGCGCTGATCACTCTGGCTGTCCTTCTCGTCGTTGCACCGCTTGCGCCTCTCCCTGCTGAAATCGTGACGGGGCCTGATTGAAGGAGGGAATGCTGCGATGACGTCCAGGGGCATGGGGCTGGTAGTGCGGGTGTGCTGCATTGGCGCGGTGGCCGCCATGTTGCCCCTTGGCACGCCTTCCAAGGCCGAGCCGGCCCCACGAACTCAGACGGAGCGCTCTGCGCCCATTGGCGTGCCGCCACCGCGCCCTCGGGATTTGGCTATACCTTCGCCTGCGCTGCCCTCCGTGTCGGCTCCCGCGGAACAGTCGCCTGCGAAGCCGGTCGAACCGCAGTCACCCGTCACCTCTACTCCTACTCCGCCCGGAGACGGCGCCTGCATGCGGGCATTGGCAGCCATCGCGGGCAATCGCATTCGTCAACCCGATGCGAAGCAGTACCGGGCAACGGACCCGGCCTGCCGGGTGCAGGAGCCGGTCGTCGTGGAGGCGCTTGCCTACCGTGCGAGCGACGGGCCGGGGAAGGTTGTCTTCGCGCCGCCGGTCACGATCAGCTGTGCCATGGCGACGACGGTTTCGCAGTGGCTTGACGATACCGTCCAGCCCCTCGCCCGAGGGCATTTTGGGCGGGATCTCTCGCGTCTTCAGGTTGGAGGTGGCTATGAGTGCCGTCGGCGCAACCGCTCGACGGCCGGCCCGGTCAGTGAGCATGCGACGGGTCAGGCGCTCGATATCTTCGCTTTTGTCATGGGCGAGGAACGGTCGGGCAGTGTTCGTGTCATGGTCGAGAAGCCGGCAGGATTGGCTCAGGACCGTTTTTTGAAGTCGGTGAGGCAATCGGCGTGCGGGGCTTTCGCGACCAGCCTAGGCCCGGGCTCGGACGCCGCCCATGCCAATCATCTGCATGTCGATATTCAGCCGCGCCGCTCAGCCGCGGCGCGCTTCTGCCAATGACGGTGTGCCGTCGCTCAAGCGACGTTGTCGGAGATTTCGTCGAGTTCGACGCGGGTGAGCCGCCAGGGATCGCTTGGGCGAAACAGGGCCACAGGAACCCGGCCGGTCTCGGCCTGCGCGCGGCGGATCGCGAGAATATCGAGCGCCGTGGTTTGGTCGAATCCCGACGCAATCAAATCCTCAAGTTCCCAAAAGGGAGGGAGCCGATCCGGCTCGCTGCCTGTCGGGATCAGCGTCGCTTGCAGAGGAGGGCTAATACGAGTGAACATCTCACGTTTCCGTCCAGGGGCGGAATTGGAACGCAACGCTCCTGCCTAGGTTCCAGACTGATTGGGAACTGTGGAGCTATTGCGGCATTTTTTGGTAACCATGTTGTCAGGAGATTCGTCATGATCCATCGGCCTGCCAAAATTGTCGCCGCAACCGCGTTCTGCGTTGCCGCTTTGAGCGCTCTTACAACCACGGCTGCGAACGCGCAGAGCGGGGCCCCGGCAGGTCGGCTGAGTTGCCATGTCGGCGGCGCACTCAACCTTATCGTGACATCGCAGAAGCCCATGGAGTGCCGCTTTACGCCGCGCCGCGGGCCCGTGCAGCGCTATACCGGCGTTGTGCGCGGTTTCGGGCTCGATGTCGGCTCGTTCAAGCGCAGCAGCATGGGCTGGCGTGTCTTTGGTCCCTATGCGCGAGCCCCTCTGGGGGCGTTGGCGGGCACTTATGTTGGCGCAAGCGCCGGCGCTTCGGCGGGGACGGGAGGATCGGTGAACATGCTCATCGGCGGCGTCGAGAAGGATGTCACGCTGCAGCCTCTCTCACTGCAGACCCTGCGCGGCTTCAATGTCGCCGTCGGCGTTACCGGTCTCGAGCTTACGCTCGCGCCGTCGTCTTCTCCGTCGCGTGGGCGCCGCTGATGTCTCGCAACTTGCTCAAGACGGAGAGGCTTCTGCAAAGGGTTACGCTTCGATAACCTTCTTGCCGCATGTTTAGCTCAATTTGGAGCTTTCCGTCGCGGTGCGTCCCGCGTGCCGGAACAACGCCATGCTTCGCCGCGTTCTTCACCCAGAGGCGAAAGTTCCATGGCAGGTCGAGAAAGGACGCGGGATTGATGAGCCAGATCCGCATCCTGATCGTCGAGGACGACCCGTTCATCGCGATGGATATCGAGTATGCCGTGATGGACAAGCTCGGCGAGGATGCCGAGCTCATCATTGTCGGTTCCGTCGAGGAGGCTCGGCGCGCCATCGGCTCGCCGGTTTCCTGCGCATTGCTGGACATCGACGTTGTCGGCGGCAAGACGTTCGACGTTGCCAAGAGCCTGCTCAGCAAGGGGACGCCGATCGCGTTCGTGTCCGGTGCGACACCGGGCGATGTGCCGGACGCGTTGCGCCAGGTGCGTTTTCTGCGCAAGCCATTCTCGACGCGCGAGATTGCAAGCTTCGTATCTCGGGCGTTGAAGGCGAACTGACGGCACCCGGCGGCTCCGTTCCGGGCAGCTCCCGCGGTCGGTTCAGCTCACGTTGCGCTCAGTCTCTCTTAGGGAATATCAACGTGACCCGGGTTCCAGGGCGCTCTGTGCCCGGGGTGCGGGCGGCGACATCCATGGTTGCCCGCATGCTGCGCAACAGGCTCGCAATGACCGTCTGACCCAGCCCCTTGGCCTCGGCCTGGGGCGGCATTCCAACGCCGTCATCTTCGATCGTCAGGACGAGTGTCGGGGCTTCGGTGCCGTCACCTCTGCCGAAGCGAATGACGACCCGCCCGGTCATGTTCCCGGGAAAGGCATGTTTGATCGCGTTGGTGACGAGCTCGTTGACGATCACCACGAAGGAGACCGCGTCGCGCCCGGGCAGCCGGATCGAATCCATATCGAGATCTATCGAGATGGGGCGGCCCTCCGCCGCCTTGCCGATCTCGTCCAGCAGGTCCTCCATATAGGGCCGGGCGTCGATCTCGTCGGTCTCGATGTCGAGACGCAGCCGGCRCTGTCCGGCGGCGATCGCCTGGATGCGCGATTGCGCCTGGGCGAGGGCCGCCTTCACCGCTGGCTCGCGCGTCTGCCGGCTCTGAACATTGAGCAGCGCGGAAACCATGGCGAGGTTGTTGCCAACGCGGTGGTTGACGTCACGCAGAAGCGCCTCGATGCGCAATCGCTCCGCTTCGAGCTGCTGCGTGCGCTCACTGACGATCTGTTCGAGTTCCGTATTGGTCATCGCGAGCGCTGCAGAGCGGCGCTGGCGCGTACGGACCTGCAGCCATGCCGCGAATGCGAGCCCTGCCAGCGCCACCACGATTCCGATGCTTGCCCAGAGCCGGCGGCGCTCCTCACGGCTGCTTAAGGCGACCAGCTTGATATTCTCGGCGAGCTGGATCTGCTGGATTGTCCCGCGGAGTTCGTCCATCGCCGCAATGCCGTGCCCGTCGCGGATTTGCGCCAGCGCCTCAGCCTGCCGGCCTTCGCGAGCAAGCGCTATCGCTGCCTCGAGTTCCTCGAATTTGCGGGCCATCTGGGCGCGCACCAAGGCCACCCGCTCGCTCTGCTGCTTGTCGTCGGAGACGAGGCGCTCAAGCGCTTCGAGGTCGGACGGAGCGGCCGCGCGGCCAGAGGTATAGGGGGCAAGGTAAGGTGTCGTACCAGTCAGCATATAGCCGCGCTGCCCGGTTTCAGCATCCCGCATGTGCCCGAGCAGGCGTTCGGCCTGTTCGCGAATCTCGACCGAATGAGCCACCTCGCGCGATGTTTCGATCGCTTGCGAATTGATCCAGGCCGCCAGGATGATCGCAACCCCGACGACGGTGATAGCAGCAATGGTCGTGGTCGCGGAGCGCAGCCGCCGGGCCAGCGTCGGCAATGGCGATAGAAAGATCGGGCCTTGCGGCCTTGCTTGGGCGGACATGGGCACCGTGATAGCCGACCGAAGTCACAATCCCTATGTAAAAAGACAGGATCGTCCATCCTCAGGGCCGCGCTACGCCTATGAGGACGCCGCGACGGGGCTCCGAAGCGAGGTTCTCAGCTCTCTCCCTCGGCGCCATCGTCCCCCTTGAAAAGCTGACGTCCGAGGATCGCGCCCAGGATCACCACGCCGCCGACGAGAACGGTGCTCCACTTCTTGCGGGAGCTCAGCAGCGAGGCCGCGACCGGAGCGGCGGCCAGGGCGGTTGCAGCGAAGGGCGGGGGCGGCCGGCGACGGCTGTTGATGAAAGCCGCGATCGCGAAGACCAGCAGACCGGCAATAACCAGCCCGCCGGCGATGATCAGGCTCGCCTGGACCTTGCCATAATGCAGCTCCAGCACCGCATGCAGGGCGCCGAGCGCGAAGCCGACGGCGCAGATCATCAGCAGGACCGCCAACCCGTACAGGCCGTAGACGACGATATTGCGCTTCACCCTGCCGCGGATTTCCGACGCCAGCAGTGCTCCCAGCCCCCCGATCATGATCTCAGCGTGCCGAAAGGAAGCCGACGAACAGACCGACCGCTGCGGCCAAGCCAAGCGCGCGCAACGGGCGTTCCTGAATTTCCGCGACGATCAGGCGCTGCAATTCGGTCGCCTGCTCCTTGGCGACGTCGACCATCTTGTCGGTATCGACCCCGACGGCCCTGAGCTTTTCGCTCACCGTCGCCGCGAGGTCTTCGGCGCTGCGAGACAGGCTCTCCTCGACATTCTCGGCTTCGCCGCGAACGCGGCGCCCGGCTGTAGTCGCGCGCTTGGCGATGTCGTCGGCGCCGGCTGCGATCTCATCCCCGGCGCTCTTGACGGAGGTCTCCGCCTGACGCTTCGCGGAAGTGGCGGTCTTGGCCATGTCTGTCGTTCCCTATGTCTGGAAAACCGGTTCCGTCGAGAAATCGACGCGTCATGGTGGCAACGCGCCATCCTCGCTCCGGTTCCGCGAACTGCTCGGTGATCAGCCCGGCCGTTAAGCCGGTTTGGTCTCCTCGCCAGCGTCGTCAAGCTGCGTCTTGCGATACCGCGCGAACTCCTCTTGCGCCACCATGGCAACGAGGAGGATCGGAGTCGAGAGCACTGCGCCTGCCGGCCCCCAGAGCCAGAGCCAGAAGATGAAGCCGATGAAGACCAGGAAGGGCGACACCGTCAGCGTACGGCCAACGAAGACGGGGGTGATCGCGTTCCCCTCGAGAAGGTGGAGCACGAAATAGGTGGCTGCCGGCCAGGCCGCGCTGAGGAGCGAAGGCGCATCGAGCAGGGCGCCGGCAAACAGCATCACTGTGACGATGATCGGGCCAATGAAGGCGAGATAGTTGAGGAGGAAGGCGAGCGCACCCCAGAACACCGGAAAGGGGAGTCCAGCGAGCCAGGCGATCGCCATCGAGGCCAGGCCCATGCCGAGATTGATCAGAGTGACGAGGCCGAAATAGCGGGCGACCCGCACTTCGATCTCCTCGAAGAAGGATCCGGCGGACCGGCGTGCGCCATGGCCGAGGCAGAGCCTGAGGACGCGCGCCTTGAAAATCCGGCGGGTCGCCAGCCAGAAATACACTGTCGCCACGAAGATCAGCAGCCCGCCGGCGGCAGTGGAGGAGCCGAGCGCGATATCGAAGAGCGGATTGCCTTGTGAGACGTTCAGTTCCACGCCGCTCTTGCCGGAGAGGCTGGCCGCCATCTTCTTGAATTCGTCCATGAAGACAAGGACGCCGGCCAGTTTCGAGCGCAGCGCGGCCAGCATGGCCGGGAACTGATCGCTCCAGCTTGCGATCGGCACTGCCAGCACCGTCAGGGAACCGATCAGGAGCAACACGCCGACAAGGACCACGATAAAGGCAGCCAGGAGCTGCGGCACGCCATGGCGCACCAGCCAGTCGACGACCGGGCCGAGCACGAGGCCGAAGATCACCCCCGCGGTGACAGGCAGGGCAATAACCTTGGTGATGGAGAGTGCCGCAGTGGCTAGGATCACGAAAATGCCGACGATGGCATAACGCAGGATCAGGTCATGCTCGTAAGGCGTGACGGTGCGGCCGCTCTCCTCCTCAACGACCTCAGGCTCCACCATATAGCGCGGAAAAGGCCTCCAGGCCGACGTGTTGAGCATGATGCGTTACCCCCGCGCGCGCCGAGGCACGACGGAACGATAACGTCAGTGCGGCCGCTCTGGTTCCCGCCCGGTCTGGCTCTCGGTCAGTGCGCCTCGTCCCAATTGCCGGCCGCGCGCGCATCGACCTGGAGCGGCACTCGCAGCTGTACCGCCGGGTGCGGCGCCTCAACCATCACCTTGGTGATCACCGGCAAGGTTGCCTCGACCTGCGCGTCTGGCACTTCGAAAACGAGCTCGTCATGCACCTGCAGCAGCATGCGGGCATCGAGCCTGGCCTCAGTCAGGGCTCCTTCCATCCGGATCATGGCACGGCGGATGATGTCGGCCGCCGAGCCCTGGATCGGTGCGTTGATCGCCTGACGCTCGACAAAGGCGCGCTCGGACGGGTTCTTCGAGGCGACGGCCGGGAAATGGCAGACCCGGCCGAAAATCGTGGTGACATGACCGTTCGCTCTGACCGCCGTCTTGGTCTGATCCATATAGTCGCGGATGCCGGGGAAGCGCTCGAAATACTTGCGGATATAGGCGCCCGCTTCCTCGCGCCCGATGCCGAGCTGATTGGCGAGGCCGAAGGCCGAGATGCCGTAGATGATGCCGAAATTGATCGCCTTGGCCCGCCTGCGCACCTCGCTCGGCATGCCCGCGACCGGCACGCCAAACATTTCCGACGCGGTCATGGCGTGGATGTCGATGCCGTCGGCAAAGGCCTGCCGGAGCTGCGGTATGTCCGCGATATGGGCGAGAAGGCGCAACTCGATCTGGCTGTAGTCGGCCGAGATCAGTTTGTGACCCTTCTCCGGAATGAAGGCCGTGCGGATCTTGCGACCCGCTTCGGTGCGGATCGGGATGTTCTGGAGATTGGGCTCAGAGGAGGAGAGCCGCCCCGTCGTCGTCGCAGCCAGGGCATAGGACGTGTGCACCCGGTTGGTCGCCGGGTTCACGTAGGCCGGCAGTGAATCGGTATAGGTCGACTTCAGCTTGGCGAGCTGGCGCCATTCCAGGATCTTCGACGGCAGCGGGTGGCCCTGCTCTGCGAGATCTTCGAGTACGCCGGCGCCGGTCGCCCATTGTCCGGTCGCGGTCTTCTTGGCGCCAGCGAGTCCCATCTTGCCGAACAGGATGTCACCGAGCTGCTTGGGACTGCCGATCGTGAACTTCTCGCCGGCGATCTCGTAGATCTCATCCTCGAGCCGCGCGAGCCCCTGCGCGAAGTCGCCCGAGAGCCGCGACAGGATCTGCCGGTCGATGGCGATGCCGCGGCCTTCCATGCGCGCGAGAACGGCGACCAGGGGCCGTTCGAGCGTCTCATAGACGGTGGTCTTGCTTTCGGCTGTCAGGCGGGGCCGGAGCGCGCGCCAGAGCCGCAAGGTGACGTCGGCATCCTCCGCCGCATAGGCGGTCGCCTTTTCCAGATCGATCTTGTCGAAGGTCACCTGTGCCTTGCCGGTGCCCGCGACCTGCGAATAGGGGATGGTCTCGTGGCCAAGATGCAGCTCCGAGAGCTTGTCCATGCCGTGGCTGTTATTGCCGGCATCGAGCGCATAGGAGATCAGCATCGTGTCCTCGATCGGGGACACGGCGAGCCCGTGACGCTGCAGGACGAGCAGGTCGTATTTCAGGTTCTGGCCGATCTTCAGCACGCCGCTATCGGCAAGCAGCGGTTTCAGCGCCGCGACTGCGTCGGCGACGGGAATCTGGCCCTCCAGCATACCACCGCCGAACAGGTCGGTGCCGCCGCGATGCTGCAACGGGATATAGCAGGCGCGGCCTGGCGCGACGGCGAGCGAGATGCCGATGAGATCGGCCTGCATCGCATCAAGCGAGTTCGTCTCGGTGTCGAGCGCGACCTGGCCGGCCTCATAGGACCACGCGATCCAGCGCTGGAGATCGGCGAGCGTGCGCACGCATTCATAGGTCGAGCGGTCGATCGGCAGCTTCGCGACCTCGTCGCGCCGCTGTGCCACGAGATCGGTCGGCTTCATCCAGCCATCTGTCGCGGAGGCTGCCGCGATGGGCGCTTGCGCCGAGCCTGGAGCCGCGACCGTTCCGTTGGTCGTGGCGGCGATCGCGTCACCGGCCGGTCCGTCCGTGCCGGCATAGAGCGCCTTGAGCTCGGCTGCACGCGATCCGCCGGGTGCGAGCGCCGGGTCGGGGTCGACTGCCGCGACATCGACCTCGTAGGCCTCGGCAACGCGCTTGGTGATGGTGGTGAACTCCATCGCCTTGAGAAAGGCGACCAGCCTGGCCGGATCGGGCTGGTTCAGTGTCAGGTCGGCAAGCGGTGTCTCGACCGCGACATCGTCGACCAGGGTGACGAGCTTGTGCGAGATCCGGACCTTCTCGACCACCTCGGGATTGGTCAGCGTCTCCCGGCGCTTCGGCTGCTTGATCTCGCCGGCGCGCGCCAGCAACGTCTCCAGATCGCCGAACTCGCCGATGAGCTGGGCAGCGGTCTTGATGCCGATCCCGGGTGCGCCCGGCACATTGTCGGTGGCATCGCCGGCAAGCGCCTGCACGTCGAGGACCTTGTCGGGCGTCACGCCGAAATACTCGACCACCTCGGGCTCGCCGATCTTGCGCTCGGCACGAAAGCCCTTGCCCTTCGATGCGTCGCCGGAGGCAGGGTCGTACATGGCGACGCCCGGCCGCACGAGTTGCATCAGGTCCTTGTCGGCCGAGACGATCAGCACGTCGGCCCCAGCCTCGCGCGCCTGCCTGGCATAGGTCGCGATCAGGTCGTCGGCCTCGTAGACATCCTGCTCGACCGGGATCAGGCCGAAGGCACGGACCGCCTCTCGCATCAGCGGGAACTGCGGAATCAGGTCGGCCGGGGGCTCGGAGCGATTGCCCTTATAGGCCGGGTAGAGAGCCTTGCGGAACGAGTTCTCCGTCTTGTCGAAGACGATGGCGAGGTGGGTCGGCTTCACGCCGAGCACGCCCTCGCGCACGAACTGGAAGAGCTTGGTCGCAAACAGCCTCACTGCGCCGGAGGGCAGTCCATCCGAGCGCGAAAGATACTTCCGGTCCTGATTGATCGACTGGAAATAGGCGCGGAAGATGAAGTTCGAGCCGTCGACGAGAAAGAGATGGTCGCCGGGCTTGAGGTCTGGTGCGGTCGTGCTCATGGCGCGGACCTTATGCGGGCGGCGCGGCCGGGTCCATTGCATCCGGGGCGCGATTCGCAGCAAGCTGCGCCAAAACACGTCAGGAGCGAAACGTCATGAGTCCCTACGTCACCATGCCTCTGGTTTTCGAGGGGGTTCCCGAGGATCAGATGCAGGGGCGCGCCGAGGCCTTCCTTGCCCGCATGCGCAAGCGCCGCACGGTGCGCGACTATTCGCAGCGGCCGGTTGCGCGCGAACTGATCGAGACGGCGGTTCGGGCCGCCGGAACCGCTCCGTCCGGTGCGAACCAGCAGCCCTGGACCTTCGTCTGCATCTCCGATCCGGAGCGCAAGAAGCTGATCCGAGAGGGGGCGGAAGAGGAGGAGCGTGCCTTCTATGCCGGTCGGGCCGGCGAGGAATGGCTCGGTGCGCTTGCCCATCTCGGCACCGACGACAGCAAGCCCTTCCTCGAAGAGGCACCCTGGCTGATCGCAATCTTTGCGCAACGCTGGGGTTATGATGCGCAGGGCCGCAAGGTGAAGCACTATTACGTACCGGAATCGGTCGGCATCGCGACCGGCTTCCTGATTGCGGCGCTGCACGATGCCGGGCTCGCGACCCTGACCCATACGCCGGCGCCGATGAATTTCCTKAACGAGATCTGCGGGCGGCCGGACAATGAGAAGGCGTTGATCCTGCTCGTCGTCGGCTATCCCGCCGATGACTGCCTCGTTCCGGCGATCGGCAAGAAGCCGCTGGAGGAGATCGCGAGTTTCCTTTGACTGGGTCGGAGCCTCGATTGGCGAGGGGCGCGCATGGTCGGAGCGGACTTGGCCATGACGGACCCTATCTGGGCTCAGGGGCCCCGCCGGCTTACGCGGTGATCGCGTCGATCTCAGCCAGTTCATCGGCATTGAGCGTCCAGCTCGCGGCCTCCACATTGGCTTCGATCTGCTCCGGCCTGGTGGCGCCCGCGATGACGCTGGAAACGACGGGCTGAGCCGCCAGCCAGGAGAAGGCCAGCTCGACCATCGTCTTGCCGTGCTTCTCGCAGAAGGCGGAGAGCTTCTCGGTCTTCTGCCAGTTCGTCTCGGTCAGGACCTCGTTGGCGCGCTGGGCCTCACGCGTCATGCGCGCGCCGTCCGGCATCGGCTGATTGCGCTTGTATTTGCCGGTGAGCATGCCGTTCGCGAGCGGGAAATACGGCAGGAGCCCCATGCCAAAATGGCGGGCAGCCGGAATCAGCTCCTTTTCCGCGCCGCGCACCAACAGGCTGTACTCGTCCTGGCAGGAGGCAAAGCCCTCGATGCCATGGTTGCGCGCCGTCCAGTAGGCATCGGCGACCTGCCAGCTCGGCAGGTTCGAGCAGCCGATATAGCGCACCTTGCCTTGGCGGATCAGGTCCTCGAGCGTGCGCAGCGTTTCCTCGATGGGGGTCAGCGGGTCCGGCCGGTGGATCTGGTAGAGGTCGATCCAGTCCGTCTTCAGCCGCTTCAGCGAAGCCTCTACGGCCTCCACGATATAGCGCCGCGAGCCGCCCTTCTTGATGCCCTCGGCATCCATGTCCATGCCGAACTTGGTCGCCAGCACGATGTCCTTGCGGCGTGCGCCCAGGAGTTCGCCGAGAGCCGTCTCCGAGCCGCCGCGCGCGCCATAGATGTCGGCAGTGTCGAACAGGGTGATGCCGCACTCGATCGCCTTGTCGACGACCTTGCGGGCCGCCTCGAGATCGATCCGGCCGCCGAAATTGTTGCAGCCGAGGCCGACGAGCGAAACGCGCAGGCCGGTACGGCCGAGATTGCGGGTAAGCATGATGTGATCCTCCCAGAGAGTGCGGCAGAGGATCAGAGCCAAGGCGACGTGGCAATCGCCGCTATCGTCATTCGCGGGCTGCGCGAGGCGCAGGTTCGCAGAAGCCCGCAGATGCCAGGTCGTTCACAACGAAAAATGGCCGGGCGAGGGGCCCGGCCATTCTGCAGTAGCCGTTACGCCACCGCTTCCTTCTGCTTCTGCGAGCGCTTGCGCTCGTTGGGGTCGAGCACGCCCTTGCGCAGGCGGATCGACTTCGGCGTCACTTCGACCAGCTCGTCGTCGTCGATCCAGGCGAGCGAACGCTCCAGCGTCATCCGGATCGGCGGTGTCAGGCGCACGGCCTCGTCCTTCGAGGTGGTGCGGATGTTGGTGAGCTTCTTGCCCTTGAGCACGTTCACCTCGAGATCGTTCTCGCGGGTGTGCTCGCCGACGATCATGCCCTGATAGACCTTCCAGCCGGGCTCGATCATCATCGGGCCGCGATCCTCGAGGTTCCACAGTGCATAGGCCACGGCCTCGCCGGTTTCCATCGCGATCAGCACGCCGTTGCGGCGCCCGCCGATCTCGCCCTTGTAGGGCAGGTAGGCATGAAACAACCGGTTCATGATGGCGGTGCCGCGCGTGTCGGTGAGCAGCTCGCCCTGGTAGCCGATCAGGCCGCGGGTCGGAGCGTGGAAGACCAGACGCAGGCGATTGCCGCCCGAAGGCCGCATCTCAAGCATATCGGCCTTGCGCTCCGACATCTTCTGCACGACGACGCCGGAATGCTCCTCGTCGACGTCGATCACGACCTCTTCGATCGGCTCGAGCAGCTGGCCGTCCTCGCCGCGCTTCAGCACGACGCGGGGGCGCGAGACGCCGAGCTCGAAGCCCTCGCGCCGCATCTGCTCGATCAGGATGGCAAGCTGCAATTCGCCGCGGCCGGAGACGATGTAGCTGTCCTTGTCGGCGGCTTCCTCGACCTTGAGCGCGACATTGCCCTCGGCCTCCTTCAGGAGCCGGTCGCGGATGACGCGGGTGGTGACCTTGTCGCCCTCGGTGCCGGCCAGCGGGGAATCGTTGACCATGAAGGTCATCGACACGGTCGGCGGATCGATCGGCTGCGCCTTGATCGCGGTCTCGACCGACGGGTCGCAGAAGGTGTCGGCGACCGAACCCTTCACCAGGCCGGCGATCGAGACGATGTCGCCGGGAATGGCTTCTTCGATCGGCGTGCGCTCGAGCCCGCGGAAGGCCAGGATCTTGCTGATACGGCCGGTCTCGACGACGGTACCGTCGCCCGACAGCACCTTGATGGTCTGGTTCGGCTTGGCCGTGCCGGAGACGACGCGGCCGGTGATGATGCGGCCGAGATAGGGGTTGGCCTCGAGCAGCGTGCCGAGCATCCGGAACGGGCCTTCCTCGATGCGGGGCTCGGGCACATGGCTGAGGATCAGGTCGTACATCGGGGCAAGGCCCTGGTCCTGCGGACCGGCCGGATCATGCGCCATCCAGCCCTGCTTGCCCGAACCGTAGAGGATCGGGAAATCGAGCTGCTCGTCATTGGCGTCGAGCGCGGCGAAGAGATCGAAGACCTCGTTGATGACTTCCTGGACGCGAGCGTCGGGCTTGTCGACCTTGTTGATCGCCACGATCGGGCGCAGGCCAAGCTTCAGTGCCTTGGAGACGACGAACTTGGTCTGGGGCATCGGGCCTTCGGCCGCGTCGACCAGCACGATGGCGGAGTCGACCATGTTCAGGATGCGCTCGACCTCGCCGCCGAAATCGGCGTGGCCCGGAGTGTCGACGATGTTGATGCGCGTATCCTTCCAGACCACGGAAGTGGCCTTGGCCAGGATGGTGATGCCGCGCTCTTTCTCGAGCTCGTTGGAATCCATCACGCGCTCGATCACGCGCTGGTTTTCGCGATAGGTACCCGACTGCTGGAGCAGCTTGTCGACCAGAGTCGTCTTGCCATGATCGACGTGGGCGATGATGGCGATATTTCGCATGGACATGCGTGGGGTACCTTTTCAGGACCGCGAGCCGGCGCGGAAAGCCCGGCCGGCGCAGTTCACTTTCGTATGGGATTCTGGAATTCGTTGCGCTGCACATAAACGCTAGAGGGCGTTTGGGCAACCTTGATCGACAGCTGCCCGGCAACAGGGGCAGCGCTGGCGCATGAAACTCAGCGGGCGGTGGTCTGCAATTGCCGCCAGACCCAATAGGAATAGCTGAAGGTTGCGGCCATCAGGGCGGCCAGCCCGAGCAGCGTGGCCGTGGCCAGGACGAGGGGTGCCGCGGCGCCCAGCGCGAGGCCGAAGAGGGCAAGGCCGAGGCAGACGGAGCCCCAGCCATAGAGCCTGTGGGTCCTCTGCCAGACCCGCTCGTCCGAAAGCGTCCATGGCGTCCTGACGCCAAATAGCTGCATCGAGCGCGTCTTGGCTGCGACATTGCCGGTGACGACCAGGAAGAGGCCGAGCATCGCGGTCACCAGGCGTGGAACATCGGCCGCATACCCAAGTGCGTGCGCAATCAGAAGCGCGTGGCACGCCGCGATCATGAGCATAACGGCGCTCCATGTTGCGGTGTAGGCCTTGCCGGAGCGGGCAAGATTGTCGGCGCGGAGCTCCATGCGCGGCAGCAGCGCGAACAGTGCCGTGACGAACCCCGCGATGACGGGCAGGCTGAGGAACGCCACCCAGGGCCCGGCGAAGCCGTCTGGCTGGCCGTCGATCCCGAAATGAATGGCGATCCGGGCATCGGGCGACACATGCATCAACGCATAGGTCGAAGCGACGAGCATGCTGCCGAGGACGGCAAGGCTCAGGGTCATGGTGGAGCGGATCATGATTGAGCGTCCTTTGGTTTGGCCGCGCGAGGCCTCGGTTCGAGAGCGAGCCCGAAATGGTCGAGGAACAGACACATTGCCTCTTCGAGCACGGACAGGTTCAGGCGGTAGGTGATGGTGGTGCCGAGCTTGTCGCTCTGGATCAGGTCCGCCTCGCGCAAGACGGCGAAATGGCCGGACAAGGTGGGTTTGGCGAGGTTGAAACGGGCCGCGATMTCTCCGGCCGTCATGTCCCGTTCGCGCAGCAGCCGCAGGATTTCACGGCGTGTCGGGTCGGAGAGCGCTTTGAAGACCATGTTCATCTTCGTTATTTAGGAAATTACCGAAATAAAAGCAAACTGCCATGCTCATGCATGCCCCAAGTGGCGGGGCTGGAAGCTGCCGGATCACGCGGCCGGCGTGCCCTCGGCGTCGAGAAGGGTCTGCCTGCGCTCGGCTACGGCGCGCCCGACCTGATCCATGGCGAGCCGGTATGCGGCGAGGCCGCTGGCGTCGACATCGCCGCTCGAAAAATTCGAGAGCACCTCGGCCAGGATCGCATCGGCCGTGCGTTCGAAATTCTGGAGGGCGGTCTCGTCCTGTTCGGAGCGGATGGCGGAGAGCATCGCGACAAGCCGGTCTAGCCCCGCCATGGCTTTGCGTCGGCGGAGCGTGCTGTCATGGCTGAGCAGGCCGGCGAAACCGGTGCCTAGCAGCGAAAGCGCCATCACGCCCAGATAGAACCAGTCGCCATAGCGCTCGAAGAAGGTTTCCTGCTCGCCGTCGATGAAGGCTGCCGCGCCGGGATGAACCGGCAGCGGTGTGTCCTTGTCGGTCGAGGGTGTCTCCAGTCCCTGGATCGACGGGAGCTCGGCCGCCAGCGTCAGCCTGAGGGCCAGCAGGTCCTTGACGAGATCCCCGACGACGGCGTCGTCGAGGCTTTGGGCCGCAACCAGCCGTGAGGTCACGGAGATCGTCGTCAGGCTCTCGGAGGGGCGCGGCGGGTCTCCGCCGAGCGCGCCGCGCACGATCTCTCCGGTTTCGATCGATCTGTGCCGCGCGGTGATCGCATCCGCCGCGCTGATCGGAATGAGGACCGGGTCGTCGCCCCAGGCCAATTTGAGCTTGCTCAGGCCGTCATTGTTAATGCGCGAACCGACGGCGTTGATAGAAAAGAACGCATCGATCCTGCGTTCGCGCGCGGCGGGTACGATCTCTTCGGAGTTCAGCCCGACGATCTCGACCTCCTCCGGCTTGACCTCGTATTGCGCCAGCACGCGCTTGAGCAGCGCGATATTGCCTGCCGGATTACGCACCACGCCGATCCTGCGCCCGCGCAGATCGGCGATACGCCCGATTGCGGTTTCCTTGTTGGTGATCAGGAAGGGGAAGGTGCGTCGTGTGATCAGCGCGGTGTCGGCATTCTCCGGCAGCGCGATATCGGGACGGATGATGGCGAGCTCGGCCTGGCCGCTGTCGACGCGCTTGGCGCTCTCTTCGGAGCCCTCCGTCAGGATCAGGCGAAGCCGGATCGAGGATTTTTCGCGGCTGAGCCCCTGTACGAAGCCTGCGGCCATGCGCGCATCCTCCGATCCGAGCGGGCCGACGGCGAGTCTGAGTGTCCGGGGTTGGTTCAGGACGTAGAAGGCCGAAGCGGCGATACCGAAGATCGCCAGCAGGCCCGCCAGAGCCATGAAACCGCGCCGCCCCATGCCGGACCAATCCTGACCGCTTTGCCGTCGCCCCCGCGACGCGCTTGGCTTCGCTTGTGATCATGTCGCAAGTGGGGCGCGCCGCAAGAGGGCATGGCGCACGGGGACATGGAGGTTGCCGGGCCCGCGGCAGATGTCCTATTGCCGGGGAATGTCGCAAAGCTCCGATGCCTTCACCGTCAAGATTTGCGGTCTCTCCACGCGTGAGACGATGGCGGCGGCGCTCGCCGCCGGTGCCGACATGGTCGGGTTGGTCTTCCACCCGAAGAGTCCGCGCTTCGTCGATATGGCTCGCGCGGTGGCGCTCGCCGAGATGGCGCGCGGCCGCGCGGAGATCGTGGCCCTGATCGTGGACTTCGATGTGGCGCGGGCAAGGGAACTCGCGGACGCGCTCAGGCCGGACTGGCTTCAACTGCATGGCCGCGAGACGCCGGAGCAGGCGCTGGCGCTCAAGGCCGCGACCGGTCTTCGCGTGATGAAGGCGCTGGGTGTCGCTGCTCCGTCCGATCTTGCCGCCATGTCCTCTTATGTCGCGGTGACGGACCGCATCCTGCTCGATGCCAAGCCGCCGAAGGATGCGGCCTATCCCGGTGGCCACGGCCGGCCCTTCGACTGGACGATCCTCTCCGGCCTCGACCCGGCTTCGCGCTTCATGCTATCGGGCGGCCTCGATCCGGCGAATGTTGCCGATGCCATCCGCATTGCCCGGCCTGCCGGGGTCGATGTGTCGTCCGGCGTCGAAAGCGCGCCCGGCGTCAAGGATATCGGCCGGATCAGGGATTTCATCGCCGCCGCACGTCAGGCGGCGCAGGATTTGAAGAAGGCAGGCCCGACATGAACGCGCCCCGCAATCCGAATACTTATCGTTCCGGGCCCGACGAGAACGGCCGTTTCGGCATGTTCGGCGGTCGTTTCGTTGCCGAAACGTTGATGCCCCTGATCCTGGAACTGGAACAGGCCTATGATGCCGCCAAGGCCGATCCGGCCTATCACGCCGAGATGGCTGGCGGCCTCAAGCACTATGTCGGCCGGCCGTCGCCGCTCTATCTGGCCGAGCGCCTGACGGATCATTTCGGTGGCGCAAAGATCTATCTCAAGCGTGAAGAGCTGAATCACACCGGCTCGCATAAGGTCAATAATGTGCTCGGCCAGATCCTGCTGGCGCGGCGTATGGGCAAGAAGCGCATCATCGCCGAGACCGGCGCCGGTCAGCACGGCGTCGCCACCGCAACGCTTTGCGCGCGCTACGGCCTCGAATGCATCGTCTATATGGGCGCGGTCGACGTCGCCCGTCAGGCGCCGAACGTCTTTCGCATGCAGATGCTGGGCGCCACCGTGGTGCCGGTCGAATCCGGAACCAAGACGCTCAAGGACGCGATGAACGAGGCCCTGCGCGACTGGGTGACCAATGTCGCGACGACCTTCTACTGCATCGGCACGGTGGCCGGCCCGCATCCCTATCCCGCCATGGTCCGCGACTTCCAGTCGATCATCGGCAGGGAAACGCGCGAGCAGATGCAGGAACTCGAGGGGCGCCTGCCGGATTCGCTGATCGCCTGCATCGGCGGCGGCTCGAACGCCATGGGGCTGTTCCACCCCTTCCTCGACGATCCCACGGTCGAAATCTATGGCGTCGAGGCGGCCGGGCACGGCATCCCGAGCGGCCTGCATGCGGCCTCGCTGACGGGCGGGCGTCCCGGCGTGCTGCATGGCAACCGCACCTATCTGCTGATGGATGATGACGGGCAGATCAAGGATGCGCACTCGATCTCGGCCGGTCTCGACTATCCCGGCATCGGCCCTGAGCATTCCTGGCTCAACGATGTCGGCCGGGTCAAATATCTGTCCGCCACTGACGAGGAGGCGCTGGAGGCCTTCCAGCTCATCTCCAAGCTCGAAGGCATCATTCCTGCCTTGGAATCGGCACATGCGCTTGCTCGTGTAGCCGAGCTTGCGCCGCAAAAGCCGAAGGACCACCTGATGGTGGTCAATCTTTCCGGTCGTGGCGACAAGGATATTCCGCAAGTGGCGGAGATTCTGGCGGGACGGTGATGCCGGCCCCGTCCGATAGCCTGAGGATAAAACGATGAAGAAGACGATTCTGCTCGCCGCCATGCTGGTTCTGTCTGGCCCCGTCATGGCCCAGACCGCGAACACGGTGGCTCCCGCCGAGGGAATCGTCATCCGGACCGAGGGCGAGGTCAGGGTCAGGCCCGATATCGCGATCCTGCAGGCCGGCATTGTCAGCGAGGGCAAGACGGCCGCCGAGGCTCTCGCCCAGAACACGCCGGCGCTGGCCAGGCTGGTCGAAGCCGTCAAGGCGGCGGGCATCGCCCCAGCCGATCTGATGACCTCGCAGGTCTCGCTGATGCCGCGCATGACGCAGCCTTCCATGTCTCCTGGTCCGAAGCCGCCGCGCGCCGCCACGATCGACGGCTACGAGGCCCGCACCGGCTTGACCGTCACCGTGCGCGATCTCGCCAAGGCCGGTCCGCTGATCGACGCGCTGGCAAAGGCCGGCGCGAACGAGATGTCCGGCATAAGCTTCGGGCTGGCGGACGAGAGCAAGGCCAAGGATGCCGCGCGCCTGAAGGCAGCGGAGGCGGCGCGTGCGCGGGCCGAACTCCATGCCACGGCACTCGGCGTCAAGGTCGGCGAGCTGGTCTCGATCGTCGAGGCTGAAGCCGAAATCCCCGGCCGCGCCGCGGGCGATGTTCGTGCCTTCCGCATGGCGGCTGGTGCTGCGCCGATTTCGGTCGAACCCGGCGAGATCACGGTGACGAGTTCGCTGCGTACGGTTTGGCGCATCGCGCCCTGAGCCCTCGCCAGCCCGCCCCCTTCATGCTAACCGCACGCTCATGACAGAGACCGGCCAGACCCGCATCCAGTCCCGCTTCGCCGCTTGCGCTGCCCAAGGTCGGGCAGCGCTGGTGACCTTCGTCACCGCTGGCGACCCGGATTTCGAGACCGCAAGCGCGATCCTCAATGCCCTGCCTGAGGCAGGCGCGGATGTGATCGAGCTCGGCGTGCCCTTCACCGATCCGATGGCCGACGGCGTCCCGATCCAGCTCGCGGGCCAGCGGGCCTTGAAGGCGGGGCAGACGCTGAAGAAGACGCTGGCCATGGTCGAGTCCTTCCGCAAGGCCGGCCATGACACGCCGATCGTGCTGATGGGATACTACAATCCGATCTGGGCCTATGGCGTCGAGCGCTTCCTGCAGGATGCGCGCCGGATCGGCGTCGACGGGCTCATCGTTGTCGACCTGCCGCCGGAAGAGGATGTGGAGCTCTGCCTGCCGGCTCTTGAGGCCGGTATCAGCTTCATCCGTCTGGCCACGCCGACGACCGACGACAAGCGCCTGCCGAAGGTGCTCAGCAACACCTCTGGCTTCGTCTATTATGTCTCGATGACCGGCGTCACCGGTGGCGCGATCGTGAGCTACGACGCGGTCGGCGATGCGGTGGCCCGGATCAAGCGCCACACCGATCTGCCGGTCGCTGTCGGCTTTGGCGTGAAGACGGCGGCCGATGCCGCAGCCATCGCGAAGGGCGCCGACGGGGTCGTCGTCGGCTCCGCGCTCGTCGAGCGGGTTCGCCTCTCGCTGGATGCGGACGGCAAGGCCACGGACAAGACGGTTTCGGCGGTCACCTCGCTGGTTGTGGAACTGGCTGCCGGCATCCGCACGGTCTCCAAGGCGGCCTGACCCGGCCGCTCCAGTCACACGTTTCAAGGATGATCCGATGAACTGGATTTCCGAAGTCGTTCGCCCGCGCATCAAGACCCTGTTCAAGCGCGAGAGCCCCGAGAACCTCTGGATCAAGTGCCCTGATTCCGGGCAGATGGTCTTCCACAAGGACGTCGAGGCCAATGGCTTCGTCATTCCGGGCTCCGACCATCATATGCGCGTCACCGCGCAGGATCGGCTGCGCCTGACCTTCGACGAGGGCAAATGGGTCGATGTCCCGCTGCCTGAGGTCGCGGTCGATCCGCTGAAGTTCCGTGACGAGAAGCGCTATGTCGACCGCCTCAAGGACGCGCGCGCCAAGACCGGCGCGGCCGATGCCTTCAAGGTCGGCTTCGGCCGCGTCCAGGGCCTGCCCCTGACGATTGCCGTGCAGGACTTCCACTTCATGGGCGGCTCGCTCGGCATGGCGGCCGGCGAAGCCTTCATCAAGGGCGCCGAGACCGCGCTCGAGAAGAAGACCCCCTATGTCGTGTTCGCCGCCTCAGGCGGTGCGCGCATGCAGGAGGGCATCCTCTCGCTGATGCAGCTTCCGCGGACGACCGTCGCGATCAGGCGTCTGCGCGCGGCTGGGCTGCCCTATTTCGTGGTTCTGACCAACCCGACCACCGGCGGCGTCACCGCGTCCTACGCGATGCTGGGCGACGTCCACATCGCCGAGCCGGGCGCCCTGATCGGTTTCGCGGGTCCGCGCGTCATTGAGCAGACCATCCGCGAGAAGCTGCCTGAAGGCTTCCAGCGCGCCGAATATCTCAAGGATCACGGCATGGTCGACATGGTTGTCCATCGCCATGAGATCCCGGCGACGCTGGCGCGGCTGGGTCGCCTGCTGACCAAGCAGTCCGAGCCGGCAGCTGATGCCAAGCAACCGGTCGGGCCGGTCCCCGAAGCGGCCTGACACGGATAACGGATGGCCGGAGGCCGAGCGCATCATGGGGTCTTCCGACACGCTGCTGGCGCGCTTCCTGGCGCTGCATCCCAAGCTGATCGATCTCTCGCTCGGCCGCATCCTGACCTTGCTGGAGCGGCTCGGCGATCCGCACAAGCGCCTGCCGCCGGTGATCCATGTCGCCGGCACCAATGGCAAGGGTTCGACCATCGCCTTCATGCGGGCGATTCTCGAGGCGGCGGGTCTCAGCGTCCATGTCTACACTTCGCCGCATCTGGTGCGCTTTCATGAGCGCATCCGGCTCGGTCAGCCGGGCGGCGGTCGTTTCGTCGACGAGGCCGTGCTGGTCGAGGCGCTGGAGCGCTGCGAGCGGGCCAATTCCGGCGACCAGATCACCTTCTTCGAGATCACTACTTCGGCCGCCATGCTGCTCTTCTCCGAGCACAAGGCCGATGTTCTGCTGCTCGAGGTTGGTCTCGGCGGTCGCTTCGACACGACGAATGTCGTCGCCCATCCCGCCTGCACGGTGGTGACGCCGGTCTCGATGGACCATGCCGAGTATCTCGGCGATACCGTCACCAAGATCGCGGGCGAGAAGGCCGGCATCTTCAAGCGCGGCGCCCCGGCCGTGATTGCGCCACAGGAACCGGAGCCGACGGCCGTGCTCGAAGCCGTGGCCGAGCGTGTGGGCGCCTCGAAAATTCTGATCGGCGCGCAGGACTTCAACATTCACGAGGCGGGTGGACGGCTGGTCTACGAGGATGGTGACGGCCTGCTCGATCTGCCGTTGCCGCGCCTCACCGGGCGTCATCAGCACGTCAATGCCGGTACGGCCATAGCGGCCTTGCGCGCAGCCGGATATGGCGGCCTGCCGGCCCGCGCCTTCGAGCAGGGCATGCTCAATGCCGAATGGCCGGCACGGCTGCAAAGGCTGGCGCGCGGCCAACTCGCCGAACTCGTGCCTGCTGGCGCCGAGCTATGGCTCGATGGCGGCCACAATCCCGATGGCGGCCGCGTTCTTGCGCAGGCGATGGCCGATCTGGAGGAGAAGAACCCGGCTCCGCTMGTCATGATCGCGGGATTGCTCTCGACCAAGGACGCAACCGCGACGCTCGGGCATTTCAAGGGTCTCGCGCACGCGCTCTTCGCCGTGCCGATCCACAACCAGCTTGCCGCCCGCCCGGCCGAGGAGGTTGCGGCTCTCGCGAGGGGCGCCGGGTTGAAGGCCGAGGTCGCAGGTTCCGTCGAGCAGGCGTTGCGCGAGATCGCCGTGCGGACCTGGCGGGCGCCGCCGCGCATCCTGATCTGCGGCTCGCTCTATCTGGCCGGCGAAGTGCTTTCGGCCAACGGTACGCCACCGGTGTAGCACCGGCACGGATGGGGAGAGTGCGATGCAGGCCCGGCAATTCGGAGCAAATGGCCCGTTGCTCCCCGTCATCGGCCAGGGCACCTGGAACATCGAGCTCGCCGATCGGGCCGGCGCTGTGGCGGCTTTGCGTCGCGGGCTCGACCTTGGCCTGCGCCATCTCGACACGGCAGAGATGTATGGCTCCGGCCGCTCGGAGGAGATTGTCGGAGAAGCCATCGCCGGGCGGCGAGACGAGGTTTTCCTCGTTTCCAAGGTGCTGCCGTACAACGCCTCTCGTGCGGGGACGCGCAGGGCCTGCGAGGAATCGCTGAGGCGGCTGCGCACCGACAGGCTCGACTGCTTCCTGCTGCATTGGCGCGGCTCGTACGCGCTGGAGGAGACTTTCGCAGCCTTCGAGGACCTGAAGCGCCAGGGCAAGCTTCTGTCCTGGGGCGTCAGCAATTTCGACGTCGATGATCTCGACGAGGCGCTGGCGATTGCCGACGAGGGCATCATCGCCTGCAACCAGGTACTTTATCATCTCGGCGAACGTGCCATCGAGCATATGGTCATCCCGTGGTGCGAGCGCCACGGCGTGGCGGTGACCGCCTACAGCCCATTTGGTCAGGATGATTTTCCCTTAGCCGCAAGTGCCGGCGGCCGCGTGCTCGCCGATGTTGCGATCACACATGGAGCAACACCGCGTCAGGTCGCGCTTGCCTTCCTGACCCGCCAATCCCCGGTCTTCGCGATCCCGAAGGCCGCCAGGGCCCAACATGTCGAGGACAATGCCGGCGCGCTGAAGCTGCGCCTGAGCGACAGCGAGATCGCGCGGATCGACGCTGCTTTTCCACGTGGACCCAAGCCCCGTTCCCTGCCGATGTTGTAGGGGCGCCTGCAGGTCAAGCCGGCCGTGCGGAAACCAAGTTGCGGCTTTCTGCTTTACAACTGGGGGCTGAAGGGCGTTTCCTAGAGTAAAGGCGGCGGAGCATCGCATCCGACAACGCCGAATTCTTGCAACGGTTGCGTCTTCAGGAGTGGTGTGATGCGTCGCGTCCTCGGCGTCCTCGCCGTATTGTTTCTTTCGCTTGCCGGCTTGGCTTCGGCCCAGGCCGGCGTTCAGGTCCGCGTCGACCTGGCTGCCCAGCGCATGCAGGTGACGACCACTGACGGAGAGATCTACAATTGGGCGATCTCATCCGGCCGCAAGGGATTCCGCTCGCCCAACGGCGTCTATAGCCCGACGCGGCTGGAGCGGAGCTGGTACTCGCGCAAATATGGCGGGGCGATGCCCTATTCCGTGTTCTTCCGTGGTGGCTATGCCATCCACGGCACGACAGCGGTAGGTGCACTCGGTCGGCCGGCATCGCATGGCTGCATCCGGCTGCATCCTGCCCATGCCGCCAAGCTGTTTGCGCTGGTCAAGAAGCACGGTGCCGGCCAGACGCGTATTGCGCTGAATGGTGCAAGTTCGGACGGGCTGTCGCAATTTGCCAGGGCAGGCGGTGCCAAGAGCAATCTCGCGAAGGCGCCTCAAAAGAGCAAGGTCGCCATTGCGCAGTCGAAATCCAAGCAGCGTGCGGCCGCGATCGCGCATCAGCGTGGCGTGCCGAACTGGGATGCGGCGCGTGATCAGCTCTTCATGCGGCCGACCCTGCCGCCCAACGCCTACGGCTACCAGCCCTACCGGGCCGGGCCGACCTGGAGATAAGGGCTCAGATCGCCTCCACGGCGATCCGCATCCAGCCGCTGAGCGTCTCGCCCGGCTGAAGCCGGGTGAGCGGAGAGGCCGCGCGCGCTGCAGCCTCGCTCGGCGAACCGATGGCGTGGCTTTGCGGCTCGACGCAGAGGAAGTCGGCACCAGGAGGCGCCCATACGACAGGGCAGCGCAGCGTTTCGCTTGCCGTGACGGTGATGGCGACGCCGCGCGACGGTGTTTCCATGCGCGCAGTGCCATCCCAACCGAGGAAGCTCCAGGCCGTTTCTGCCTGAGTTGCGAAGAGCGGGCTGGCGGCATAGGGGCCGCCATCTGCGAGCGGTTGCGAGCCGGTCGCGCGGAAGCCGTTGCCGAGGATCAATGCGCCGTCGGAGCGCATCCTGAGGCGCGTATCCGTCGCCGCGGGAAACCAGGGATGCAGCCCGAAACCAAAGGGTAGGGCCACATCCGCCTCGTTTATGATCGCAAGGGCGATGGTCATACCGGAATCGTCGAGGCTGATCTCCTGCCGCGCGCGGTAGCGATAGGGATCTTCACCGGCGCTACGCCGATGTTCCAGGACGGTATGGCCGTGGTCATACCGCAGGACCTCCCAGTCCGACTGCCAGCCGAAGCCATGAATGCTGCCTGTTCCCGCAGGATCGTTGGCCGGCACCCGAAAGCGCTGCTCGCCATCGTCGATGACGCAATCGAAGGCGCGATTGGCAAAGGGCAGCATGGCCCAGCTGCCGAAGCGATTGGGGGCCGCGATCGAGGGAACCGCCCCCGCCGGCGCCCGCAGAAGCGAACGCAACTGCCCGTCAGGCGCGCGCCATTCGAGCGCGGTCACCATCGCACCGACCTCGGGCGCGATCGCGGCGGAGAGAGGTCCGGACTGCAGGGTAAGCATGGTGATGTCCTTACTTGATCAGCGGGCGCAGCATCGCCTGCATCGAGCGCATGCGCGGCAGGAACTGCGCCACCATCTCCTCCGCCGAGGTTCGCTGCACCTGCCCGGAAATATTGAAGGCGGCAACGGTCTCGCCACGCGCATTGGCGAGGGGGAGTGCCATCGAGATCAGGCCAAGTTCCAGTTCCTGATCGACCACGCTGTAACCCTGTTCGCGTGCCGCCGCCAAGGCGGCCATGATCCGTTCCGGCTCCGTTACGGTATGAGGCGTCAGCGCTCGCGGCCGGCCGGCCAGAATCCGTTCGCGGGCCTCGTCCGGTGGCAGCGCTGCGAGCAGGACGCGCCCCATCGAGGTGCAGAAGGCGGGCAGGCGCGAGCCGACGGAAAGGCCCACGGACATGATCCGCCTCTGCGCCGAACGCGCGATATAGACGATCTCGTGCCCGTCGAGCAGCGAGGCTGAGGAGGATTCATGGGTTTCCTCGGACAACCGCTCCAGGAAGGGCTGGACGAGCTGGGGCAGGGCGCTGGAGGCCAGCCAGGCATGGCCGAGCCTGAGCACGCGCGGCGTCAGCCGGAAGAACTTGCCGTCGAATTCAGCGTAGCCGATCCTTGTGAGCGTCAGAAGGCAGCGCCGGGCCGCCGCGCGAGACAATTCGGTGGCGCGCGCCACGTCTGCAATCGTGAGCTTCTCATGCGCCGCGTCGAAGCATTCGATCACGGCCAGCCCCTTTTCCAGGGCGGCCATATGGTCGCGATCCGACGTTGCAGTGTCCAATCTTGACCCCTGTTGACGCAATGGGTATTGTTCGAAAATCAAAACGATGTGCGATTAACGCACAAAACGAGGAGATGTCAAGGTGGCTGAGTTCGTCTCCCTCGCCGAGGGAATCGAGACGGTGGTGCGTGACGGCTGCTCCGTCGCGATGGAAGGCTTCACTCACCTCATCCCGCATGCTGCCGGGCATGAGGCGATCCGTCAGGGCCGCAAGCGGCTGACGCTGATCCGCATGACGCCGGACCTGATCTACGATCAGATGATCGGGATGGGTTGCGCCGAAAAGCTGGTCTTCTCCTGGGGCGGCAACCCTGGCGTCGGCTCGCTGCATCGCCTGCGCGATGCGGTCGAGAATGGCTGGCCGCATAAGCTCGAGCTTGAAGAGCACAGCCACGCCGCCATGGCCAATGCCTATGAGGCCGGCGCCGCCAACCTGCCCTTCGCGGTGTTTCGCGGTTACAAGGGCGTCGATCTGCCCAAGGTCAATCCCCGGATCAAATCCGTCACCTGCCCCTATACCGGGGAAGTCTTGGCGACAGTTCCCGCCATCCGGCCCGACGCCGCCGTCATTCATGCACAGAAGGCGGATCGCGAAGGCAATGTCCTGCTCGAAGGCATTGTTGGCGTGCAGAAAGAGGCCGTGCTGGCGGCCAGGCGTTCGCTGGTTACCGTCGAGGAGATCGTCGAGGACTTTGGCCCGCGCAATGCCAATGCCGTCATCCTGCCGTCCTGGGCGGTGACCGCCATCGCCAGGGTGCCGGGCGGAGCCTATCCATCCTACGCCCACGGTTATTACAAGCGCGCCAACGACTTCTACATTGCCTGGGACAAGATCGCCCGGGAGCGCGACACATTCATGGCCTGGATGAAGGCAAATGTCCTGGAGCAGGGGCCGGAGGTGTTTGCACACCATGCCGGCCTTGCTCGGCAGGCCGCGTGAGGATCAGCGCCATGAGCCATACTCCCATGAGCCACACGCCCACCGAGATGATGAGCATCGCGGCCGCCCGCCTGCTGACCAATGATGATGTCTGCTTCGTCGGTATCGGCGCACCCTCGGCCGCCTGCAACCTGGCGCGCCTGACCCATGCCCCGAAGATCACGCTGATCTACGAATCCGGTACGCTATCCACCCGCCCCTCCGTGCTGCCGCTCTCGATCGGCGACGGCGAACTCTGTGATACCGCGCTGACCACGGTCGGCGTGCCCGAGATGTTTCGCTACTGGCTGCAGGGCGGCCGGATCACCATTGGTTTCCTGGGCGGTGCGCAGATCGATCGCTACGCCAATCTGAACACCACGGTCGTCGGGGACTATGCCGCGCCGAAGGTGAGGCTTCCCGGCGGCGGCGGCGCGCCGGAAATCGCCAGCAATTGCGGCGAGATCTTCATCACGATGGCGATGGGCTCGCGCGCCTTCGTCGAGACGCTGCCCTTCATCACCTCCTTCGGCCACGGCAAGGGCAAGGGCGATCGGGAACGGCTCGGCCTCAAGACCAAGGGGCCGACCAAGGTGATCACCGATCTTTGCGTCATGGAACCCGATGCCGAGACCGCCGAGCTGACTGTCACTGCGCTGCATCCTGGCGTGACGCGGGATCAGGTTCAGGCCGGTTGCGGCTGGACCTTGCGTTTCGCTGGCGAACTCGTCGAAACTCCGGCGCCGACCGCGCAGGAGATCGAGATCCTGCGCGATCTGCACGCCCGGACCAAGCGAGCGCATGGAGTAGCGGCATGAGCCTGATCTATCCACGCGATGGCCTGAGAGCCCATCCGCTCAACGCGTCGCCGGCCTACACGAGCACGCTGAAGCGCGCACCCTCGCAGCCCCTGATCCTGCTGCCGCATACGCTGTCGGAGATCAGCGGTCCGGCGTTTGGTCATGGCGCCGTGCAAGCGGGCGATTCGGACCTCACCCTGCAGCATGAGGGCGAGCCGCTCGGCGAGCGGATCATCGTGACGGGCCGGGTGCTCGACGAGGATGGCAGGCCGGTGCCGCATACCCTGGTCGAGATCTGGCAAGCCAACGCGGCAGGGCGCTACGTCCATCTGCGCGATCAGCATCCCGCGCCGCTCGACCCGAATTTCACGGGAGCCGGCCGCGCCATGACCGATGCGGAAGGGCGCTATCGCTTCGTCACGATCAAGCCCGGCGCCTATCCCTGGCGCAACCATCACAACGCCTGGCGCCCGGCCCATATCCATTTCTCGTTGTTCGGGCCGAGCTTCCTCTCGCGCGTGATCACCCAGATGTATTTCCCGGGCGATCCGCTCTTCGCCTACGACCCGATCTTCCAGTCGATCCCGGACGCGAAGGCACGGGAGCGCCTGATCTCGCGCTTCGACATCGACACGACCGAACCGGAATGGGCGCTCGGATACCAGTTCGACATTGTCCTGCGCGGTCGCGACGCGACGCCGCTCGAGGAGCCGCATGATGACTGAGCGCAAGCCCGCCCTGGGCCTCACCCCCTCGCAGACGGTCGGCCCCTTCTACGCTTACGCGCTGACGCCCCGTGCCTATGGCGGTTCGGAGCTGGCCAATGAGCGGATCGCGACCGATGGCGTCTCGGGCGAGCGCATCACCATTCGTGGCCATGTCCTCGATGGCGATGGCGAGCCGGTGCCGGACGCCATGATCGAGGTCTGGCAGGCCGATGCGGATGGGCATCACAATGCCGGGGGCAATGCCGGCTTCACAGGTTTCGGCCGGGCGGAAACGTCGCCGGAAGGCTTTTTCCACTTCGAGACGGTGCGGCCGGGCGCGGTGGAGGGGCTAAACGGTACGAGGCAGGCGCCGCATCTCGCCGTCTCGGTCTTCGCGCGCGGGCTCCTGCTCCGGCTGGTGACCCGCATCTATTTCTCGGACGACCCTGCCAATGCGTCCGATGCAGTGCTCGCGCTGGTCCCGCATGAGCGGCGTGAAACGCTGATCGCGCAACGTGGCCCGGACGGCGTCTTCCATTTCGACATCCGGCTGCAGGGCGAAGGCGAGACGGTGTTCTTCGACGTCTGAGCCCGTGCGGCATGCGCGGGCTTGACCCCGGCTTGCGGGCCAAGGAGATAGTCGGGTCAACGCTTTGCTTTGCCCGCGCCTGATGCGGCAAGGCAGGGCCATGACCGATGCCGTGCCGGAGCCCGCCATGCCGAAACCCTTGATCGCGCTCGACTGGGGCACCACCCGTGCCCGCGCCTTCCTCATTGGCGAGGACGGCCGCGTGATGGACCGGCGGATTGCGGATCAGGGCATCCAATCCGTGCCGGCCGGAGGTTTCCCGGCCGCTTTCGAGGCGATCGCCGGTGATTTCCGCCGCAGGCGGCCGGATGCCGCGATCGTGCTCGCAGGGATGGTCGGCAGCCGCAATGGCTGGGTCGAGGCGCCTTACGTTGCTTGCCCTGCCTCAACCGAGGCGCTGGCAGATGCCGGCATCGCGGTGACGCTGGAGGACGGAACGCGCGCAACCGTGCTCCCCGGCCTCTCCTGGGACGATGGCGCATTCGATGTCATGCGCGGCGAGGAAACGCTGATCGTCGGACTCGGTCTCACCGATGGCATCGCCTGCCTGCCCGGCACCCATTCGAAATGGGCTGAGTTGCGGGACGACAGGATCACGCGCTTTGCCAGCTTCATGACCGGAGAGATCTATGGCCTGCTGCGTCAGCATTCGATTCTGGCGCGCCTTGCCGAAGAGCCGTCGGGGGACGACGCAAGCATCGGGATCCAGCGTGGTTTTGCAGCGGCAGCACGGCCTGCCGGGCTGCTCAACGCAGCCTTTGCAGCGCGTACCGAGGTGCTGGCGGGGCGGATGAACGGTGGCGCGGTCGGGCCCTATCTCTCGGCGCTGCTGGTTGGTCAGGAGATTGCCGGCGCGCAGGCGCTGTTTGGGCGCCCGACCACGGTCCATCTCGTGGCCGATGGAGCGCTGGCTGCGAGCTATGGAGCGGCGTTCGAGGCCGCGGGCCTGCCTTTCCGGATCACGCCGCCGGAAGATGCCTTCATTGCGGGTGTGAAACGCCTGGCTGCGAGGCTGCTGGCGTGATCACCGTCTTCGGGTCCCTGAATGTCGATCTTGTCACGCCGGTCGAGCGCCTGCCGGGAGCAGGCGAGACGGTGATGGGCCCGGGCTATGCGCTGCATCCCGGCGGCAAGGGGGCCAACCAGGCGCTTGCCGCCCGCCGGGCGGGCGCCGAGGTGGTGCTCGCCGGCGCTGTCGGGCGCGATGCCTTTGCCGAGATCGCCCTGTCCCTGCTGGCCGCCGACGGTGTCGATCTCGCGCTGGTCGAGCGGGTCGAGGCACCGACGGGGGCCGCCTTCATCGCCGTCGATGCCGCCGGCTCCAATCAGATTGTGGTGGCGGCCGGCGCGAATGCCCAGGCCAGGGCCGATGGCTTGCACGACCTGTCGCTTGGCCAGCGCAACATCCTGCTTCTGCAGCGCGAGGTTCCGGAGACGGAGTGCATCATCGCGGCCCGTCTGGCGAAGCAGGCCGGCGGGCGCGTCATCCTGAACCTGGCGCCGGCCGGATCGCCCGCTCCCGAATTGCTCGATTGCCTGGATATGCTGATCGTCAACGAGCACGAGGCGCTGGTACTTGCCCGCGCATTGGGCTGGGCTGAACGCGAGCCCGACGCCTTCGCGCAGCGCCTCGACGCCGAACACGGCATCGCCTGCGTCGTCACGCTCGGTGGCGAGGGCGTCGTCGGTTGGCATGGCGGCGTTCGCCGCCGCCTGGAAGCGCCGAAGGTCGAGGTCGTCGACACCGTTGCCGCCGGGGACAGCTTCGTCGGAGCTTTCGCGGCGGCGCTCGATGCCGGCTGTGGTTTTTCGGGCGCGCTTCAGCGCGGGCTCGCGGCGGGCTCGCTCGCCTGCACGGTGCCGGGCGCTCAGCCGAGCGTGCCACGCCGGGCGGAGATCGAGGCACTGGCTGGTGCCAGTTTCCTCTGATGTCTTCAATCCGGATGACGATACGTTAAGTCTATTTGGATTCATCGGGCCCGGGCTCGGCTGAACCCGCCATTCTGCCCGTTCCTATTCATTCTTCGGCAGTGTCCTGAGAGCAGCATTCCCGGAACCTGGTGGAGACTGAAAGCAGATGGCGCAACGGCCCATCATCTGGGCGCTCGGAGTAGCCTTTACCGTCGGTTACGGCGCGATGTCATATGGCACGCGTCTGGCGGGCTATGTCGAGGACGATGACACACCCCGCGTGGCGGCCGTCGCGACCGGCACGCGACCGGCCTCTTCGCCGCCTCCAGTCGCCAGATCGAGCGAGCCTCCGACGGTCACCGTGGCGGCCGATTCTCGCGGTCACTACATGGTCCATCCGACCATCGACAATTACCGCGTCAGGATGCTGGTCGATACTGGCGCTAGTTTCATCGCGCTGACGGAAAACGATGCCTTGGGGCTCGGCATCCGCCCTGCATCCTCCGACTACAAGATCACGCTGCGCACAGCCAACGGCGTGGTACGCGGTGCCCGGGTGAATCTACGCGAGGTCAGGCTCGGCGCTATCATCGTGCGCAATGTCGAGGCCATAGTTCTGCCCGCAGGTGCGCTCTCCGTCAGCCTGCTTGGAACGTCTTTCCTGAGCAAGCTCAAGGGCTACGAGGTCCAGACCGGTCGCATGATCCTGCGCGGCTAGGCGGTCTCCGGCGTTCCCTAATCCGCTGCGATCCGCTATGCCAGGGATCCGTCAAGACGGCGTCGCCGCCGTGTCACGGTCAGGCTGCATTCATGTGGCTTGATGCTTCGTTCGCCCTGCATGTTCCCTTGCAATGGATGCCTTGATGTTCCCGAAGCCGCTGCCTGAGCTGTTCCCGAATACCTTCGAGTATGAATCCCTGCCGATGGTGAAGCCGACGGGGTTCCGCGAATATGACGCGCGCTGGTTCTTCGGCAAGGAACTGAACCTGATGGGCGTGCAGGCCGTCGGCATGGGCCTCGGCACGCTGATCAAGCGCATGGGCATCAAGCCCGAGATCGTCACCGGTCATGATTTCCGCGGCTACTCGTCGTCGATCAAGATGGCGCTGGTCACCGGCCTGATGGCGGCGGGCTGCAAGGTCCATGATATCGGCCTTGCCATGTCGCCGATGGCCTATTTCGCCCAGTTCGCGCTCGACGTTCCCTGCGTTGCGATGGTCACGGCCTCGCATAACGACAATGGCTGGACCGGCGTGAAGATGGGTGCGCAGCGCCCGGTCACCTTCGGCCCCGACGAGATGGGTCAGCTCCGCGACATCGTGCTTGCGGCCGATTTCGAGCTGTCGGGCGGTGGCTCCTATGTTTTCGTTCCGGATTTCCCGGCCGTCTACATCAAGGACCTCACCAATCGGCCGAAGATCACGCGCAAGCTCAGGGTCATCGCAGCTTGCGGCAACGGCACGGCCGGCGCCTTCGCACCGCAGATCCTGGAGGCGATTGGCTGCGAGGTCATCCCGATGGATGCCGAGCTCGACCACTCCTTCCCGCGTTACAATCCCAATCCCGAAGACATGAAGATGCTGCATGCCATGGCGGATGCCGTGAAGCAGCACGGCGCCGACGTTGCGCTCGGCTTCGATGGCGACGGCGACCGTTGCGGTGTGGTCGACAATCACGGCGAGGAGATCTTCGCCGACAAGATCGGCGTGATGCTGGCGCGCGACCTCGGCAGGCTCCATCCCGGCGCGCAGTTCGTCGTCGACGTGAAATCGACCGGGCTCTTCATCACCGACCCCGAGCTGCAGAAGCTCGGCGTGAAGACCGATTACTGGAAGACCGGCCACTCCTACATCAAGCGCCGCGTCCGCGATCTCAATGCGCTGGCGGGGTTCGAGAAGTCGGGCCATTTCTTCTTCAACGCGCCGGTCGGGCGCGGCTATGACGATGGCGTGGTTACGGCGCTGGCGGTCATCGACATGCTCGACCGCAACCCGGATAAGTCGATGGCCGAGCTCTATGCCGCGGTTCCCAAGACCTGGGGCACGCCGACCATGGCCGCCAAATGCGCCGACGAGATCAAGTACGAAGTCAGCGATCGCGTGACGAAGCGCATCGAGGCTATGCAGGCAAAGGGCGAAACCATCGCTGGCCAGAAGATCCGCGACGTGATCACCGTCAACGGCGTCCGCGTCGTCAACGAGGACGGCACCTGGGGACTGGTCCGCGCGTCCTCAAACAAGCCGGAGCTTGTCGTCGTCTGCGAAAGCCCGATCTCGGAAGCCCGCATGCGCGAGATGTTTGCCGCCATCGACGGTGTGCTGCGCGAAAACCCTGAAGTGGGTGCCTATAACCAGACGATCTGAGGCTGGCGAACCCGGGCAAGGGCCGTCCCGAAGCGAGCGACTTCGCATCGGGACGCTCACTCGCCGCAAAGCGTCTCAGCGGCGAGTGCCCGCAACGCTCAGCAGGTGATCGTCGTGGTGACGCCATTAATCTTCGTGATTCGCGCGACCTGCTCGATGTTGAGCGGGCCCGCTTTCGCTGCAGCGCGTGGACGCATGTAGATCCTGTTGCCACCCAGGGTGAGGGCGCCTTTGACCACCCGATCGCCGAGCAAGGGCTTATAGCCGTAGCTGGCCTCGGCCATGATCAAGGACGTCTTGGGAATGAGCAGCCCAGCCGGTAATTTGATGTTTGCCGGTGGGGCGGTTGTGTTTATCGGTGCGCTCCAACACACCTTTGCCACCCCCTTATCGTCCACGACGACGCTGGCGATGATCATCTTCAGCGTCGCTGGCATGGGTGGCGGCGGCGTTGACGTCATTGTTTCGGGCGCCAAGATCATTTGCCCGATGAGGAAGATCATGTCGCGTTCGCCATCGCTGATTGCTGGCGACTGTGAAGCGAGATCGACGAGGGCCCGGTTGAGCTGGGTCACCCGGCGATCGGCCATGGTGGCCCGTCCGACCTCGACGATGCCGTAATAGAGCAAGATCATTACGGGCCAGATGAGGGCGAACTCGACAGCGGCGACGCCCTTTCCGTCGCTTTGGAGGCGACGCCCGAGGCGGCGAAGCGCGGCCCTGTTGCGGCGGAACGAGAAGAACTGCCTCATGGTCGCTCTCAGGGTTCGCTTCGGAACGTCGCGACTGAAAAGAGGGCGCGTTCGCCGCCATCGATATTGGTCAGGGAGTCCGCCCAGCCGGTCAGGTAGAGCGAATAGCGCAAGGCCGCCCGCACGACGACGGTCTGGCCTCTTCCAGGCTGGTTGTAGCTGAAACCACTGGTGTCCAGAGTTGTCCCGCTGAGCGGGTTGCGGGCGGCAAGATCGGTTCGAGCATCCATTGGCGTTCCGTAGCCGCGCACGTCGACACGCAGCTTCTCGCAATCGATGAGCGCCGGAGCCCGCGCGCAGACCTCGCGCCTGAATGCCTCAGTCGATGTCTTGGCATCGTGCGGAAGGGGGTTCGAGGGGGTGCTGTAGATTGCGACTGACTCGCCAGTCAGCAGTGTCCGCGACGCCTGTGTTACAGCGTCGGCGAGCACCTGATTTGTCCACAGCATCAGCGCCGTTTCAATAGTCGTGAACACGAGCATAAGGAACGGCATCGCGACGATGCCGAACTCGACGGCCGTCGCACCGCTCTGGTCGCTGGAAAAGCCCTTGGCTTCCTGTCGTTGCCCCATGAGGAGGCGTCGGGCGACGCTTCTGCTCGTTCTGAAAGGAGATGTGAGCATGACCAGTTTAGCCAACCATCCGGATACGGATGCCGCGAAGGGGCTCCGCTCTTCAGTGGAATACCTTAGCGCGAAAGCATTGCTGACTTGTTAGGGCCTAGCTCGGCGAAGCGGCACTGGCGTTAGCGAAACCTTCACCTTGAAGGGCGCGAGCGCTATTTATCGCTGCCGCCGGCGAGTGCATTGCGTTTGGTCGTTTGCCCGCCGACATCACCGAAATATTTGGTTGCGTCCCCGAGCTGCACGGTCGGTTGGCAGGTCGGGGTGCAGGAGTAGCTTTCCCGTTCCATGCCGCGCTGGACCGTGAGAATCGAATCCGCAGCCGCACTGACGCGTACGAGCGATTCAGCCAGCAGGCTGCCGCTGGCGTCGAGTGCGATGAGATTGGTGATGCCGAAGCTCTTGCCTGTCACCACCATCACTCCGTTCTTTTGCACGGACACGTCGGCGATCGCCGGATTGCCGACGATCACGGTCTGGGCTTTTTCCGGCAGTCTGACCAGCTTGGCATGATCGACGATGACGGCGACCGTGTCGGGCCGGGCCGCTTCCGGTGCAGATCGGGCTGCGGGCCCGCTTCCCAGCAGGACCGCGCCGGACGCGGCCATGGCCAGCGCTCCGCGGCGCAGGCGGAGGGCACAGCTGAGGATAGTCGACATGGTGGCGCCCTAGGTTTCCGACATCTGGAATTAAGCCGAAAATGATGAATCGAGTCCTAACAATGCCTCTAACGCACGTTTATCGAGGTGGTGATTCCCAAAGGGTGAGATGCAGTCTCGTTTCAGGTCGTTTTTCTCAACGAGATATGCATCGGCTGTGCCGTTGAATTCGTTTGTGTGAATAAGTATAGTCTCTATTAAATTCAAATATGAACTGATATTTAATAAGGTGGCGACTTGTGAATGCAATAAATATGGTGTTAACCATCCAGCAAATGCCCGTTATGAGCGTCGAATTCTTTGTTTCGTTTAACTGATCCGCAAGAGCTTCTGGGTAGTGTCCGTCTTGTCGCTGACCGAAGCCGTTCAGAGCGAAGGCAGCAGTCAAACCGTGGTGCAATAGGAGTTCCGTCATGAAGAATCTGTTCGCTCGCTTTGCCAAGGACGAATCCGGCGCGACCGCCATCGAATACGGCCTGATCGCTGGCCTGATTGCCGTGGTCATCATCGGCGCCGCCACGATTGTCGGCACGCAGCTCGGCCTGCTGTTCGGCCGGATCAGCACCGCGCTGATGAACGTCGCCACCTGAACTACTTCTGCCTTGCGCAGCGAACGCCCCGGCTGGTCCGGGGCGTTTTGCGTCCCGGTTCCCGCTCGACCGCCCAGATACTGTTTTTACAGGGTTGGGTGCGATGCTGACGCATCGTTCGTGAAGCTGCATTGCCAGGAGACCTTTCGATGTCGGTCCCGTTGCTGTTCCTCCTCGTCCTCTTTCCTGCGGCGATGGCCTATGCTGCAGCGAGCGACCTGCTGTCGATGACGATTTCCAACCGGCTTTGCCTCGGCCTTGCCGTTCTTTTCGTGCCGAGCGCTCTCGTCATCGGCCTGCCCTGGCTTCAGATTGGCTGGCATTTTGCCGCGGGGGGCCTTGTTCTTGCTATATGTTTTGGCCTGTTCGCCGCGGGCTGGATCGGCGGCGGAGATGCCAAACTGGCTGCCGCCACGGCGCTCTGGTTCGGCTTTGGGCAGTTGATGCCCTATCTGCTTGTGGCTGCCATGTTCGGCGCCGTGCTGACCCTGATCGTGATCATGCTGCGCACCGCACCGTTGCCGGTGCTGGGGGAGAACTGGCCATGGTTGCGCCGGCTTCATGAGGCTAAGCAGGGCGTGCCCTATGGAATTGCCCTTGCCTGCTCGGCTCTCTTCGTCTTGCCGGAAACCGAGATCTGGCGCGCTGCCATCGGGCTATAGATTCTGAACCCATAAGGGCTGTGATTGGGGGGGTGGGCTAGTTCAACGTTTCCGGGAGGAGGCGTTGATGGCGCGATTTTATCTGGGTGTGGAGTGGCGATTGATTGAGCCGCTTCTGCCGAACCAGCCGGTGCGGCATTGTCCGAGTGGGCGACCAGCGACGGCGGCCTCTCCCCGACCGACCTTTACCCCTTCGCTTTTGCGATCGATGGCGCAGGGAATGCCGTCGAGAAACCCGGCGGGCTGCGCCCGGCATGGTCCCACTGGCGCAGGGGATATCAAGTCGCCTGTGCTGACCGATTTTGCCGGGGCAAGGATCGGGGTCATCTCGCGCCCCAGCCGAAAGATTTAACCATCGCGATTGAGCTCGGGTTAAATCTTCAGCTGCATAGTGCCGCCGCAACGTAAGGTGGCACGATGACGGCGGCTGATACGACACTGGCGCAGCGATCCAATCAGGTTGTTCGAACTTTCATCATCGGCCTTCTGCTGATCGATCTGGCTTGGCTACCCTTCTCGACTATTCGCCTCAATGCCGTTTCGCTTCTGGTGCCGCTTGTCGCGGCCCTCGTTCTGACATTCGCAGCCCATGTCTACCGCGAGCGGAGGGCGGAGCATAAGATCGCCGATGGCTTGGATTGCTCTGCTCAGATCATCGGCTTCTTCGCCGTTGGGGCGTTGTTCTCCTATTTGCTCGCCTCTCTCGGTTTTCCCCTGCAGGATCCGGTCCTGTATGATGTCGACCGCGCTCTTGGGCTCGACTGGATGGCTTATCTCAAGGCCGTCAATCAGCGTCCGCTGCTCGGCCTGCTGTTTCAATTGGCCTATGACAGTTTCATTCCACAGGTCTTGATCTTGATCGTCACACTGTCGTTCACCGGGCGGGGAAGCGCCGCGCGCGTGATGATCCTGGCAATGATCTTTGCCGGCTTTGTGACAATCCTGATCTCGGGCTTCTTTCCTGCGATGGCGATGTTCGTCCATCTGAACCTGACACCCGCCGACTTCCCCCATCTGTCGCCGTCCGCAGCCTTCGTGCATGTGCATGATATGCAGGCGTTGAGGGCGGGCGCGCCTTTCGATCTCGACCTGTCGAAGGCTCAGGGAATCATCACCTTTCCGTCTTACCATGCGGCGCTTGGGCTCCTGATGCTGCTCGGCGGGCTCGCACATCCAGTGCTGCGCTGGCCGGTCGCGGCCCTGAATCTGACGATGATCGCCGCGACACCGATCGATGGCGGCCACTACTTTGTCGATGTCGGCGCAGGTCTGATCATCGCCGGGGCCTGCTACCTGTTGGCGCAGCGCCTCCTGCAACCCACCTATGGGCCCGCGGCCCGGTTCGTTCCGGTGGTCGCAACTGCGGAAGTCGCAGAACCCTGAGGTGCATTTCGCGCGCGCCCCGATCCGGTGCCCTGTCACATTCCGAGCGGAATTCGGGGAGAACTCTGGTTCAGGGCTTATGAGATGCTGTAACGGGGCCTGCGTCGCGCGCTGCCCATTGCCACTTGCGTCTAGAAGGGCAAGCTGTCGCCGTTCCCGTACCGACCCTGAAGGTGGAGGATTACGGGATGAGGCTGTTCATCGGATTGGATGTGTCATTGGCGAAGACT